>NZ_JBIWKI010000030.1:0-90091 GCF_044765565.1 Streptomyces sp. NPDC102437 | reverse complement strand
TCCTTCAGCTCGGCATGCGCCAGATCGATCCCCTTCGCAATCGCAGCCAACGCCTCAGGCGGCACACGAAGACCAGACCCGTCCCCGCTCACCCCACACCCCCGAGACCCACCGCCACCGAATCCGGCACGATCCCCTCAACCGGCGGGAACAACACCCCGTCCTCACCGCCCGCATCCAGCGCCACCCCCGCCGGCCCCGGCAACAACGGCACCATCACATCCAGCAACCGCGCACCCAACACCGTCCGGTACACCCACTCCCGCGCCGCATCCCCCCGAGCCCGCGCAAACCGGGCCAACGCCTCCTCGTCCGAGAACGCACAGATCCAACGGACCCCGCCCTGCTCCGCCGACCACAGATCCCCCGAACCATCCAGCGGCACCAGCACCGCCGTACGCCGAAATTCACCCAGCAACACAGCAAACTCACGCCGAGCCGCCGCTGTCCGGGCTCCCTCCAGCGTCACGGCAGGGGCCGACTCCAGGACCACACCCGGTGTCGACCGCACCTCAGAATCAGGAAGGTCGGCCAAATCTGCGATCTTTGAACACCGAACAGACGGCTCTGCTGCGTCATCCCCGATATCGAACACGCGTCGAATGCTGTCACGGCCCACTTCCCAGGTGCAACGAAGAGAATCGGCCAACCAGGCACGGTTCAAGCCTCAGCGGCTCCACACTCGGGGTTCCCCGCGTGGGTGGCGGTGAGCAGGGCGGCGAGGGCAGCCAGGTGCCCGGCCAGCCGGGCGCCGGGGCGGTCGGTTCCCTCACGCTCGGTTCAGTCCTGCGACTGGGGCGAGTTGCTCCCATCACAGGCTGCGGCAGCGAGCCGATCGCCCCGGCTCCGGGCGATCCGGTGCACGTCGCGCAACGCCTCGACCATGCAGGCCAGGAGGTAACGGAGCTGCACCGAAGTGACGTCGCGGTCGTCGTCGAGCATGTCGTCGGCGTGGTCGAGCAGTTCGACGGCCATGCCGAGCTGCATGCTCTCGATGTTGTCGGCCATACGGGATACGCGTCCGGTCCCGTCACCGATGACGTAACAGGGCTTGCCATCCGGGCCGACCCACGGAAGCAGTCGCGCCGAGGCGCCGGGGATCTGGGTGATCACGTCAACTCCTTGAGGTTGAGGGGCCTTCGACGAAATCCACCCCTGTGTAGCGATTCACTCACAGAGTGAGACGGGGCGGATTAGGCTCGCCAGGGGGTTGGAGGTGACAGAACCGTTGTCGCACGGGAGTTGACCATGAGTAATACCTATGGCGATTGGTTGAAGGCGCAGCGCGAGACGGCAGGCCTGACGCAGCAGCAGCTCGCCGACACGGCGATCATGACGCGGTCGCACATCTCGCACATCGAGGCGGGGCGCCGCATCCCGTCCAAGGAGGACGCACGGCGCCTGGACAAGGCCCTGAACACAGGGAACGTGCTGAGCAGCTTCCTGCCGGGCAAGGATGACGTGGCGGTCGCCGACTACTTCGAGGCGGCGCTCCAGCTCGAACGACAGGCCGCTGTGATTCGCGAGTTCGCACTGACCTTCGTCCCCGGCATCCTTCAGACGGAGGCGTACGCGCGTGCTGTTCTGCGCGTTGGCTTCCCTCCATTGAGCGAGGAGGAGCGTGACAGGCTCGTTGTCACACGACTTGAGCGCTCGCAGATCCTCTCCGACCCTGTGACACCCGTAGTGTGGGCACTGTTGGACGAAGCTGTTCTGCGCCGCCCGGCTGGCAGCTCAAGGATCATGGCGGACCAGCTCGCACACATCGTCCACTTGGTCGAGACCGAGCGTGTGCGTGTGCACGTGATGCCGTTCGGCATGGGAATTCACCCACTCATGCAGAGCATGCTGACGCTGATGTGGTTCGAGGATCAGCCCCCTGTGGCCTATTCCGAAGGGCTGCGCATCGGCAAGGTGCACGATGCTCCGGACATCGTCGAGCGGCTCCAAGGCGCCTATGATCTCGCGCTAGGCGACGCACTGCCGCTGAGAGAGTCCCTCGCCCTGATTCGGGCAGCAACGAAGGAACACGAACACCATGGCTGAGCAGACAATCCCGACTGCTTCATCGCTGAGCGGCTGGCGCAAGTCGTCCCACAGCGGGAACGAGGGAGGCAGCTGCGTCGAGGTGTTGGACAACCACCCCTCAGGCATCCCCATCCGCGACTCCAAGAACCCCCACGGGCCCGCCCTGGTGATCCCGACGGCCGGCTGGTCCGCGTTCGTCACCTCCGTCAAGGGCGGGGCCTTCCTCAGCTGAGGGCGGCCGGCCCGGCCCTGTGTGAGGGACGCCACACGCGAAGCCCGCACAACCCCACACCCTTCCCGAAGGTCTGGGTCGGGGGGGGGGGGGGGGGGGGGGGGGGGCGCACCCCCCCCCCCCCCCCCCCCCCCACCCCCCCCCCCCCCCCGGCGGGGGGGGGGGGGGGGGTGGCCCCCCCCCCCCCCCCCCCCCCCCGACCCAGAACGAAGGAAGGCATGACCCGAGCCACTCGTGCGTCCGCGCTCGCCGCGACCACCGTCCTCGCGACGACCGGAGCCCTGCTCACCTGCACGTCCGCCGCCGGTGCCGCCACGGCGACCGTGACCTGTAAGTCGCCCGTCTTCAAAAGGCAGTTCTACGCGAACACGACCTTCTCCGGTACGCCGAAGAAGACCGACTGCGATTCGAAGATCGATCAGAACTGGGGCACCGGCGCCCCCGCCGCCGGGCTGCCCAGCAACTACTTCGGCGTGCGCTGGACGGTCACCCGGGACTTCGGCTCCGGCGGCCCCTTCTCGATCCCCGTCGCGACCCGCGACGGCCTGCGCGTCTACCTCGACGGCACGCGCAAGGTCGACATCTGGAAGAACGTCTCGACGACCCAGACCAAGACCGTCAACATCACCGTCCCGTCCGGGACGCACACGCTCCGCTTCGACTTCGTCAACTGGACGGGCGCCGCGAACGTCAAGGCGGACTACCTGCCCCGCACGTCCGCCACCGTCGACAAGGTCAAGCCCCTCGTGCCCACCGGCACCTCCCTCACGTACGACTCCTCGTACCGGGCCAACTTCAAATGGACGGCCAACAAGGAGATGGACCTCGCGGGCTACCGCGTGTACCGCCGGCTCCAGGGCACCTCGTACGGCACCAAGCCACTGGCCGCGACGACCTCCACCTCGTACACGGACACCACGCTGCCGAAGAACGGCGCGGTCTACTACTACGAGGTCCGCGCCTACGACAAGGCGGGCAACGAGTCCGCGGGTACGGCGGACAAGCCCGTCACCACCGTCGACAAGAGCGCTCCCGCGGCGCCGAAGGGGGTCGAGGACGCCTGGAAGCCCGACTTCTCCGAGAAGGTCGGCCTCTCCTGGTACGGGAACACCGAGGCGGACCTCGCCGGGTACAACGTGTACCGCTCCACCACCGGCGGGCCGGTCGCGCTCACCCCGGCGAACCGCCTGAACGGCGACAAGCCGCTCAGCAACTCCTGGTACGAGCAGCCGCTGCCGCAGACCGGGGACACGTACTACTACGTCGTCACGGCGGTCGACACGCACGGCAACGAGTCGGCGGCTTCCGGCGCGGCGGCGTTCTACACGCGGGACAAGACGGGTCCCGTGAACACCGCGTACAACGCGAAGGCGGTCGAGGACGAGCGCGGGGTCACGCTGACCTGGGACAAGTCGGAGGCCACCAGCGAGGACTTCGTCGGGTACGCGGTCCTGCGCTACAACAAGCCGCGCACGGAGAGCGGGCGCACGGTCGTGGAGGTCGCCAAGGGCATCCAGGGCACGTCCTTCACGGACGCGGCCCCGCCGCCGGGCGCCACGTACTACTACTTGGTCGTGGCTGCGGACGGCGCGGGGAACTGGGGCACCCCCTCGGTCGAGATGCCGGTCGCCGTCGCAGGGAACAGCACCCCGCCGCCCCCGGTGACGGGCATGACCGCCACCGCCCGGGAGAACGGCGTCTCGCTGAGCTGGGACGCCAGTGACGAGCCCGGTCTCGACCACTACCTCATCATGCGCGGCACCCTCGTCGACGGCGAGTGGGTCTACAAGCCGCTCATCGACGGCTGGACCCTCAGGCCCCAGGAGTTCACGCAGACCCACCACCTCGACCGAACGGTCGCCGATGGCGAGCAGGTCCGCTACAGCGTCGTCGCCGTCGACCAGTACGGCAACCAGCTCGCCCCCGGTACCGGCGCCCCCGTCCAGGACGTCACCGAGCTCGACCTGCGCCCCGACGTCGACGCCGGCCCGGCCGTGGGCGACAACCCGCTCGGCCACCTCAACGGCGACGTGTACGGCTCGGTCCGCTGGTGGCTGGGCAGCGACACGGGCGCCAACGGCAGCAGGGTGACCGGCTTCGCCGTCTACCGCTGGAACCCGTCGACCCATGTCTTCGACAAGGTCGACGTCCAGACGCGCGGTGACATCACCGGCTGGTCGTACGCGGACACCACCATGCCCAAGGGCACGACCACGTACTACCGCGTGACCGCCACCCTCGCCGACGGCACGGAGACGGCCGCCCGCGAGACGGCGATCGCCTCGGTGGACTAGCTCCCGCCAGGGGAAGCGATGGAGGCGCCCGGCCGGAGTTCCCGACCGGGCGCCTCCCTGTTTCGTGCCGCTGCACACCCGCCGCCGACCGGCTCCGTGACCACCTGCTGGGCGGGACCTCGACGCGCCCCTGGCAGACGACGGACGTCGGTCCGCCCGACTGCGCCCGTGCGCAATCGCGCCGGGCGGGGTGTTCGCGCCGGTGCACGAAGGCGTGCCGCGATCTTCGATGCGGGCTTCGAGCGCCCCCGTTTCCGCCTGTCTGCGCAGGTCACGGCCGTGCCACGCTGGCGGCGACCAGGGCACGGAACCCTGGGCACCGTCTGAAAAGAGGTCTCTGTCTTGAACCGCTTCAGCGCGCTTGCCGTCACCTCCCTCGCCCTCACCCTGGGGCTGGCCACCGGGCCCGCCGCGGGCGCGGCTCCGGGGAACGCTGCCACCGGGACCGCCGCCACCGGGAGCGCCAGGGCTTCGTTCAGTTGCAGCCCCGGGTACTTCTGTATCTACAGCGACTGGAACGGGGGTGGTACCCGCTGCCAGTGGTCCGACGAGCGGCGGGCGAATACCGCCGACAACTGCTCGTTCATCCAGCGGGGCCAGAACGTCCGTTCCGTGTGGAACGCGACCGGGCACCGCGTGCAGTACTACACCCAGACCAACTACAACTCCCGGGTCGGCTCCACCCCCGCCGGCAGCGGTGGCAACCTCCAGGGGAACTACCAGATCCGCTCCTTCAAGCCGCAGTAGCGGCGACAGTCACAGAAGGACGCACGACGGTCCTCCCCGGCCAGCCGCCGGGGAGGACCTCCGCATGTCCGCATCAGGGCGATGTCCGTGTCCGGGCGTGCCGCGCATCACCCTGGACAGCTTCCATGACTGCCGGGTAACTTTTGAATGTATCTGAGCAAGCGCTTAGCCAGGCCGCCGGCCGGGCCGACGCCGACCGAAGCTGATCTAGGAGGCACCCCGTGCGCCGTACGGTATTCAACGAGGACCACGAGGCGTTCCGGGAGACCATACGCGCCTTCATCGAGGCTGAGGTCGTCCCCCACTACGACGAGTGGTTCCAGCAGGGCATCGTGCCGCGCGAGCTCTACACCAAGCTCGCCGACCTCGGCCTGTTCGGCATCAACGTGCCCGAGGAGTTCGGCGGCGCCGGCCTGGAGACCCACAAGTTCGAGGCCATCCAGTACGAGGAGACCGCCCGCGCGGGCGTCAACTTCGGCGGCTCCGGCGTGCACGTCCTGCTCGCCCTGCCGTACATCAAGATGCTCGCCAACGACGAGCAGAAGAAGCGCTACCTGCCGAAGTTCGTCTCCGCCGAGGAGATGTGGGCCCTCGCGATGACCGAGCCGGGCACCGGTTCCGACCTCGCGGGCATGAAGACCACCGCCAAGCTCTCCGAAGACGGCACGCACTACGTGCTCAACGGCTCCAAGACCTTCATCACGGGCGGCGTCCACGCCGACCGCGTCATCGTCTGCGCCCGTACCTCGGCGCCGACCGCCGAGGACCGCCGCTTCGGCATCTCCCTGTTCGCCGTCGACACCAAGTCCGAGGGCTACTCCCTGGGCCGCAAGCTCGACAAGCTCGGCCTGCGGACGTCCGACACCGCCGAGCTGGCCTTCGCCGACGTGAAGGTGCCCGTCGAGGACCTGCTCGGCGAGGAGAACAAGGGCTTCTACTACCTCGGCCAGAACCTGCCGTCCGAGCGCTGGGGCATCGCCTACGGCGCGTACGCGCAGGCCAGGGCCGCGGTCCGGTTCGCGCAGGAGTACGTGCAGGAGCGCACCGTCTTCGGCAAGACCGTCGCGTCCTTCCAGAACACCAAGTTCGAGCTGGCCGCCTGCCAGGCCGAGGTGGACGCCGCCGAGGCCGTCGCCGACCGCGCCCTGGAAGCCCTCGACGCCGGTGAGCTGACCGCCGCCGAGGCCGCGTCCGCGAAGCTGTTCTGCACCGAGGTCGCACACCGCGTCATCGACCGCTGCCTCCAGTTGCACGGCGGCTACGGCTACATGAACGAGTACCCGATCGCCCGCCTGTACGCGGACAACCGGGTCAACCGCATCTACGGCGGCACCAACGAGGTCATGAAGTCGATCATCGCCAAGTCCATGGGCCTGTGAGAGCGGCTACGTTCCTTCCATGAGCGCAGCACTCGACTCCCTGCTCGATCTGCTCGACCTGGAGCAGATCGAGCGGGACATCTTCCGGGGTACGAGCCGTTCGGCGGTCGTCCCCCGGGTCTTCGGCGGCCAGGTCGCGGCCCAGGCCCTGGTCGCCGCGGGCCGCACCGTCCCCGCCGACCGGACCGCCCACTCCCTGCATTCCTACTTCCTCCGGATGGGCGACCCGGGCGCGCCGATCGTCTACAGCGTCGACCGCATCCGCGACGGCCGCTCCTTCACCACCCGCCGGGTCGTCGCCGTCCAGCACGGCCAGCCGATCTTCCACCTCTCGGCCTCTTTCCAGACGTACGAGGAGGGCCTGGAGCACCAGGCGGCCATGCCGCCCGCCCCGGACCCGGAGACGCTGCCCACGGCGGCGCAGATGCTGCCCCGGTACGCGGACCGATTCAGCGGGCCGGGGGTCGTGGACCGGCTGATCGAGGCGCGGGCCGCGGTCGACCTGCGGTACGTGGACGAGCCGCCCTTCGGCACCGTCGGCGAACCGCGCGAGCCCCGCTCCCAGGTGTGGTTCCGCACCAACGGGAAACTCGCGGACGACCCGCTGCTCCATGTCTGCATGGCCACGTACGTCTCCGACATGACGCTGCTCGACTCGGTGCTCCTCGCCCATGGGCGCGGGGGCTGGGCGGTCGGCGACGTGGTCGGCGCGAGCCTGGACCACGCGATGTGGTTCCACCGGCCGTTCCGGGCCGACGAATGGCTGCTGTACGACCAGGAGTCACCGTCCGCGTCCGGCGGGCGCGGGCTCGGCCAGGCCCGGATCTACACCCAGGACGGCCGGCTGGCGATCACCGTCATCCAGGAGGGCGTGGTCCGCGTACCCCGGGACTGACGCGTCCGGCACCTGCGGGCCATGCCCCGCCGATTCGGACATACTCCCCACCATGAGCGACGAGACCACAAGTGGTACGAAGTCCGGCGGTGGGGAGTCCACGTTCACGGTCGTCGTCGCGGCAGCCGCCAATCTCGGCATCGCCGTGGCCAAGGCCGTCGCCGGGGTGATCAGCGGATCGAGCGCGATGCTCTCCGAGGCGGCGCACTCGGTCGCCGACACGGTCACCGAACTGCTGCTGCTCACCGCGCTGAAACGCAGCGACAAGCCCGCGGACGAGGAACACCCGCTGGGCTACGGCCCCGAGCGCTACATCTGGGCGATGCTCGCCTCCGTGGCCACGTTCGTCGGCGGTGCGGTCTTCTCGGTCTACGACGGCATCCACGCCCTCACGGAGGGCGGAAAGCCCGGCGATCCGCTCGTCTCGTACATCGTGCTCGGGGTGGCCTTCGTGCTGGAGGCCTTCTCGCTGCGCGTCGGGCTCCGCCAGGTCCGCAGGGAAGCCGCCCGGCTGCGGATGCGCCTCAGGCGCTACTTCCGCCTCACCGCCGACACCGCGGTCAAGGCCGTGGTGATGGAGGACTCCGCGGCGCTGGCGGGTCTGCTGCTCGCCGCGGGCGGCCTGCTCGGCGGCCAGCTGACCGGCTCCGGGGTCTGGGACGGCATCGCGTCGGTCCTGATCGGCCTGCTGCTGGTGTACGTCGCCTGGGTGCTGGGCCGGTCCAACGCCCAGCTGCTGATCGGGCGCCCGGTGCCGGAGCGGGTGCGCGCCGGCATCCGCGAGGAACTGCTCTCCGTCCCGCACATCATCGACGTGCTGGAACTCACCACGCTCATCCAGGGCCCGACCGAGATCCTGATCGCCGCGAAGGTCGACTTCCGGGACGCTTCGACCGCCGACCAGATCGAGTGGGCGTGCGAGGAGGCCGAGGAGCAGCTGCGCGAGCGCTATCCGTCGATCCGCCGCGTGTACCTGGACCCGACACCGGGCCTGAGACAGCGGGGGCGTGGGGCGGGCGGGACGGGTACCGGGCCGGTCTGACCGGGCCGGGACGTTACCGGGCCGGCCCCCCTGCCCCCTCGTCAGCCCCTCGTCAGCCCCTCGTCAGCCCCGCCGCGTCCAGCAGATACTCCGTCATCGGGTCGTAGAACCGCGGGTCCAGCACGTGGTCGTCCAGCGGGACGGCCACCTGGAGCGTCCCCTCCGCCTCGCCGAGGAAGAGTGCCGGGTCGTTGCAGTCCGCGTATCCGATCGCGTCGAGACCGCGCTGCGCCGCGCAACCCGCCCAGCCGTGGTCGGCGACGACCAGGTCCGGCAGCGGGCGGCCCTCGCGCTCCAGGCCGTCCAGGATGGCGGCCATCGGGGCGGGCGAGTGGGTGTGCCAGAGGGTCGCGCCGCGCTCCTGCACGGCGACGTCCGCGAACTGGAACACCATGCCCTCGTCGGCGATCAGCCCCGAGGGGATCCGTACGATCTCGCATCCGGCGGCCCGCAGCGCGTCCGCGGTCTGCCGGTGCACATCGAGGAGCCCGCCCGGATGGCCGGTCGCGAACAGCACCCGCTCCGCCCCCGCCGCCGCCTTCCGCAGCCGCGCCGCCATCCGCTCCAGGGCGTCGACGGTCAGCTCCGGGTCGATGGTGTCCTGCCCGAACCGGTGCTCCGGATCGTCGCTGACCCCACAGCGCTCGGCCATCACCGCCAGTACGTCCTGCTCGTCGCGCCACCGGTCACCGAGCTCCAGGCCGAGCCAGTAGTGGCGGTCGCCGTTGGCGAGCTTGCGGTAGTGGGAGAGGTTGTTGTCGCGCGGTGTGGCGACGTCTCCGGCGATACGCGTACGGACGAGATGTTCGACGAGAGCGGCACGGCTGGGTATCGGCATGAACCCATTGTGCCGTCAGGTGTGCGCAGTGTGCCGGATGTCTTGCCCGACGGACGGATCGAACGTGGCCGCCGGTCAGGGCAGCCGGGTCGAGTGCGTGATCTTCTCCAGGTGGTAGTACTGGGCGACGCACTTTGCCGGCCACGCCCGTCGGCCGTGGTCACCGAAGGGCTCCAGCATCCCGCTGACCGACACCGGCGTGTACGGGAGCACCCGGGCGCCGCGCGCCGCCCCCTCCCGCAGGGCGCGGTCCTGACGGTCCCACCGCTGGGCACGCACGTCCATCTGCCGTTCCAGCCGGAGCAGTGGGACGGCGAGGCCGACGCAGCTCGCGGCGCACATGACGGCGGCGACGCCCGCCGTCGCCGTACGGATCCCCCATCGGCGGGCCCGCAGCCACGGGCCCAGCAGGGCGCCGACGCCGACCAGGAGCAGCACGTACAGCAGGAGGAAGTCGCCCCAGATGCGCGACGCGGTCCCCGCGCCCGCCCCGAAGGCGGGGAGGGCGACGACGATGCAGAGGTAGCCGGAGACCAGGAAGGCGAGGAATCCGACGAGAACCAGGAGGAGGGGCCTGCGGCGAAGGGACCCGTCCGGCACATCCGTTCCTCGCTCGCCTCCGCGCACCAGCAGGCCCAGCAGCACGCCGACGGCGACCGCTCCCAGGTACTGCCACGTCGTGAAGACCGTCGCCAGGACGTGTGCGAACGCCCGCAGCGCCGCGGTCAGCGCCTCAGGGCCGAACATGGAGGTGCTGTCGGCGCCGAACCGTCCGCGCCGGAAGCGTGCGCCGGGCGACAGGTACAGGATGGCCACCCCGACGGCGACCCCGGCGAAGGCGACCACGCACCAGACGCGCGTACGGGTCCGGCCGGCCCCGGGAAGGGCCCACCGGCTCGTCAGCAGGGCGGCGGCGAGCACGACGACCGCGACGATCGCCGTCTCCTCCGACAGGGTGCCGATGAACATCCCCGCCAGGTACGCGACGCCCAGCGCGAAGTCGCGTCCCCGCCGCGTCCGTGCCCGCAGCAGCGGGATCACGGCGGCACAGGCCAGCACCGGTGCGACGGTGTGCGAGACGGAGGAGGCGGGCCAGTAGAACGCCTTGTACGGGTTGGGCGTCGCGAAGAAGAGGAGTGCCGCCGTCGTCGCGCCGACCAGCAGCGCCAGCCCACGTGGCGTGGTCAGCCCGGCCCTCCTGAGCGCGGAGGCGACCAGCGCCCAGAGGATGCCCAGCATGAGCACCCCGCTGACCAGGGCGAACCATTGGTGACCTGGGACGCCGAAGGCTCCGTACCCGATGACGAGCAACGCGTTGGCGATGCGTCCGTTGTCGTGGAGGAAGAACTTCCCGATCATCCCAGCGGCGCCCTCGTCCCGGACGACCGGGAGGAAGCACCAGTCGTCCCCTCCCGGGCGGACCAGCCTGCCGATCCAGAAAGCCGCGCCGAGCAGGGCGAGCGGCAGCAGTGCGAGGCCCGATGTCCCGATCGCCGCCCACCGCCTCGCGGGTCCCGGACCAGGTTCCGTCCGGGGGGATTTCTCGCCCTCCGCCTGTGTGCCGGCGGATTTCGGCGTGTCCGTGGTCATGTGCGCTGGTGCCCTTCGTGCGTTGCTCGCCTCCTGCGCGCCAGAAGGTTCAGGCGGTGGGTTCACGGTGTGGTGTGTCCGGTACTGCTCCCGGCCGGGCCGCAGTCCTGCCGGGCGAGGGCGGCACCGGAGTCGATGGCCCAGCGGGCGAGCAGGAACGAAAAGGGAGTGGCGAGGATCCCTGCGGCCACGGCGGCGATGTTCTTGTCCATGCCCAGACTGCTCACGCCGAGGTAGAGCAGAATTCCGGTGAGTACGAGATTGACGACGCTCGACAGGGGATACCGGACGAAGGCGTGCCAGGTCGGCCTCGTGTGGCAGGTGATGCAGGAGTTGAGCAGGAATGATCCCACGACGCTGACCGAGTATCCGATGACATGTGCGGCCAGATAGGGAATCCACACGTTCAGCGAGGCGTATACCGCCAGGTATACCGCCGTATTGATGATTCCGATCAATCCGAATTCGATGAACTGGCGCAGGGTGCGCCTTGTCGGTGCCCCGAGCGCGGTCGCCCCGGTGCGTCGCGCCGACGGTCTCCCGCCCCCGGGGGCGGACGGGCCCGGGGGCAACTCCGCCGGAATATCGACCAGGTGGGCGCGCGGAGATTCGTCCGTCTCCCGCACCAGGTAGTGCGGGCGGCGTTTCGACTCGGAGTAGATCCGTCCCACGTATTCACCGATGACGCCGAGCGTGGCGAGCTGGATTCCGCCGAGCGCCACGACAGCGGTCAGCAGGGTGGTGTAGCCGGGTACGACGACACCGTGGAGCACGACGCCGACGATGGTCCACACGGCGTATCCCAGTGCCGCCAGCGCGAGCGCGAGGCCGATGTGGATGGCCAGGCGCAGCGGATGACTGTTGAAGGAGACCAGCCCGTCGATCCCGTAGTTGAGCAGGCGTCTGCCGCCCCACTTCGAACTTCCCGCCGCGCGCTGGACGTTCGGGTAGGTGAAACCGACGGTGTCGAAGCCGATCCAGGAGAAGATCCCCTTGGAGAACCGGTTGGTCTCGGGCATCGCGAGCACGGCGTCCACGGCGGTGCGTGACAGCAGTCTGAAGTCGCCCTCGCCGTCGACGACCTCGACGTCCATGCACCGGCCGACGGCCCGGTAGTAGAGGGCGCTGAGAAAGGTGCGCAGGGCGCCTTCTCCCGCGCGGTCGCGCCGCGCGACGACCTGGTCGTAGCCGCGCTGCCGCAGCTCCAGCATGCGGGGCAGCAGTTCGGGCGGGTGCTGGAGGTCGGCGTCCATGAGGACGACGGCGTCACCGCGGGACATGCGCAGTCCCGCGAGCATGGCGGCCTCCTTGCCGAAGTTGCGACTGAAGGAGGTGTAGCGGACCCTCCGGTCCGCAGTGGCGAGCGAACCGATCCGGAGCCTGGTCCGGTCGCTGCTGCCATCGTCGACATAACAGATCTCGAAGGTCCGCCGAGTCGGTTCGAGGGAGGAGATCAACGCACGGTGGAATACCTCGATGATCTCGTCCTCATTGAAACAGGGGACAACGATCGAAACCTGACATGTTTTCATTCAAATTCCTCATCAGGCGCGTATGAGACAGCTCAAACCATAAGCCTGCGGACCCCGCGGAACTGCGTCCGACGGCGCTCATCGAGGAAAATGAAAGGGAATACGAGGAGACACCTCTCCCTTTTCGCATTAATTCATATGTTCAAGGCCGGGCGGGAAACGCGGACCCACCCGCCGGACACCCGCCGACCCGCCCTACGCGCGGGCCGCCGCCTCGAACGCCCCGCGGGCCAGTCGGTGCAGCAGTGCCGCCGTGTCCGCGCGGTCCGGCTGGGCGCCGGGCCGGCCCAGGTGCGGGGTCGAGTTCAGCAGGCCGAAGACGGCGTGGACGGCGGCGCGGGCCTCGTGCTCGGGCAGGTCCTGGTACATCTCGCGGACCACCTCCACCCACACCTCGACGTACTGCCGCTGGAGCTGACGGACCCGCTTGCGGTCGGCGTCCCGGAGCCGGTCCAGCTCGCGGTCGTGGAGGGTGATCAGGGGGCGGTCGTCGAGGGCGAAGTCGATGTGCCCCTCGATGAGCGCGTCGAGCAGGGCCCGCGGGGATCCGTCCTCGCACGCCGCGTCCTGCGACACGCGCAGCCGCCCGCCCGCCAGCAGCCGCTCACTGATGCCGACCAGCAGCTCGGCGAGCATCGCGTCCTTGCCGGGGAAGTGGCGATAGAGCCCGGGACCGCTGATTCCGACGGCGGCACCTATCTCGTCGACACCGACGCCGTGGAAACCGCGCTCGGCAAAGAGGCGGGCGGCCTCCTTGAGGATCTGCTCGCGGCGGGTGGGGGCGTCCGTCCTCGTGGTCATGGATTCGATTCTAGACAGTCGGGTTAGCGAACGTTAACTCCTGCCGGGCCGCGCCCACAGCGTCACGGCCCGCAGCAGCCGCTCCACCGGACCGAGCCGGTACCGGCGCGTCAGCCACCCGCTCAGGGCGAGCCGGCAGGCGTACAGCACCAGCGCCCCGCCAGCCGCCGCCGCGGCGGCGGCCGTACGCCCGTACAGGCCGAGCCCGTAGCCGGAGAAGACCAGGGCCATGACGAGCGACTGGCTCAGATAGTTGGTCAGCGCCATCCGCCCGGCGGGCGCGAGGACCCGGGCCGTCGCGGCACCGCCCCTCGTGGTGAACCAGAGCAGCAGCCCGGTGGCGTACGCGGCCGAGAGCGCCGGGGGTGCCACGATGCCGACCGCCAGGCCCAGCAGCGTCCAGCGTTCCGGCAGCGGTCCCACGAGCGCCGCGGCGGAGAGGACCACCCCGCGAACCCCGACGGCGAGACCCGTCAGGCAGATGCGGCGCAGCCGCACCCGGTCGGCGAGCACGGCCGCCCCGAGCCAGCGTCGCCGCCCCGGGGCAGGGAGCGGCGCGGGCCATTATTCCGCCCGGGCATTCCGCCCTGGACAAGGCTGTTAGCGCTCGTTAACCTGAAGTCGGACGTTAACGGTCACTAACTACTGCGGTACGGGCAAGGGGGCTCGACACGATGCAGCAGGCACCGGTGCTGGCGAGCGCGGCCGATCCCGCCTCCGAGGCCTGGAAGGCCAACGAGGCGGCGCATCACGCGCTCGCCGACGAGTTGCGTGAGCGGCTCGCCACGGCCAGGCTCGGCGGGGGTGAGAGGGCCCGCGCCCGGCATGTGGCGCGCGGCAAGCTGCTGCCCAGGGAGCGGGTGGACACCCTGCTCGACCCGGGTTCCCCGTTCCTGGAGCTGGCCCCGCTGGCGGCCGAGGGGCTGTACGGGGGCGCCGCCCCGGCGGCCGGGGTGATCGCCGGGATCGGCCGGGTCAGTGGCCGGGAGTGCGTGATCGTCGCCAATGACGCGACCGTCAAGGGCGGCACGTACTACCCGATGACGGTGAAGAAGCACCTGCGGGCCCAGGAAGTGGCGCTGGAGAACCGTCTCCCCTGCCTGTATCTCGTCGACTCGGGCGGCGCGTTCCTGCCGATGCAGGACGAGGTCTTCCCCGACCGGGAGCACTTCGGCCGGATCTTCTACAACCAGGCCCGGATGTCGGGGGCCGGCATTCCGCAGATCGCGGCGGTGCTGGGCTCATGCACGGCGGGCGGGGCGTACGTCCCCGCGATGAGCGACGAGGCCGTGATCGTCCGCAACCAGGGCACAATCTTCCTGGGCGGCCCGCCGCTGGTGAAGGCCGCGACCGGTGAGGTCGTGACGGCCGAGGAGCTGGGCGGCGGCGAGGTGCACTCCCGTACGTCTGGGGTGACCGACCATCTCGCCGAGGACGACGCGCACGCGCTGCGGATCGTGCGGAACATCGTCGCCACCCTGCCGGACCGGGGCGCGCTCCCGTGGTCCGTGCAGCCCGTCGAGGAGCCGAAGGTCGATCCCGCGGGTCTGTACGGCGCCGTCCCGGTCGACTCCCGCACCCCGTACGACGTGCGCGAGGTGATCGCCCGGGTCGTCGACGGCTCGCGGTTCGCCGAGTTCAAGGCCGAGTACGGGACGACGCTGATCACCGGCTTCGCCCGGATCCACGGGCACCCGGTCGGGATCGTCGCCAACAACGGCATCCTGTTCTCCGAGTCCGCCCAGAAGGGCGCCCACTTCATCGAGCTGTGCGACCAGCGCGGTATCCCGCTGGTCTTCCTGCAGAACATCTCCGGGTTCATGGTCGGCCGGGACTACGAGGCCGGCGGCATCGCCAAGCACGGCGCCAAGATGGTCACGGCGGTCGCCTGCACCCGCGTCCCGAAGCTGACCGTGGTGGTCGGCGGTTCGTACGGGGCGGGCAACTACTCCATGTGCGGCCGGGCCTACTCCCCCCGCTTCCTGTGGATGTGGCCCAACGCGAAGATCTCCGTCATGGGCGGCGAGCAGGCCGCGTCCGTCCTCGCGACGGTCAAGCGCGACCAGCTGGGCGACGACTGGAGCACGGCCGACGAGGAGGCCTTCAAGGCCCCGATCCGCGAGCAGTACGAGACCCAGGGCAATGCCTACTACGCCACGGCCAGGCTCTGGGACGACGGCGTGATCGACCCGCTGGAGACCCGGCAGGTGCTGGGGCTGGCTCTTACCGCGTGCGCTAACGCCCCACTTCCCCAGAGGGACTACACAACGCCCGGCTTCGGCGTCTTCCGGATGTGAGGAACAGATGACGATGTTCGACACGGTTCTGGTCGCCAACCGCGGCGAGATCGCGGTACGTGTCATCCGCACGCTGCGGGAGCTGGGCGTCCGCTCGGTCGCCGTCTTCAGCGACGCGGACGCGGATGCCCGGCACGTGCGGGAGGCCGACACGGCGGTACGGATCGGGCCCGCCCCGGCCGCGATGAGCTATCTGAGCGTGCCCGCGCTGCTGGACGCGGCCCGTCGCACCGGCGCGCAGGCCGTCCACCCGGGATACGGATTCCTCGCCGAGAACGCGGGCTTCGCGCGGGCGTGCGCCGAGGCGGGGCTGGTCTTCATCGGCCCGCCCGCCTCCGCGATCACGCTGATGGGCGACAAGATCCGGGCCAAGGAGACGGTCGCGGCGGCCGGGGTTCCGGTGGTGCCCGGCTCGTCCGGGAGCGGGCTCACCGATGCCCAGCTGGTCGACGCGGCCGGCGGGATCGGGATGCCGGTGCTGCTGAAGCCCTCGGCGGGCGGCGGCGGCAAGGGCATGCGGCTGGTGCGCGACGAGACCCTGCTCGGGGACGAGATCGCGGCCGCCCGGCGCGAGGCGCGGTCCTCGTTCGGCGACGACACCCTGCTGGTGGAGCGGTGGATCGACCGCCCCCGGCACATCGAGATCCAGGTGCTGGCCGACACCCACGGCAACGTGGTCCACCTCGGCGAGCGCGAGTGCTCGCTCCAGCGCCGCCACCAGAAGATCATCGAGGAGGCGCCCTCCGTCCTGCTCGACGAGGAGACCCGGGCGGCGATGGGCGAAGCGGCCGTCCAGGCGGCGCGCTCCTGCGGCTACGTCGGCGCGGGCACGGTGGAGTTCATCGTCCCGGGCAACGACCCCGCCTCGTACTACTTCATGGAGATGAACACCCGCCTCCAGGTCGAGCACCCGGTCACCGAGCTGGTCACCGGCCTGGACCTGGTGGAGTGGCAGCTCAGGGTCGCGGCAGGCGAGCAACTCCCCTACCAGCAGCAGGACATCACACTCACCGGCCACGCCATCGAGGCCCGGATCTGCGCCGAGGACCCGGCCCGCGGCTTCCTGCCCTCCGGCGGCACGGTCCTCACGCTGCACGAGCCGCAGGGCAACGGCGTGCGGACGGACTCCGGGCTCGGCACGGGCGGCGAGGTCGGCAGCCTGTACGACCCGATGCTGTCGAAGGTCATCGCGTACGGCCCCGACCGCCCCACCGCCTTGCGCCGGCTGCGGACGGCGCTCGCGGACACGGTCATCCTCGGCGTCCCGACCAACGCCGGATTCCTGCGCCGGCTGCTCGCCCACCCGGCGGTGGCGGCGGGCGACCTGGACACGGGTCTGGTGGAGCGCGAGGCGTCCGGCCTGGTCCCGCAGGGCGTCCCCGAGGAGGTGTACGCGGCAGCCGCACTCCTGCACCACTGCGCCGCCTCCCCCACCGACGTCCCCACCGGCTGGGTGGACCCGTTCTCGGTACCGAGCGGCTGGCGGCTCGGCGGCACCCCGGCCCGCACGGTGCTCGATTTCCGGCTGCCGGGCCACGACCCGGTGCAGGTCTCGCTGCGTTCCTGTCCGACCGGTACGGAGCTGACGTTCGGCCACGTCGGGGAGGGCGCCGAGCCGCCGCAGCCCGTGACGGGGGCCTGCGGCCCGCTGGCCCCGCTGCCCGGCGGCAAGGAGACGGCCAGGCTGGTCGAGATCTCCGGCCCCCGCCTCACCCTCGAACTCGCCGGTGTCACTCACGCGTTCAGCCACGCCCCCTCCCCGGACGGGGTGTGGCTCGGCCGGGACGGCGACAGCTGGCACGTACAGGATCACGACCCGGTGGAGGCGTCGCTGGCCGGCGCGGGCCGTTCCGGGGCGGACACCCTCGCCGCGCCCATGCCGGGCACCGTGACGGTCGTGAAGGTGGCGGTCGGTGACGAGGTCGTGGCCGGTCAGAGCCTGCTCGTGGTGGAGGCCATGAAGATGGAGCACGTCATCTCCGCCCCGCATGCCGGGACCGTGACCGAACTGGACGTCAGCGCCGGCGCCACGGTCGCCATGGACCAGATCCTGGCCGTGGTGGCCCCCGCGGAATACTCCGAGGCTCCCGGGGAGGAAGCATGACCACGCCCCGCACACTGCCCATGACCGTCCCGGCCCAGGACCTGCCCGCCCGGGTCCGCATCCACGAGGTCGGTGCCCGCGACGGGCTGCAGAACGAGAAGGCCGTCGTACCGACCGCGGTGAAGGCGGAGTTCATCCACCGGCTGGCGGCGTCGGGCCTGACCACCATCGAGGCGACCAGCTTCGTGCATCCCAAGTGGGTGCCCCAACTGGCCGACGCCGAGGATCTGTTCCCCCGCCTGGCCGACATCGACGGCGTCGCGCTGCCGGTCCTGGTCCCGAACGAACGCGGCCTGGACCGGGCGCTGGCGCTCGGCGCCCGCCGGATCGCGGTGTTCGGCTCGGCGACCGAGACGTTCGCCGCCCGTAATCTCAACCGCACCGTCGACGAGTCACTCGCCATGTTCGAGCCGGTCGTCGCCCGCGCCAAGGCCGACAAGGTGCACGTCCGCGGCTACCTGTCGATGTGCTTCGGCGACCCGTGGGAGGGGCCCGTCCCCGTCCACCAGGTCGTCCGGGTCGCCAAGGCGCTGATGGACCTCGGCTGCGACGAGCTCTCCCTCGGCGACACCATCGGCGTCGCCACGCCGGGCCACGTTCTGACCCTGCTCTCGGAGCTGAACGAGGAAGGGGTACGCACCGACACCATCGGCGTGCACTTCCACGACACGTACGGCCAGGCCCTCTCCAACACCCTCGCCGCGCTCCAGCACGGGGTGACCACGGTGGACGCCTCCGCGGGCGGCCTCGGAGGCTGCCCGTACGCGAAGAGCGCGACCGGAAACCTCGCCACCGAGGACCTCGTGTGGATGCTCCAGGGCCTCGGTATCGAAACCGGGGTCGATCTCGACGCGCTCACCGCCACCAGCGTGTGGCTCGCCGAACAACTGGGCCGACCCAGCCCGTCCCGTACCGTCCGCGCGCTCTCGGTGCGATAGACACCCGTTCCCACAAGGAGTGACCCCTGCCATGTCCCTGGACCACCGGCTGACCGCCGAACACGAGGAACTGCGGCGCACCGTCGAGGAGTTCGCGCACGACGTGGTCGCGCCGAAGATCGGCGACTTCTACGAACGGCACGAGTTCCCGTACGAGATCGTGCGGGAGATGGGGCGCATGGGCCTGTTCGGGCTCCCGTTCCCCGAGGAGTACGGCGGCATGGGCGGCGACTACCTCGCCCTCGGGATCGCCCTGGAGGAACTGGCCCGGGTCGACTCCTCCGTGGCGATCACCCTGGAGGCCGGGGTCTCGCTCGGCGCCATGCCGGTCTACCGCTTCGGCACCGAGGAGCAGAAGCAGCGGTGGCTGCCGAAGCTCTGCTCTGGCGAGGCGCTCGGCGCGTTCGGCCTGACCGAGCCGGACGGCGGCTCGGACGC
Organism: Streptomyces sp. NPDC102437; assembly: GCF_044765565.1. Taxonomy (NCBI): domain Bacteria; kingdom Bacillati; phylum Actinomycetota; class Actinomycetes; order Kitasatosporales; family Streptomycetaceae; genus Streptomyces; species Streptomyces sp. NPDC102437. Next base: position 70,936 of record NZ_JBIWKI010000030.1, on the reverse strand, counting down.
GGGCGGCACCCGGACGACGGCGGTGCGCGACGAGGCCACCGGCGAGTGGGTGATCAACGGCTCCAAGTGCTTCATCACCAACTCCGGTACGGACATCACGGAGCTGGTCACGGTGACGGCGGTGACCGGCCGCAAGGAGAACGGCGCCCCGCTCATCTCCTCGATCATCGTGCCGTCCGGCACCCCCGGCTTCACGGTCGCGGCCCCGTACTCCAAGGTCGGCTGGAACGCCTCGGACACCCGCGAGCTGTCCTTCTCCGACGTCCGCGTCCCGCTGGCCAACCTGCTGGGCGAGGAGGGCCGGGGCTACGCCCAGTTCCTGCGCATCCTGGACGAGGGCCGGATCGCCATCTCCGCCCTGTCCACGGGCCTGGCCCAGGGCTGCGTCGACGAGTCGGTGAAGTACGCCGCCGAGCGCCACGCCTTCGGCCGCCCGATCGGCGCCAACCAGGCCATCCAGTTCAAGATCGCGGACATGGAGATGCGCGCCCACATGGCCCGCGTCGGCTGGCGCGACGCCGCCTCGCGCATGGTGGCGGGCGAACCCTTCAAGAAGGAGGCCGCGATCGCGAAGCTGTACTCCTCGACGGTGGCGGTGGACAACGCCCGCGAGGCGACCCAGATCCACGGCGGCTACGGCTTCATGAACGAGTACCCGGTGGCCAGGATGTGGCGCGACTCCAAGATCCTTGAGATCGGCGAGGGCACGAGCGAGGTCCAGCGCATGCTGATCGCCCGCGAACTGGGCCTGCCGTCCTGACGCAGCGCCGACACGATGGGGCGGGCCTCTCCGGAGGCCCGCCCCATCCGTACGCCGCCGGCCTCACGCCCCGCGGGTGACCGTACGGCGCGAGATCACAATCCCGTCGACGGTGAACTCGTGGTCGATGCGAGTGACCGATCACTTGTGGGCACGCCACATCTCCTCGACACGTGTGACCACGTGCAACGCTCGGTCGATCGGCAGCGGCCCTCCACGGACAACGGTGCGTTCGCGTGGATCATGCTGTGTTCGGGGCTGTACGGGACGCGTAGTGGCGTGTGCCGGTGACGATGAGTGAGACGTTCTGCCCACCGAAGCCGAAGGAGTTGCTGAGCACGGCCTCCTGGGGGACGTCTCGCCGCTCTGCGACGACATCGAGATCGATGTCGGGACCGACGCCGGCCGCGGTGATGTTGCGGGTCGGCGGGATGACGCCGTGCTCCACACTGAGGACGGCGATGAGCGCTTCGATCGCGCCGGCGGCGCCGAAGAGATGACCGAGCGCAGCCTTGGGGGCTGTCACGGTGGCGCGGCCGAAGACCTCCCCGATCGCGTGCGCCTCGGCGACGTCGCCGACCGGAGTTCCGGTGGCGTGGGCGTTGACATGGCTGATCCGCTCGGGAGCCAGACCGGCTTGTGCGAGTGCCTTCCGCATGGCCGAGATCTGACCGGAGCCATCGGCAGCGGGCGCCGTGATGTGGTGAGCGTCGGCGGCGATGCCGGCGCCCGCCAGCACCGCGTGGACGCGGGCCCCTCGGGCGGCGGCGTGCTCGGCGCTTTCGAGGACCACGACAGCGGCGCCTTCGCTGAGGACGAATCCGCTGCGGTCCGCAGCGAACGGCCGGGACGCCGCCGCAGGTTCGGCGGTATGCCGCGACAGCGCTTGTGCCTGGGCGAAGCCGGCGACGGTGATCGGAGTGATCGCGGCCTCGGTCCCGCCCGCGATGACCACGTCCGCCTCGCCGGAACGGATGAGCCTGGCCCCAAGGGCGATCGCCTCGGCACCGGAAGAGCACGCCGAGACGGGCGTGTAGACCCCGGCCCGTGCACCGTATTCGATGCTGATCAGCGCCGCCGCCGCATTGGGCATGAGCATGGGGACCGTGCGTGGTGAGACGCGCCGGATCCCGGCCGTTTCCAGTACGTCGTCCTCCTTCAGCAGCGTCCGTACGCCACCGATGCCGGTGCCGATCGCCGATGCGAGCCGGTCGGGGTCCGCCTCCGGGGTGCCGGCATCGGCCCAGGCTTCGGCCGCCGCGGCGAGGGCCGCCTGCTGCGAGCGGTCGAGCCGCCTGGCCTGTACCGGCAGCAGCAGCTCGGCGGGGTCGATCGCCATCGTCCCCGCGACGATGTCGGGAAGGCCGACGTCCTCGTGGCCGCGCAGGACGCCGCCGCGGATGCCGGACTCGCCGGCAAGCAGGGCGTCCCAGGTGGACGCCACGTCTGCCCCGAGTGGGGTGATCGCGCCGAGTCCGGTCACGACGACTTCAGTCCGGTGCATGCCCTTCAATCTTTCTTGTATGCGATACAAGCGAACAGCCTTGTTGTATCACATACAATTTCGGTGTGGAGAAGAAGCGGACCGAAGCACCATCAACGTCGGCCCGGTCGCGTGATCGCGGTCGCGCGACGAGGCGCCGGCTGATCGAGGCAACTGCGCGGCTCTGCGAGGAGCGGCCCGGCGCCGAGGTGAGCGTCGCGGAGATCGCGAAAGCGGCAGGCGCCTTCCCCAATCAGGTCACCTACTACTTCGGTTCCAAGGACTCACTGCTCGTGCACGCCGCCTTCCTCGGCTTGCTGCACGACGCCCGACGGATCGAGCGCATCGGTCGCCAAGCCCCCGATGCGGCGACGTTTCGGCGCAACATCGCCCGCGCCGTGCTGGCCATGCCCTCGCTCCCGCCAGTCGCGCGAGCACTCGCCGCCGGAATCTCCAAACCAGAACTCGCCCCCGTGGTCGACCGGCACCTCCAGCTGCTGTTCCGGCAATCCGAGCGCTACGTGAGCCGGCTCATCGACAGTCGCGGCTGGAGGGCCCGCAGGCCGCTCGACGTGGAGGCCAGGACGTTCTGGAGCACCGCGCTCGGCGCGGTGCTGCTCGTCCGCGCCGGGGCACACGGCACTGTCGCCGACCTCGACCTCGCAGGAGCATTGACCATCCACGACGAATCCGATCCCGGCTGGGGCCTGTCCGGCGGATCAGGGCCGGACGGGCCCCAGCCCAGTCGAAGCGGACGCGGTGCGATGACCGACGGGCGCGGCACGGTGGGTCAGTAGCTGTAACCGGGCCAGTGGGGGTGGCCCCAGCGGTCATCGCCGGTGAGGCCCAGGAGCCGTATCCGGTCGAGGAGTTCGGCGGGTGCTCCGTGGGCGACGAGCCGGGGGCGGCCATGGTCCAGCAGCCAGGCCGTCAGTTCGGCGCACTTCTCCTGCCTGTTGTCCCAGGCGTCCCAGGGGAGGTCGTCGCCGAGCAGTTCGTACTCCCAGTGGTCGGCGGCTGCGGTGAGGTGCCGGTCGGCCGTGGTTCCGGACTGCGACTCCCAGTGGGCCAGCCACGGGCGGAGTTCGCCGGACGCCTCGGTGATCAGGGCGAGGAGGTCGTGGGCGGAGAGGACGGGGGCCGGGTCGGTGAGTGTGTCGGCCCACCAGGCGTCGAGGAACTCTCGTACCGCTGCGGCCTGTTCGGCGGGCCACTGCTGCCAGCGGCCACGGGCGAACGAGCGGCCGATGTCGTCCGGGTCGCGGTACGGGTCGGTGTGGCCCGCGACCAGGGACCGGGCGAACTGAGGGAGTATCCGGCGCAGCACGGAGGGGTGGTCGCTCCAGTCGGGAGCCGCCCAGGTGCGCCGCAGGAGGTCGGCGTCCAACTCCCTGTCCGCCACCTTGAGCTGGGCGAGCTCCTCGGCGCTGCCCCAGTGGCACTCGCAGTTGTTCTCGTCGGGGTGGGCGGTCATTTCGCGGAAGGTGACCGCGAGGCCGTCCAGTGCGGCGTCGAGGCGGCGGCGGGTGGGGCGCGGCACGGAGTGTGTCATGGGCGTTCACCTTCAGGGCTCCGGAGGCTGACGCCGGCCGAAGATTGCCACCTTACCGGGGAGGGAGGGGCGATGTGCCGACGGCCGGACACCGACGTGACGAACCGGAGCGACCCCGCCAACCAGTCGCAGTGCGGGGCTGGTTGACGGGGCCGGGGCGCCGACGCGTTGTCGTCGGCTCGCATCTCGTACGTTGTCCGGGCGGCCGGGCGTCCGGCGCAGGTCAGGCCTTGGCCGTGGCCTGTTCCACGGCGGCGTCGGCGCCGGTGCCGGACTCGGCGCGGCGCGCGGCCGGGATGGCGGCGGCGATCACCGCCGCGACCAGGGCGACGCCGCAGCCGACCATGAGACCGGTACGGAAGCCGTTCTCGGAGGTGAGGCTGTAGCCGCCCATGGTGACGGTCATCTGGGAGAGGACCACGCCGATCACCGCGGCGCCGATCGACGTACCGAGCGAGCGCATCAGCGTGTTGAAGCCGTTGGCGGCGGCGGTCTCGGACAGCGGGACCGAGCCCATGATCAGTGCGGGCATCGCACCGTACGCCAGGCCGACACCGCTGCTGGTCACCATGCCCACCACCATCAGGCCCCACGCGGAGCCCATGAGCACCAGCGCCAGGCCGTAGCCGACCGCGATGACCAGGACGCCGCACACCAGGGTGAACTTCGGGCCCCGGGCGTCGATGAGCTTTCCGCCGAGCGGGGAGATGAGCATCATCATGATGCCGCCGGGCGCCAGCCACAGGCCCGCCGCGAGCATCGACTGGCCCAGGCCGTAGCCGGTGGCGGAGGGGAGCTGGAGCAGCTGCGGCGCGATCAGCATGCTGGCGTACATGCCGAAGCCGACGAAGACAGAGGCGAGGTTGGTCATCAGCACCCGGGGACGCGCGGTGGTGCGCAGGTCGACCAGCGGGTCCCGGGTACGCAGCTCCCACAGGCCCCAGGCGAGCAGCACGACGACGGCGGCGGCGAACAGGCCGAGCGTGGTGGCCGAGCCCCAGCCCCAGTCGGCGCCCTTGGAGACCGCGAGCAGCAGGCAGACCAGGCCCGCCCCGAGGCCGAGCGCACCGAGCACGTCGAACCGCTGGCCCTTGGCACCGGCCGGCACATCGGGGATCAGGAACCAGATCAGCACCGCGACCACGGTGGCCAGGCCGGCCGAGCCCCAGAACAGCACCCGCCAGTTCGTGTACTGGGCGACCGCCGCGGCGATCGGGAGACCGAGCGCGCCGCCGATGCCCATGGAGGCGCTGACCAGCGCGATGGAGGAGCTGAGCTTCTCCGCCGGGACCACGTCACGCAGCAGGGCGATACCGAGCGGCAGCACACCCATGCCCATGCCCTGCAGACCGCGGCCGACGATCATGGGGACGACGGACGAGGAGAGCGCGCACACCACCGAGCCGGCGATCAGCGGCACGGAGCACACGAGAAGCATCCGGCGCTTGCCGACCATGTCGCCCAGACGTCCGGAGACGGGCACACAGACGGCGGACACCAGCAGGGTGACGGTGATCACCCACGCCGCGTTCGAGGGGGTGGTGCTCAGGATCTGCGGCAGCTCCGCGATGAGCGGGGTGACCAGGGTCTGCATGATCGCCGCAGTGGTGCCGGCGATGGCCAGCGTGGCGACTACACCGCCGCTGCGGGCTGATGGCTGGGGCGCGCCCATCCGGGACTCCTCGGGTATACATCGGAAGAAGGCTATGCATCGTACACACTTCATGCATCGGGCACGTTATATGTATGTTGCATAGAGCTGTGGGAGAATGGCGGCCGACATCCGGGTACAGGCCGGGACGCCCGGACCACAACAGGAGGCGGCAGGCGCATGACCAGGCCCACACACGAGGTCGAGTACGAGCAGATGCTCCTCAGCCGCCACGGCCTCCTGCAGAACAAGGGCGGCCGGCGCAAGGACGGCCTGATGGACCGCAGCGCCTACATCCTGCTCAGCCGCGTCCGTGTCCAGGGGCCCATGTCGATCGGTGAGCTCAGCGACGCCTTCGGGCTCGACGTCTCCACCCTCAACCGGCAGACCGCGGCGGCCATGCGCGCCGGACTCGTGGAACGCATCCCGGACCCCGAGGGCGGCATGGCCCGCAAGTTCCGGATCACCGACGAGGGCGCCCGCATGCTCGACGCGGAACGCGAGGGCCTCGTCGACTCCCTGGAGCGGGTCATGGCCAACTGGTCGGACGAGGACATCTCCGGCTTCGCCGCCTACCTGAGGCGCTTCAACACCGACATCGAGCGCCTGGCCGGCCGCCCCTGGCCGCGCCCCTGACCGTTCGCGAAGCCCGGGCCGCGGCCGCCGCGTGAGTCCCGCCCGTCTCGCGACGCCCGGGCCATGGCCGACGCGCGCCAGCGCGGCGCCCGGAGGAAGGGCCCGCGGCCCGGCGGGCCGGGGAATCCGCTCGACAGCGCGCCGTCCCGCCCGGCAGAGTCCGTCCATGAAGCCGCAGCACTGGCCCCTGTACGGGCTCCGCCTCCGCACGCCGCGCCTGGAACTACGTCTCCCCGACCTGGAGTTGCTGGACGACCTCGCGTCGGTCGCCGCCCACGGGGTGCACGCGCCGGACGAGATGCCGTTCACGGTCCCCTGGACCGACGTACCGCCCGAGGAGCGCGGCAGGGCAGTGCTCCAGCACGTGCTGTCCACCGTCGCCGGCTGGTCGGTACGGGACTGGGCGCTGAGTCTCGCCGTGCTGTACGAGGGCAGGGTGGTCGGGCGGCAGGACCTGATGGCCGAGGACTTCGCCGTGACCGGCCAGGTCAGCACCGGATCGTGGCTGGGCCTGGCCCACCAGGGCCGGGGCATCGGCACCGAGATGCGGGCCGCCGCCCTGCATCTAGCCTTCGCCGGCCTCGGGGCCCGGACCGCGGTGTCGGCCGCGATGACCGACAACCCGCGCTCGCTGGGCGTCTCGCACCGGCTCGGCTACCTGCCGGACGGCCTCACGGTCGCCGCCGTACGGGGAGCGCCGGTCACCCTGCAGCGGCTGCGGATGGACCGGGCGCGCTGGGAGGAGTGCCGGAGCATCGAGGTCACCGTCGAGGGACTCGAAGGCTGTCGGGGGGAGTTCGGGGCATGACGCTGCTGGTGCACACCTTCGTGTACGACGAGCCGGGGAAGCTGCGGCTGCTCGACGACCCCGAGGACGGCAGCGACATGGCCGGGTTCGAGAGCAGCCGGACCAGGCTCTGGGGCTCGGAGCACGCGCGGGCGATCGGAGCCCGGTTCTTCCCCGAGCTGGCCGCCGACGACCTGTACGTACAGCCGGAGGACGTCGAGGGCTTCCTCGCCGAGTGCGAGCTGATGCGCGGGCACACGGCGGAACTCGGTGCGCACAGCGGCTACGGGGAGGATTACGTGGCGGCCCGGCTCGCCAACATCACCCGGGCCGCGCTGCGGGCCCGGTCGGCGGGTGGCGGGGTGCTGGTCTGGTGAGCGGCGACGACGGCCGCGGGCGAAGGGGGCGAAGGGGACGAGTGGAGCGCGGGCACCGGGTCCGTCCGGCGACCGGAGGCGCGCGGTCGCCGGACGGGCCCGGTCAGCTCACTGAGCCGCCCAGGGGACCTGCGGCGCCCGGTAGTAGTTGACGCCCAGCGCCGAGAACCTCGGCCCCAGCGCGCCCAGCCGCACCTTGTACGTGTCCCAGTCGTGCGTGGCCGCGGGCGACCAGCCGAGCTCCGCGACCCCTGGCAGCCGGGGGAACGCCATCTGCTCGATCTCGTCGCTGTTGCTCAGGGTCTCCGACCAGAGCGGCGCCTCGACGCCGAGGACCGACTCCGCCGGGGCACCGGCCAGGTACGTCGCCGGGTCCCAGTCGTACGAGCGCTGCACCGAGACGTAACCGGCCCAGGCCAGGCCGAGCTTGGTGTCCTTGTCGTACTTCATGTCGAGGTAGCTGCGGTCGGCCGGGGACAGCACCAGCTTCGTGCCGTTCACGGCGGCGGCCGCGACCTGCTCGCGCTCGGCGGCGCCCGTCCTGTCGTAACCCCAGTACTGGGCGACCGCGCCCTTCACCGGCGTGCCCCCGGTCAGCTGGTGCCAGCCGATCACGGTCTTGCCGTACTTGCCGACGATGGCCTGCGCCTTGTCCATGAAGGCCACGTAGTCCTCGTGGCTGGTGGAGTGCGCCTCGTCGCCGCCGATGTGGAGGTACTTGCCGGGGGTGAGCTCGGCGAGTTCGCGGACCACGTCGTCCACGAAGTCGTACGTGACGGCCTTCGGCACGCAGAGCGAGCTGAAGCCGACGTTGGTGCCGGTGTACAGCGGCGGCGCGACCCCGTTGCAGTTCAGCTCCGCGTACGAGGCGAGTGCCGCGTTGGTGTGGCCGGGCAGGTCGATCTCCGGGACGACCTCCAGATAGCGGGAGGCCGCGTACCGGACGATCTCCTTGTAGTCGTTCTTGGTGTAGTAGCCGCCGGGGCCGCCGCCGACCTCCGTCTGGCCGCCGTACGTGGCGAGCCGCGGCCAGGAGTCGATGGCGATCCGCCAGCCCTGGTCGTCCGAGAGATGGAGATGGAGCTTGTTCATCTTGTAGAGGGCGAGCTGGTCGATGTACCGCTTGACCTCGCCGACCGAGAAGAAGTGCCGGGAGACGTCGAGCATCGCGCTGCGGTAGGCGTAGCGCGGGGTGTCCGTGACCGTGCCGCCCGCGACGGTCCACGGACCCTGCTGGGGGCTCTTCTTCTCCACGTCGGCCGGGAGCAGCTGCCGGAGCGTCTGGACGCCGTGGAAGAGCCCGGCGGGGCCGCGTGCGGTGATGGTGACGGAGCCCCGGCTCGACTTCAGGCGGTAGCCCTCGGCGCCCAGTTCACCGTTGCCGGGGTCGAGGCGAAGCCGGATGCCGTTGCCCGCGTCGCCGGTGACCGGCAGCGCGTATCCGGTGGACGGGCGCAGCAAGCCCGCCAGGTAGTCGCCGACCTTCCGGGCCTCGCCGGAGCCGTCGACGCGGATCCTGGTGTCCGCCGTGATGGTGTACGGGGTGCCGCCGGGCTTCGCCGCGGCGGGGGCGGGCACGATCTGGTCGAGCGGACGGGGCGAGGCGGCGGCCGGGCCGCTGTCCGCCGCCGCTCCCTCCGCCGCCGCGCCGATACCGGAGATCCCGGCCGCCGTGACGAGCAGCAGCGAGCCGAGAAGGCGGGGAAGGGCGGTGCGCTGTGTCCTGTGCAGTCTCACAAGCCGGGTCCCTTTCGACGGGTTCACACCTGTGGAGCTCCTGAACAACCGAACCATCACCATGCGTATCGCGCGCCTCACGCGTGGTCAAGGTGTAGACCACTTCGCTGTCATGCGGGCTGACAGAATCCGCTGCATGGCGGAAATAATCCAGCGCGACGGAACCTGGACCTTCGACGGCGAATCGGTACGGATCACGCCCGGCCGGGGCAAGGGCATCCACCCGCTCCGGGAGGGACTGGGCGAATGCGTCGTCCCACTGCCGGCGTTGGCGGGGATCTCCTTCGAGCCGGACCGCAGGGGCGGCCGGCTGCGACTGCGGCTGCGCGACGGCGCGTGCCCGGTCCTGCGGGCGGCGGACGGCCGGCTCAAGGACGGCGCGGACCCCTACCAGTTGACCGTGGAGAAGGACCGGACCGGGGTGGCCGAGTACTTCGTCGACGAGGTGCGCAACGCCCTGCTGGTCGAGCAGGTGCCCACCGGGGCGGTGGACGAGTTCCTGCTGCCGGGGCCCGCGGTGCCGGTCGCCGGCGGCGGCGGGGACGGCACGGCCTCGTTCGACGGGGAGACCGTCCGCCTCACCTGGAACTGGAAGGCCAAGGCGGCCAAGACGTCGGGCGGCCCGGTCCTGTTCCCGGTGTCGGAGGTGACCGGCGTGCAGTGGGTGCCCGCCATCGGCCTGGAGAACGGGCATCTGCGCTTCGTACGGGGCGAGGGGCCGGCACCGGCCCCGGCGGCCGAGTACGACCGGTACTCGCTGGACCTGTGGGGGCTGGCCAAGAAGGAGTACACGGCGGTGCTGGTCGCGGCGGCGGTGCTCGTACGGCTGCCGGGCACGGCGGCGGGAGCGGACGGCGCCCTCGAAGGCGCCACCACCGCGGCTCCGGAGATCGCACCCCCGGCCGCACCTGCGGAACCCGCCGCACCCGCACCGTCCGGCGACGATCACGACGCCCTGCTGCGCCGGCTGCGCGAGCTCGGCGATCTGCACCGCGCCGGGGTTCTCACCGACGACGAGTTCACCGCCGCCAAGCAGGCCGTGCTCAAGCGGCTCTGAGCGAGCAACCCCGACTCGTCCGCCCTTTTTGGGGTCCCGCGAGACGGCAATCACACCGACCCCTGCCCGATATCGGGCAGAATTGTTGCGTAAGCGCCCCGCCCACCGCAATATCAACGAGTGCTCGAACGCCGCCCGTCGCATGACGACCTCATCGATCACCTGGTGCGCAGCACCGCGCTCCAGCGCGGTGAAGCCGCCCGGGTGATCCTCGACGTGCTGGCGTACTTCGACGAGACGACCGACGACTTCGTCCGCCGCCGCCACCGCGAACTGCAGTCCGGCGGCCTGGTCAACGCGGAGATCTTCGAACGGATCGCGGCCGAGCTGCCGCACCGCGCGGTCGCGCCGCCGGAGCTCTCGCTCCGCCAGCTGCGCCGCATCGTCTACGGCTGAGCAACGGGCACCACAAGTACGTCGATGGAGGGGCAGAAACTTTATGTGCGGAATCGTCGGATACATCGGGAAGCGTGATGTGGCTCCGCTGCTGCTGGAAGGGCTGCAGCGGCTGGAATACCGGGGTTACGACTCCGCGGGCATCGTCATCACCGGCAAGGCGTCGGCCGGCAAGCCCGCCACCCTGCGGATGGTGAAGGCCAAGGGCCGGGTCCGCGAGCTGGAGGCCCGCGTCCCCAAGCGCTTCACCGGCACCACCGGCATCGCCCACACCCGCTGGGCCACCCACGGCGCCCCGAGCGACGAGAACGCGCACCCGCACCTCGACGCCGAGAACAAGGTCGCCGTCGTCCACAACGGCATCATCGACAACGCCTCCGAGCTCCGTGCGAAGCTCGTCGCCGACGGTGTCGTCTTCCTGTCCGAGACCGACACCGAGGTGCTGGTCCACCTGATCGCCCGCGCCCAGGCGGAGACCCTGGAGGAGAAGGTCCGCGAGGCGCTGCGCTCGGTCGAGGGCACGTACGGCATAGCCGTCATGCACGCCGACTTCAACGACCGCATCGTGGTCGCCCGCAACGGCTCCCCGGTCGTGCTCGGCATCGGCGAGAAGGAGATGTTCGTCGCTTCGGACGTCGCCGCGCTGGTCGCCCACACCCGCCAGGTCGTGACCCTGGACGACGGCGAGATGGCCACCCTCAAGGCCGACGACTTCCGTACGTACACCACGGAGGGCTCCTCCACGACGGCCACTCCGACCACCGTGGAGTGGGAGGCCGAGTCGTACGACATGGGCGGCCACGACACGTACATGCACAAGGAGATCTCCGAGCAGGCCGACGCCGTCGACCGGGTGCTGCGCGGCCGGATCGACGACCGCTTCGCCACCGTGCACCTGGGCGGCCTCAACCTGGACGCCCGCGAGGCGCGCGGGGTCCGCCGGATCAAGATCCTCGGCTGCGGCACCTCGTACCACGCGGGCCAGATCGGCGCGCAGCTGATCGAGGAGCTCGCCCGTATCCCCGCGGACGCCGAGCCGGCCTCCGAGTTCCGCTACCGCAACCCGGTCGTCGACCCGGACACGCTGTACGTCGCGGTCTCCCAGTCCGGTGAGACCTACGACGTGCTGGCCGCCGTCCAGGAGCTCAAGCGCAAGGGCGCCCGGGTGCTCGGCGTCGTCAACGTGGTGGGTTCCGCGATCGCCCGGGAGGCGGACGGCGGTACGTACGTCCACGCCGGCCCCGAGGTCTGCGTCGTCTCCACCAAGTGCTTCACCAACACGGTCGTCGCGTTCGCGCTGCTCGCCCTGCACCTGGGCCGCATCCGGGACCTGTCGGTCGCCGACGGCAAGCGGATCATCGAGGGGCTGCGCAGGCTGCCCGCCCAGATCAGCGAGATCCTGGCGAACGAGGACGAGATCAAGAAGATGGCGGCCGAGTACGCGGACGCCAAGTCGATGATGTTCATCGGCCGGGTGCGCGGCTACCCCGTCGCCCGTGAGGCCTCGCTGAAGCTCAAGGAGGTCTCGTACATCCACGCGGAGGCGTACCCGGCCTCCGAGCTGAAGCACGGGCCGCTGGCGCTGATCGAGCCCGCGATGCCGACGGTCGCGATCGTGCCGGACGACGACCTGCTGGAGAAGAACCGCGCCGCGATGGAGGAGATCAAGGCCCGCAGCGGTCGCATCCTCGCCGTCGCCCACCAGGTGCAGGAGAAGGCCGACCACACCATCATCGTGCCGAAGAACGAGAACGAGCTGGACCCGATCCTGATGGGCATCCCGCTCCAGCTCTTCGCGTACCACACGGCGCTGGCCATGGGCCGTGACATCGACAAGCCGCGCAACCTGGCGAAGTCCGTCACCGTCGAATAGGCCCGTGCAGGGGGCGGCCCCGGCGCGCGCAATGCTGTTCTGGTGCGCGCCGGGCGCCCTCGAATCCGCCATCGAGGGCATGAATTGCCGGTTTACGCAGGCGATTTGACGCCATGTCGAACGTGGGCGTCACACCGGTTCGCAGGGGTGACGGAGGGGATGCCGGGGCGATGGCGGAGAGATTGCGGGGGCGTCGGGCGCTCAGGGGATGACGACGACCGGGCGCTGCGCGCGCCGGGCGAGGCGGCCCGCCACCGAGCCGAAGATCCGGCCGACGATGCCGTGCGTGGAGCCGACGACGATGGCGTCGGCCGAGTACTCCCGGCCGACCTCCTCCAGCTCGTGGCAGATGTCCCCGCCGCGCTCCACGAGGACCCAGGGGACCTCGGAGAGGTAGTCCGCGCAGGCGAGCTCCAGGCCGAGCACCTCGGTGCGGTGATCGGGCACGTCCACGAAGACGGGCGGCTCGCAGCCTGCCCAGACCGTGGTCGGCAGCCGGTTGGCGACATGGACGATGATCAGACCGGAGCCCGATCTTCGGGCCATTCCGATGGCATAGGCGAGGGCGCGCTCACTGGAGGTCGAGCCGTCGAAGCCGACGACGACCCCATGGCGGAACGCGGGGTCGCACGAGTGACGTGTTTCTTCGACCGCCTGCGGGCCCGACATGGGGTCGGCTACCTGCTTGCGGTCGGCGGGTTCGGGGATTTCGTGACCGGCCATCGGTGTCTCGGCGAAGAGAGTCCTCGTGAGGAGAGCGACTTGGGGAAGGTGCGTCAGCGGGCGGTGATGCGGTGTCCGGGAATCATCTTCCCAACCCCTTACCCCCAAGGGTACGGCGCCACTCCTCCACTGCCCAGACCCGCGCAAAGCGCGCGCGACGTTTCACGGAGCATGCCCGAGGCGGACCCGGATGGCAATGCCGCTTGTGCTGTACACCGACGCCGCCGGGCCCGGACGACCGCCCACGGTGACCGGACGGCACCGTAACCGTCACCTTTTCCGGACGCCGGAAGGCCCCGTTCCCCCGCGAGACCGTCGGACGGATCACCATCCCAGGACCGACCCCGGGAGCCGGCAACCCGATCCCACGCGTCGCACCGCCCCCGTTCCGGACCGCCCGTCGCCCCCGTTCCAGACCGCCCGCCCCGTTCCCCGTACGCCGCCCGGCCGGCGACGGACACCGGCCCGCCCGGCGGAATCCGATCGCCACCGTTTGCCACCGGCCCGTTCCGTGCGATCGGCCGTCCGACCTGCCAAGGGGGCGCAAAGAAGCGGTTGATCACCCGGGTTGTGCGCCGGTTCAATGACTGAATCACACACGCACAACCATCTATTTTCAGCCAACTTCATACCCCCACCGACACCTTGCCGACTTGGCCGATCAACCCCCTTGCCACCAGGCAGGAAGAGACCGCGCGGTACGCTTCCACCCAACGGGGACGGGCCATGAACGCCAGGCGCACTTCCCTGAGCGTCCACCGGATGAAACGCTTCGTGATCGAAAGCTTCCCGCCAAGTTGCCTTGTCGACATAACGGCGGTTGGTGAACTTGTCACGTCGGCACCATGGGACGCAGTAGATTCGATCTTGGGTATCGAAGTCTGGGGAACTCGTGCATGACCGAGGGGAACAGTGCAGGTGCGACAGGCCCGTAAGGACCAGGAAGACGCGAACACCGAGGGGGGCTTAGCGTCATGAGCCAGGACTCCGCCGCCGCAACGGAGGCTGTACGGAAGCTCAGTGGCCGTCGACGACGAGAAGTCGTCGCCGTGCTGCTGTTCAGCGGCGGCCCCATCTTCGAGAGTTCGATCCCGCTCTCCGTGTTCGGAATCGACCGCCAGGACGCGGGAGTTCCGCGCTACCGACTCCTCGTCTGCGGCGGGGAAGAAGGGCCGCTGCGGACCACCGGGGGACTCGAACTCACCGCGCCCTACGGGCTGGAGGCGATCAGCAGGGCCGGCACCGTCGTGGTGCCCGCCTGGCGTTCGATCACCTCGCCGCCGCCCGCCGAGGCGCTGGAGGCGCTGCGCCGCGCCCATGAGGAGGGCGCCCGCATCGTCGGGCTGTGCACGGGCGCGTTCGTGCTCGCAGCCGCGGGCCTGCTGGACGGCCGCCCGGCGACCACACACTGGATGTACGCGCCGACGCTGGCCAAGCGCTATCCGTCGGTGCACGTCGATCCGCGTGAGCTCTTCGTCGACGACGGCGATGTGCTCACCTCCGCCGGCACGGCCGCCGGGATCGATCTCTGCCTGCACATAGTCCGCACGGACCACGGCACGGAGGCCGCCGGGGCACTGGCCCGCCGGCTCGTCGTGCCGCCGCGGCGCAGTGGCGGTCAGGAGCGCTACCTCGACAGGTCTTTACCGGAGGAGATCGGCTCCGACCCTCTCGCAGAGGTCGTGGCCTGGGCGCTGGAGCACCTCCACGAGCAGTTCGACGTGGAGACGCTGGCCGCGCGCGCCTACATGAGCAGGCGGACCTTCGACCGCAGGTTCCGTTCGCTCACCGGCAGCGCACCGCTCCAGTGGCTGATCACCCAGCGGGTGCTGCAGGCGCAGCGGCTGCTGGAGACGTCCGAGTACTCGGTCGACGAGGTGGCGGGCCGCTGCGGCTTCCGCTCACCGGTCGCGCTGCGCGGACACTTCCGGCGTCAGCTGGGCTCCTCCCCCGCCGCGTACCGGGCCGCCTACCGGGCCCGCCGTCCGCAGGGCGGTGGCCCGGAGCCCGTGGCCGCGGTGACCGAGCCCGTGGTGCCCAGCCAGGGCAACCCGGTGATCCGGCGCGCCACGGCCGCGGCCGCACCGCCGGGTACGCATGTCGTCACGGCGCCACCGGCCGGCCCGGTCCAGCCGGAGCAGGGGAAACCCGGCCCCGACGCGTACACGACCGGACGACCGACCCTGCCGGGGCAACGGAGTGCCCCGTAGGGTGGGGCCATGAACGATCGCATGGTGTGGATCGACTGCGAGATGACCGGGCTCTCGTTGACGGAAGACGCACTCATCGAGGTGGCCGCGCTGGTCACCGACTCGGAGCTGAACGTGCTCGGCGAAGGGGTGGACATCGTGATCCGCCCGCCGGACGCGGCCCTGGAGACCATGCCCGAGGTGGTGCGGCAGATGCACACCGCCTCGGGCCTCCTCGACGAGCTGGCCGGGGGCACCACCCTGGCCGACGCCGAGGCCCAGGTGCTGAACTACGTCCGCGAACACGTCAAGGAGCCCGGCAAGGCCCCGCTCTGCGGGAACTCGGTCTCCACCGACCGCGGGTTCCTGGCGCGGGACATGTCGGCCCTGGAGGGCTACCTCCACTACCGGATCGTCGATGTCTCCTCGATCAAGGAGCTGGCGCGCCGCTGGTACCCGCGGGCGTACTTCAACAGTCCGGCCAAGAACGGCAACCACCGGGCGCTCGCGGACATCCGTGACTCCATCACGGAGCTGCGTTACTACCGCGAGGCGGTCTTCGTGCCGCAGCCCGGCCCGGACTCGGAGCGCGCGAAGGCCATTGCGGCGCGCGTCGCACCGCCCGCACCGTAGGACCCTGTGAAGCCGCTGGTCATAGCCCTTTCGGGGGTTGGGACCGGCGGCTGAACAACTGGGGCGCGAGCACCCTCTCGGACCCTGTACACTTTTTCTCGGCCGGTCAGAAAAAGACCGGACATGGTGGGTATAGCTCAGATGGTAGAGCACCTGGTTGTGGTCCAGGATGTCGCGGGTTCGAGTCCCGTTACTCACCCTGAGGGGAAGGGCCCCGGTCTTCGGACCGGGGCCCTTCTCGTTTCTGAGTCCCCCTCAGCCGCCACCTCGATCACCACCCCGGCCGCCCTCGCGGGCGACCGTGTGACGGTCGTCACGAGGAGTCGCGGACGACCAGTTCGGTGGGGAGCACGATCTGCGGGCGTTCCTGGGTCTCGCTCGCGATCTCCTTGAGCAGGACGCGGGCCATCGTGCGGCCCATCTCCTCGATCGGCTGGCGCACGCTGGTGAGGGCCGGGTCCATGTGGCGGGCCACCGCCGAGTCGTCGAAGCCGATGAGGGCCACATCGTCCGGGATGCGGCGGCCGGCCTCGCGCAGGACCTGGCGGGCGCCCGCGGCCATGACGTCGGAGGCGGCGAAGACCGCGTCGACGTCGGGGCGGCGGGCCAGCAGCTCGCGCATGGCCCGTGCGCCGCCCTCCTCGGAGAAGTCGGCGGGGGCGATCAGCCGCTCGTCCGGTTCGAGACCCGCCTCCCGGACCGCGGCGCGGTAGCCGTCGAGGCGGCGCTGCGCACCGTGGACGTCCCGGGGCCCGGTGATCGTGGCGATGGCGCGCCGTCCCCGGGTCACGAGATGGGCGACCGCCGCGCGGGCTCCCCCGAAGTTGTCGGAGTCGACCGCGGCGAGCGTTTCCAAGGCCGACCTGCGGCCGCCCATCACGGCCGGCATGCCGAGCTGCTCCAGCAGGTCCGGCAGCGGGTCGTCGGCGTGGACGGAGACCATCAGCACACCGTCGACGCGGTGCGCGGTCAGGTACTGGGCCAGCCGGCGGCGCTCGCGGTCGCTGCCGACGAGGGTGAGCAGCAGTTGCATGTCGGTGTCGGCGAGCGCCGCGCCGACACCTCGGACGATGTCGGAGAAGTACGGCTCGGCGAAGAAGCGGGTCTCCGATTCGGGCACCACCAGGGCGATGGCGTCCGTGCGGTTCGCGGCGAGCGCGCGGGCCGCGCGGTTGGGTACGTAGCCCAGCTCGGCGACGGCCGCCTCCACCGCCTCGCGGGTCTGCGCGCTGACCCGTGGTGAGCCGTTGATGACCCGCGAGGCCGTGCCGCGCCCCACTCCTGCCCGTGCCGCGACTTCTTCGAGCGTGGGCCGGCCACCGCTCCGTACTCGCGCTGCCGTCATGGCTGCCTCCCGTTCGCGGTCAATTTCTCACAGCCGGGTGGCCTGGCCAAGTCCTGGTATCGGCGCCTCCGGCAGCCCGTACGGGACGGGCAGCCGCTCCGCATCACCCTTCTGGGAGCGCTCCCATCCTACGCTGGCGGCGGATGACGCCGGCGTACCAGTGGGCGCTCGCCTTGGGGATGCGGCGCTGGGTGGCGTAGTCGACGTAGACGGCGCCGAAGCGCTTGGAGTATCCGTAGCCCCACTCGAAGTTGTCCATCAGGGACCAGAGGAAGTAGCCGCGTACGTCCGCCCCGGCGGCGATCGACCGCCGCACGGCGTCCAGGTGTCCGCGCAGGTACTCGATCCGCTCGGGGTCCTCCACCCTGCCCTCGGGCGAGACGTAGTCGTCGAAGGCCGCGCCGTTCTCGGTGACCATCAGCGGCAGGCCGGGGTTGTCCCGGGCCACGTCCATGAGGAGCTCGTACAGCCCGTCGGGGTCGATCGCCCAGTTCATGGCGGTGCGCTCACGGCCCTCGGCCAGGTGGAAGGCGACGTGTTCGGAGCCGGGCCACGGGGAGTGGTCGCTGTTGCCGTGGCCGTCGTCGCGCGCGTCGCCGGCGCCGTCGGCGGGCGTGGAGACCAGCGTCGGTGTGTAGTAGTTGACGCCCAGGACGTCGACCGGGCGGGAGATGACCGCCGGGTCGCCGTCGTGGACCAGCTCCGACCAGTCGACCAGGTGCTCGGTGTCGGCGATCAGGTCCTCGGGGTACGCGCCGTGCAGCATCGGGCCGGTGAAGATCCGGTTGCCGACCGCGTCGATCCGGCGGGCGGCGTCCGCGTCGGCGGCGCTGCCGGTCAGCGGGCGGACGTGGTGGAGGTTGAGGGTGACCGAGATCCGCGCGGTGGCGGGGAGGCGGTCGCGCAGGACCCCGGTCGCCCGGCCGTGGGCGAGGTTGAGGTGGTGGGCGGCACGCAGCGCGGCGGCGGGCTCGGTGCGGCCGGGGGCGTGCACGCCGGAGCCGTAGCCGAGGAAGGCCGAGCACCACGGCTCGTTGAGGGTGGTCCAGGTGCTGACGCGGTCGCCGAGGGCCCCGGCCATGATGTCGGCGTAGTCGGCGAAGCGTTCGGCGGTCACGCGCTCGGGCCAGCCGCCCGCGTCCTCCAACTCCTGGGGCAGGTCCCAGTGGTAGAGGGTGGCGACGGGTGCGATGCCCGCTTCGAGGAGTTCGTCGACGAGCCTGCGGTAGAAGTCCAGGCCGCGTTCGACGGCGGGGCCGCGGCCGGTGGGCTGCACCCGGGGCCAGGAGACGGAGAAGCGGTAGGCCGTCAGGCCGAGCCGTTTCATGAGCGCCACGTCGTCGCGGTAGCGGTGGTAGTGGTCGGCGGCGATGTCTCCGGTGTCGCCGTTGCGGACCTTGCCCGGGGTGCGGCTGAAGGTGTCCCAGATGGAAGGGGTCCGGCCGTCCTCGGACGCGGCGCCCTCGACCTGGTAGGCGGCGGTGGCCGCCCCCCAGACGAAGCCGCTGGGGAATTCCGCCGCTTCGGATGCGGCCTTCGGGGCGGTGTCGGGTCGTACGGCAGTCATGCGGGAGCGCTCCCAGGGTGGATGGGCGGGGGGGAAGGAACGGGAGGGGCGGAGAGATGCGGGTGGTGCGGCTTCGGCCCTTGGCGGCGGCGGTGTCAGCCCTTGACGGCGCCGGACATGATCCCGCCGACGATCCGCTTGCCGAAGACCACGAAGACCACGAGCAGCGGCAGGGTGCTGATCAGCGCACCCGCCATCACGATGCTCTGGTCGGGCACGTAGGAGGCGCTCAGCTGGCCGAGGGCCACCTGGAGCGTGGGGTTCTCCTGGTTCAGGGCGAGGTACGGCCAGAAGAAGTCGTTCCACGCCTGTACGAAGGTGAGCATGCCGAGCACCATCATGGCCGGGCGGGCCACGGGGAGCACGATGCTCCACACGACACGGAGGTTGTTCGCTCCGTCGACCTTGCCCGCCTCGATGAGTTCGTAGGGCAGCGCCTCGCTGAGGTACTGCCGCATGAAGAACACTCCGAACGCGCTCACCAGCGTCGGGAAGATCACCGACTTCAGCTGACCGCCCCATCCGATGTCGGACATCATCATGAACAGCGGTACGACGCTGAGTTGGGGCGGGATCGTGAGCGTGGCGACGACTGCGGTCATCAGTGCGCCGCGGCCCCTGAAGCGCATCTTGGCGAAGGCGTAGCCGGCCAGGGCGCAGAAGAAGAGCGTCGCCGCAGTGATGCTCGCGGAGACGATGAGCGTGTTCCAGATGGCCTTGCCGAGATGGGCCTGTTCCCAGGCCGCTCGGAGGTTGTCGAACAGGTTGCCGCCGGGGACGAACGGCGGGGTGGTGTCCAGTATTTCGTCCTGGCTACGGGACGCGGCGACGAGTGTCCAGTACAGCGGGAAGAGGGAGCCGATGCCGACGACGGCGAGGGCGAAGTAGGCGAAGGGGCCGGCGTGGTGCTGGCGGCCCGCGCCCTGCTTGAACCTGCCGCGCCGAGGAGGAGTGCCGGGGGCGGCGGCCTTGGACACGCGGCGGCTGTCCGGGGCGGTGACGGTGCTGGTCGTGGTCATGGGTATCGCTCCCGGTCAGGCCGAGGTCTTGCGCACGGAGCGCCCGACGAGCCAGTTGATCGCGGCAATGAGCAGCAGCAGCGCGAGCATGGCCCAGGCGACCGCGGCGGCCGGACCGAGGTGTCCGAGCTTCCAGCCGTAGTTGTAGAGGTAGACGCTGAGCGTCTCGTACTGGTGCTCGTTGCCCCCCTGCGCTCCAATGGTGCCGCCCTCCAGGAGCAGCGGCTCGCCGAACAGCTGCATCGACCCGATGGTCGAGATGACGATCGTGAAGAGGATCGTCGGCCGCAGCGCCGGGATCGTCACCTTGCGGAACTGCTGCCAGCGCGAGGCGCCGTCGAGCGAGGCGGCCTCGTAGAGGTCGGACGGGACGGCCTGCATCGCGGCCAGGTAGATCAGGGCGTTGTAGCCGGTCCAGCGCCAGATCACGATGACCGAGATGGCGATCTTGGACGACCAGTGGCCATTGGCCCAGTTGGTGTCGCCGAGACCGATGAAGTCCAGGGCCCAGTTCAGCAGGCCGCCGTCGGCGCGGAAGACGAGGGCGAAGACCAGGGCGGCGGAGGCCACGGAGGTGGCGTACGGGGTGAGGATCACCGTCCGCCAGAAGGTGCTGGCGCGCAGCTTGTAGTTCAGCAGGTGGGCCAGGCCCAGCGCCACCAGCAGCTGCGGGACGGTGGAGATCACCCCGATGACGAAGGTGTTGCCGACGGCCGTCCAGAACTCCGGGTCCTGGAGGATCCTGCTGAAGTTCTCCCAGCCGACCCATTCCATCCGGTCGAGGCTGATCATCTCCACCCGGTGCAGGGCGATCCAGCCGGTGTAGAGGAGGGGGTAGAGCCCGAAGGCGCCGAAGACGAGGAAGAAGGGTGCGATGTAGGCGTAGGGGGACGCCTTGTCGTCGAAGCGCCACAGCCGGCTGCTCCATGCCTGGCGGCCGGGGGACATGGGCTTCGGGACGCGACGGTCCGGCTTCGAGCCGGGTGCGCCCCGGGCGGGGATCGAGGTTGCCACAGGTGGGAGTCCTTCCCTGGGGTGTGCCGACACCGCAGGGGCAGGCCGGAGTTCTGGTCAGGTCCGGCGGTGGTGTCGGAGTCCGTGCGCGGGGCCGGCGGGGAGGTGCGGCCCCGGTGCGGGTGGGCCGGGACGCGGATGTGGGGTCCCGGCCGCCCGCATCGATGGGGAGTTCAGCCGATCACCTTGTCGATGGCCTCCGTGGCGGCCTTCCAGGCGTCGTCCGGCTCGGTGCCCCGCTGCTCCATGTTGTTGATCTGGGTGGAGATGCTGTCCTTGATGATGCCGTCCTTCGGGCCAAGCACGGCCGCGGGGATGATCTGGGCCTCCGCGGCGTAGATCTCACCGATGGGGGCGTTGTTGAAGTACGCGAGCTCGGCGCTCTTCACCTCGGGGAGCTCGTAGGCACCCTTGTTCGACGGGAAGACACCGACGGCCTTGAACACGGCGGCCTGCTGCTCGGGGGCGGTCAGCCACTTGACGAGCTTCTTCGCCTCCTCGACGTTCTTTCCCTTGGCGGGCACGGCGAGGAAGGAGCCGCCCCAGTTGGCCGCGGTCTCGCCCGGGGTGCGGGCGATGTCCCACTTGCCCTTGAACTCGTCACCGGCGTACGTGGCGATCTGCGCGGCCATCCACGCGGGGCAGGCGACCGTGGCGACCGTGCCCTTGCGCAGTGCGGCCTTCCACGGGTCCTGGAACTGGGCCAGGCCGGCGGTCAGATCCTTCGCGGCGGCCTCGGCGGCGAGGTTCCAGCCCGCCTTGACGCCGGCGCTGTCCTTGTAGATCGCCTTGCCGTCCTTGGCGTAGTACTGCTCCTCGTTGGAGGAGACCACGCTGTTGTACATGGCGCTGGCGGAGTCCATGTAGAAGGTGCCCTTGGGGGCCTTCTTCTTGTACTCCTCGCCGAGCTTCAGGTAGTCGTCCCAGCCCCCGGCGACCTTGGCGGCGACCTCCTCGCGGTCGGCCGGGAGACCGGCCTGCTCGAACAGGTCGCGGCGGTAGCAGAGCGACATCGGGCCGATGTCGGTGCCAGCGCCGATGACCTTGCCGTCGTCGGTGGTGGCCTGCAGCGCCTTCCAGTTGACCCACTGGCCGGAGTCGATGGCCCCGGCCAGGTCGGCGAAGGCGTCCGCCTTGGTGTCTACGAGCTCCTTCACCCGGCCGACCTCGATGCCCTGGATGTCGGCCAGCCCGCTGCCCGTGTTGAGCTGCTGGAGGAACTTCGGGTAGTAGACCTGCTCGTCGGCGGTGACGTTCTCCTTGACCGTGACGTTCGGGTGCAGTTCGTGGTATTTGGCGAAGAGTCCGGCCTCCTTGTACCCGAACTGCCCGAAGTCGGCGACGGTCAGCGTGATGTTCCCGTTCGCGTCGGGGCCGGTGCTGCCCGACTGGTCCGAGTCGCTGCTGCAGCCGGTCAGCAACAGGGCCGAGGCCGTCAGGCCCGTGGTGGCCAGGACCGCGGCTCTGCGGCTCCGGCCGGTGACGGTGCGGGTGATGCGCATTCCACTACTCCTTGTTCCGGGGTGGGACGTTCCGGGGTGACGTCCTGGGGAGGTGTTCCGGGGGCGAGGCGTTCCTGGGCGGTGCGTCTCTGGGCGGGGCGTTCCGGATGTGTTCCGGTGTGTTCCGAGTGAGGGGGAGGGCGCGCGCGGTGCCGTTCGGGCGGGAGGGCCGTTCAGCGTGGGAGCGCTCCCATGCATCGATGTCGGAAGGTTCCTGCCTCGAAGGGGTGGGTGTCAAGAGTTGAAGACGCTTCCGTTGCCCGAGCGTGTCCGGCAAGTCACGGGACCGTGTCCTGCCGAGGGCTTGCCACAACCCGTATGCGCCGCCCGGGATTTCATGCTGTCCGGGGAATGCGCAGGTCGGAGCCATGCCGGGCAGGACGCACCGCGCGCCGGCCGCGCCGGACCCCGCGTCCGCGCCGGCCACCGGCAGCGGTTCCCGTCATCCGTGGTTCACACCGGCCCGCCCGCCGGAAGGTGAACGGGGCGCCAGGCGGCGGGGCGGCCGCGGGCACGTCCGCCTTCTCTCTCCGAAGCCGCTCTCCGGCGACCTTCGGAATCGGCCCACGCCCTGCAGGGACGGCCCGCGCCTACGCCCGCCGCAGCCCTCTGGAGTCGGCCCGCGCCTGCCCCTCCCGCAGCCGGGCCAGCGTGGATTCGAGTTCTGTCTGCGCGGCCCGGCCCGCCGATTCCGCGTCCCCGGCCACCACGGCCCGCACCAGCGCGTCATGGACGGCATCGCCGTGTCCGGGTCCTCGCGGCGCAGGCCGAACAGCTCCACGAGGTCGATCAGTGCGGGCGCGAACTCGCCGAAGAGGTGGGCGAGCACGGGATTGTGCGCGGCGGCCACCACGGCCCGGTGCAGCGCGATGTCCGCGTCGACGAACTAGGCGATGGGCGGGTTCAGCCGAAGGCCGAGGGCGGCGGTGCCGGGGACGGCTTGGCGGCCGCGTCGCTCACCGCGGCCGCGCCGCCGGTGAAGTCGGCCAGCGCCCGCCCGTGTTCGACGCGTCCGGGATGCGGATCGGTCGCCACCCGGCGGGTCAGCTCCGCGACCTTCAGCGGCAGGTCCGAGGCGAGCAGCACGGCGTTGCCGAAGCGGCGGCCGCGCCACACGGCCGGGTCGGCGGCGAGCGCCAGTTCCGGGAAGACCGTGGCCGCGGTGGCGATCTGGCCGCGCAGATGGGTCAGCGGCGGCCCGTCCGCGAGGTTGGCGACGTAGCTCCCGCCGGGCTTCAGGACGCGGCGGACCTCGGCGAGGAATTCGGTGCTGGTGAGGTGCGCGGGGGTGCGGGCCCCGCTGAAGACGTCGGCGATGACGAGATCCGCCCAGCCGTCCTGGATCTTCCCGAGCCCGGCGCGGGCGTCGGTGGCCCTGACCCGGATCCTGGCCTGCGGGTCCAGCGGCAGTTCCCGGCGGACCAGTTGGACGAGGGCGGCGTCCACCTCGATGACCTGCTGGGTGGAGCGGGGCCGGGTCGCGGCGATGTAGCGGGCGAGCGTGAAGGCGCCGCCGCCCAGGTGCACCACGTGCAGGGGCTGTCCGGGGGGTGCGACGAGATCGGCGATGTGGCCGATCCTGCGCTGGTACTCGAAGGACAGGAACGTGGGGTCGTCGAGATCCACATGGGACTGCGGGGCGCCGTCCAGCGTCAGCGTCCAGGCGTGCGGCCGCTCCCGGTCGGGCACCAGCTCGGCGAGGGAGCCGTCCACCGGTTCGGCGAGGGGCTCCGCCCTGCGTCCGGCGCGCCCGGCACCACGTTCGGTCCTGCTCCCGGTCCTGCCGTCGTCCTTGCGGTCGGACCGCTTGCGGGAGCCCGCACCCCCGCCCGACGCTCCTCGACGTGCCACCGCTGCTCGTGCCTGCTCACTGCTCTTCGCTCCGGACCGGTACGGAACCGGCCGTGCCGGGGAAACCCGCCCACCTGCCCATTATGGGCGCGGCCGGGAAGCCGGCGGTCGGCGCACGGTCAGCGGCAGCTGTCGGCCGCCTCGATCAGCCGGGCCGCCTGGTCGAGTGCGGCCCGCAGCACGGCCGGATCGGTGACCGGGGCGTCGCCCTCGGGCGGCAGCAGCCAGCCGCTGCCGGTGACCGGCGGCTCGGCGGGGATGCGCAACCCGCGGCCGGCGGTCTGCGTACAGGCGCTGCCCGGTACGTCCCACTCCTCGGCGGTCCCGGGCGGCACGAGGAAGCCGAGGGTGTCGCAGGTGCCGTCGTGCAGGACCGGGCCGATGTCCCGCTCGGCGTCCCGGCGCAGGATGTCCACGGCCTCCAGGCCCTGGCGGGCCGGGACCGTCACCAGGTCGCAGGGCTCGGCCCCGGGACCCTCCGTGGACGGGGGCGCCGCGACACCCGTCGCGGCCGGGCGCGTCGCAGTGGTCCGTGCGTCGGTCTCCGTGCCGGGATGCAACAAGGGACCTCTCCTCTCATCGCCGGGCGGAGTCGGTTTCCGTCTCCGCATGGACCAACGCGCCGACCGCGTCAAGGGCTACGGTGCCACGCCGCCGCAAAGGGTGGCAGTTCATGGCGGATCGCGGGCGAGATGCCCGACTTTGCCCGGAAACGCTCTGTGTGCGGCCCGTCACAGCAGGTACGTTTTGCTCCGCCGGGGACACCGGAAGCAGGAACCCCGGCTGCGGAAGAGAGGTTCCGGTCCATGGTGTCGACAGGGGCAGTTCCCAACCTCGCCTTCCGGCGGCTGCGCGGACAGCGCTCCGCCGGGGAGTTCGCTGCCGCGGTACGCAGGTCCGCCCGTGAGATCGGCGAACAGGTCGCGTGCGACGCCCGGTACATCGGACGCGTGGAGTCCGGGGAGATCCGCTGCCCGAACTACGCGTACGAACGGGTCTTCCTGCACATGTTCCCCGGGAGGACCCTGGCGGACCTGGGCTTCTCGCCGCGCGAAACCGTGCGCGGCCGGGCGGCGCGGGCTATCGCCGGATCCCCCCCGCCCCCTGTGCTCCACAGCGACACCGACGAGGAGAGCGACGTGCTGCGTCGCGTATTCATGACGAGCGGCACCACCACGATGGCGGCCGCGACCCTGGGCCTGGGCGGCACGCCCGCCGCTGCCGCCGTCCTGCCCGACCCGCGCCGGGTCGGCGAGAGAGAGGTCGGCGCCGTCGAGAAGGCGGTGCGGCAGATCCGGCTGCTCGACGACCGGCACGGCGGCGACGGCCTCTACCGCAGGGCGTCCCGGCCGCTGCGGGCGGCGTACGCGCTGCTCGACTCCGGGACGGCCACCAAGCGCTCCACCGCCGACCGGCTGCATGCCGGAGCGGGCGAACTGGCCATCTCGGTGGGCTGGCTGGCGCATGACTCGGGCCGGTACGAGGACGCCCGCTCGCACTACGCGGAGGCGCTCGCCACGGCCCGGGTGGCCGGTGACGCGGCGCTGGAGGCGCACGCGTTCTGCAACACGTCGTTCCTGGCCCGGGACACCGGGCGGCCCCGCGAGTCCGTGCGCGCGGCGGAGGCCGGGCAGCGGGCTGCGCAGCCGCTGGGCTCGCCCCGGCTGCTGGCGCTGCTCGCGCTGCGCGAGGCGGGGGGCCGGGCGGGGCTCGGGGACCGTACGGGCTGCGAGCGGGCGATCGGCCGGGCGTACACCGCTTTCGGGCGCGGGCCCCGCGATGCCGATCCGGAGTGGATGACGTTCTTCCGGGAGGCGGAGCTGGAGATGCTCCAGGCGCAGTGCTGGTCGGCGCTGGGCGACTGGTCCCGGGCGGCCGGGCACGCGCTGCGGGCCGTCCGGCTCCAGGACCCGCACTTCACCCGGAACCTGGCGCTGTACCGGGCCGAGCTGACCTGGGACCTCGCGCGGGCGGGCCGGGCCGCGGAGGCTGCGGCGGCGGGCCATCAGGTGCTGGACCTGCTGGACCGCGTCCGGTCGACGCGCATCCGGGCGATGCTGGCCCAGGCGGCGGGGGTGCTGGTGCCGCAGCGGGGTGCGGCGGAGGTGGGGGAGTTCCTGGAGCGGTACGCGGAGGTGGCGGAGGCCGCCACCTCGTAGGCTTCAGCCGTCCAGGTGGCCGGTGTCGTTCCAGCGCTCGATCGCGGGTGCGCCGTACGCCCATCCCAGCACCGACAGCGACGTCGGGTCGAGCCGGATCCGCGCCGCGAACGACACGTCCTCGCCGAGCCACCGCGCCCCCAGCGCCCGCAGGATGTGGCCGTGGGCGAAGACCAGCACATCGCGGTCGGCCGAGCGGGCCCAGTCCACGATCTCGTCGGCGCGGGCGGACAGCTCGGCCAGGGTCTCGCCCTCCGGCACCCCGTCGCGCCAGATGAACCAGTCCGGGCGGGTCGCCTTGATCTCGGCCGGGGTCATCCCCTCGTACGCCCCGTAGTCCCACTCCATGAGCGCGTCCCACAGCTCGGCCCGGTCCGCGAAACCCGCGATCTCACAGGTCTCCCTGGCCCGTACCAGCGGGCTGGTGCGCACCTGAAGGCCCGGCAGGTCCGCCCACGGACCGCGCCGCAGCCGCTCGCCGAGGAGCTTGGCCCCCGCACGGCCGGTGTCGAGCAGCGGGATGTCCGTCCTGCCGGTGTGATTGCCCCTGACGGACCATTCCGTCTGGCCGTGGCGGGCGAGCAGGATACGCGGTGCCATGACGGCTCTCCCTGAACTGAGGTCTGAGGCCGGAGATCGGGACGCGGCGGATCATCCGGTTTTCCCATCATCTCGCACATGATCGCGAGGCAACCTCAGGGGCCCGGCCGACGTCCCACTCTGCGCGGAGAAATGTTTACGCGCACGGGGCTCCGGAACGGACCCCCGGGGAACCCCGACCGACGCACGCCGTACGGTTGAACGCCCGCCGTCGGTCGCATGAACACATGATGGAGAGCTTCCGGATGCAGCATGCCAGCACCGCACCCGTGCCGCGCCCGAGGCTTCGCTGGTGGACCGAGCTGCCACTGCTCGCCCTGGTGTACGGGGCTTATTCGGCGGGACGGCTGGTGGCGCGCGGTGACGTGTCCACCGCCATCGACCACGGCCTGAGCATCCTGCGCCTGGAGCAGACGCTCCACATCAACCTCGAACATCCGCTCAACCGGCTGTTCACCGCGCACCCCTCGATAGGCATACCCGCCGACTTCGCGTACGCGTCCCTGCACTACCTCGTCACCCCCGCCGTCCTGGTCTGGCTCTTCCGCCGCCGCCAGGAGGTGTACCGCCGAGCCCGCACCTGGCTGATGACCTCCACGCTGTTCGGCCTGATCGGCTTCACTCTGCTGCCCACCTGCCCGCCCCGGCTGCTGGAGGCCCGGTACGGCTTCGTCGACACGATGGCGCAGTACAGCTCGTACGGCTGGTGGGGCGCGGAGGCCAGCGCCCCGCGCGGCATGGGCGGGATGACCAACCAGTACGCGGCGATGCCGAGCCTGCACGTCGGCTGGGCGCTCTGGTGCGGCATCCTGCTGTGGCGCCACAGCAAGAACCCGTACGTCCGGGCCGCGGGCGTCGCCTACCCCCTGCTCACCACTTTCATAGTGATGGGCACGGCCAACCACTACTTCCTCGACGCGGTCGCGGGCGCCGCCGTGATGGGCGTCGGAGCCCTGCTGGCGCGGCCCGTGATGCGGCTCGCGGACCGGGTCCAGGCCCGCTTCCCGCGGGTCGCCCCGGTCGCAGAGTCCCCGAATGTCAGTGCCGGATGCAAGACTTCCGCGGGTGAGCGAATCCCTGGCCAGCGGACCACCTCCGCAGACTCCCCGGATGCCGCGGCATCGGCCGACGCAGACGCCTCGGCCGGTCGCGCACCCCGGACCGATCCCGGCGCCCGCGCAGGAGCGGGAGCGGCCGGCGACGACGCTCCGGCAGCGGCTCGCTGAGCTGCGGGGACCGACCGTCCCACCGCGTCCGCTGGACGCCCGCGCGCTGGCCGCCCTCGCCGCCAACCCCGGCTGTCGGCGCCGCGCCCTGCTGGACGGCGCCGGGGTGGACAAGGCCGCGCTGGCCTCGGCGCTCGGTTCGCCGGCCCCCTTCGGGCAGTCGCAGTTCGCGTTCGTCCGGGGCAACGCCTTCGAGGCCAGGGTCAAGGCCGACGGCGGTACGGAGCTGATGCGGCTGCTGCACGAACGCCTGGGCGGCTCCGGCGCGGCGCCGCGCGAGGTCTCGGTGCCCGATCTGACGGCGGCGGGCCCCGAGGGCCGCGCCGCGCGTACGGCGCTCGCGCTGCGGGAGGCGACCGAGGCGGGCGGCTGGGCGCTGCTGGACCACCCGATGCTGGCCCTGGAGGTGGCGGGCTCCCCCGCCTATCTGGAGCCGGACGCGGTCGCGGTGCACCCCGACGGCACATGGACGGTCGTCGAGATCAAGTCCTTCCCCATGATCGACGGCTCGGCCGACGCGGCGAAGGTCGGCGCGGCGGCCCGGCAGTCCGCCGTCTACGTGCTGGCGCTGGAGCGGATCGCGGAGCTGACCGAGGGCGCCGAGGTCGACCACCGGGTGCTGCTGGTCTGCCCGAAGGACTTCTCCAACCTGCCCACCGCCTCGGTCGTCGACGTGCGCAAGCAGCGAGCGGTCACCCGCCGTCAGCTCACCCGGCTGACCCGGATCGAGGACATCGCGGCGGCCCTGCCCGAAGGCACCACCTTCGACCCCGAATGCCCCCGCCAGCAGCTCGACGCCGCGGTCGAAGCGGTCGGCGCGGCGTACGCCCCGGAGTGCCTGGCCGCCTGCGAGCTGGCCTTCCACTGCCGGGCGAAGGCGCGCGAGGCCGGTGCGGTGGAGGCGCTGGGGCGAAGTGTGCGCGGTGAGCTCGGCGGGCTGACCACGGTGGGCGAGGTGCTCGCGGCCGCCGCGGGCAAGGAGGGCGACGCGGCGGACCCGACGGTCGCCGCGCTGCGGCGCGCGGCGGCCCTGCGCGCCGAGGCTCTGACGGGCGGTCCGGCATGTCGCTGATCAGCACCCTGGCCCGGCTGGAGGCCGTGGAGAGCGGCCGGGCCCAGCCGATGGCCACGGTCCGGCACCGCCATCTCACCGACCGGCCACTGGTCCTGGTCCCGCTGACCACGGCCGGCGAGGCGGGCGCCCCGCTGGGCGCGCTCGTCGGGACGGACCGGGAGGCGCCCCGGCTGCTGGCGGTCTCGCAGCCGCGCGACCGGGATCTGCGGTTCGCGTTCCTCGCCGAGCTGGCCGAGGCGGTGCTGCCCCACATCGAGGCGTACGAGGACGTCGTCGAGCCGGCCGAGCGCAACGAGACCGATCCGGAGACGGGGAAGAAGGTCAAGGTCGAGGTCGAGCTGTGCGCGGACGCGCCGCAGCTGGTCGTGCCGAGCCGGGCCGGCATCGAGTTCGTACGGCTGCTGGGCCGCTCGATGCGGTTCCGCCGCACCGCCGAGGACGACCCCGACACCCCGTACCCCGCCCCCGCTCGCGTCCCGCTGCTGGGCCGCTGGCTGACGCACTACGGGGAGCGGGCCAGGGTGCCCGGCTCCTCCCTGCTGCTCGCCGCGAGCGATCTGCTGAACCGGCACTGGGCGACCGGGCAGAGCAGCCTGGAGGATCAGCATCTGGGCGCGCTGCTGGCCTGGATCGACGCCCCGGCGGGCGAGTCGGGCGCCGCGGCGGCGCTCCGAGCGGAGCTCGAGCGGGACGGCGAGGGGCAGTTGCTGTGCCCGCCGGCCGGTCCGGCCACGGACCCGGCGTTCGACAACCGGCTGCTGGCGCCCGCCATCGAGAAGTACGACCGGGCGCGCACCTCGCTCGCGGCCGCCGAGGACGGTCTGGCGGCCGATGCCCGGCTCGGCGAGCTGACCGCCGCCGAGCGGGAGATCAGGGCGCTGCTGGCCGGTGTGATGCGGCCGACGTGGGACGCGGTGTGGCGCGGGCTCGACCTGCTGCGGGAGCTCCCCGAGGGGGCCAGGTCCGAGGATCGCTGGACCAGGGACCGCTGGTCGTTCACCGGTCACCGGGACCGGGTGCGCTCGGGCGAGCCGCCGCAGCCGCGCCGGGACGACGCGGTGACGGCGGCGCAGAAGCTGGCCTCGCGCGAGACGGCGCAGGCCCAGCTGGAGGCCCAGGAGGCGCTGGACGATCCGCTGGTGCTGGCCGGCCGGCGGCTGGCGGGTGAGGCGTTCGTCTCCGAGGTGGCGGAGGTGGAGATGGCGTACAGCGAGTCGAAACGCCCCTCCCCGCGCCCGCTGGTCACGGTCCGTACGGACGAGTACCCGCATCTCGGCGAGCGCACGAAGGTGTACCGCTCGCTGGACGGCAAGCCGCAGACCGCCGAGTTCGTGGCGTACGCCGAGCCGGAGGGCGGGGGCGCGCCCCCGCTGGTGCTGCGGATCCTCGACCGGATGGGCCGCGGCAAGGAGCCCGCCCCGGGTTCGGTGCCGGAGCCGGGTGACCGGATCGCCTGGACGCTTTTCGAGCACGATCAGCGCGGCGGCCCGAAGCTGCCGGACCCGGAGGAGACGCCCTGGACGCACGGCGGCCCGCCGGGTTCCGCTGCCGGGCATGCCGAGAGCCCCGATCCCGTGACCGCGGAGGACCTGTTGTGACGGCCGTATTCGACCCGGGCGCCCAGGCCGCGCGGGCGACCGACGCGATCCTCGCCGATACCCTGGGCGGCACGTCACGCGGGATCGTGGTGGACTCCCCGCCGGGCGCGGGGAAGTCGACGCTCGTGGTGCGCGCCGCGCTCGAACTCGCGTCGGCCGGGCATCCGTTGATGGTGGTCGCGCAGACCAACGCCCAGGTCGACGACCTGGTGGTGCGGCTGGCCGAGAAGGACCCGGGGCTGCCGGTCGGCCGGTTGCACAGCAACGACACCGATCCGTACGACAGGGTGCTGGACGGCCTGGCCAACGTACGGAAGTCGGCGAAGGCCGCCGATCTCGCCGGGCTCGACGTGGTCATCTCGACGGCCGCGAAGTGGGCGCATGTGAAGAACGTCGAGCCGTGGGGCCACGCGATCGTGGACGAGGCGTACCAGATGCGTTCGGACGCGCTGCTGGCCGTCGCGGGGCTCTTCGAGCGGGCGCTGTTCGTGGGCGACCCGGGCCAGTTGGACCCGTTCTCGATCGTCGGCGCGGACCAGTGGGCGGGGCTCTCGTACGACCCGTCGGCGAGCGCCGTCTCCACGCTGCTCGCGCACAATCCCCAACTTCCGCAGCACCGGCTGCCGGTGTCGTGGCGGCTGCCCGCGTCCGCCGCGCCGCTGGTCTCGGACGCGTTCTACCCGTACACCCCGTTCCGCAGCGGTACGGACCACGGCGACCGGCGGCTGTCGTTCGGCGTGTCCTCCGACGGCTCGGCCCCGGACCGGGTGCTGGACGAGGCGGCGGAGTCCGGCTGGGGCCTGCTGGAGCTCCCGGCCCGGCACACCCCTCGCACCGACCCGGAGGCGGTACGCGCGGTGGCCCTGGTGGTCCGCCGGCTGCTGGACCGGGGCGGCGCGGCGACCAGCGAGCGCTCGCCGGACCCGGTGCCGGTGACGGCGGACCGGATCGCGGTCGGCACCGCCCACCGCGACCAGGCCGCGGCGGTACGGGCGGCGCTCGCGGAGCTGGGCGTGAGCGGCGTCGCGGTGGACACGGCCAACCGGCTCCAGGGCCGCGAGTTCGATGTGACGGTGGTCCTGCACCCGCTCTCCGGCCGCCCGGACGCCACCGCCTTCCACCTGGAGACGGGCCGCCTCTGCGTACTGGCCTCGCGCCACCGGCACGCCTGCATCGTGGTGTGCCGGGCGGGCGTCACCGAGCTGCTGGACGAGCACCCGTCCACGGAGCCGGTCCAGCTGGGCGTCACGGTGAAGTTCCCGGACGGCTGGGAGGCGAACCATTCGGTGCTGGCACATCTGGCGGAGCACCGGGTGGCCTGGCGGCCGTGACCGCCGCCCCGGCTCGTGCCCCACGGGTTCACGAGCCGGGGCGCACGGCCGGGTGCCGGGCCCTCTTGCGGAAGGTTGGACAATGGAGGGTGGCCATCGGGCCGACCCGAGGAGGAAACACCACATGCCACAACCCGAGCGGAACGAGCGGCAGCGGCTGCGCCCCGCACCCCTGCTCTTCGAGCCGTCGGCGGCCGTCGCCGATCCCGAGCACTTCTTCGATCTGGAGTCGATGGACGATCCGAGGGAGTTGCTGTCCCGCGCCACCGAGCTGACCGTGGCGTTCCGGGCCGCGACCGACCGCGCGGTCGAGTTCCAGGCGATCGCCGCCGCCCAGCTCGCCGATCCGCGCCGGTTCGACCGGCTCACGACCGCGGACATCGCGCGGCGCGCGGAGTGGACCGAGGACTACGCCAAGAAGATGGTCGAGTTCGGCCGGAGCCTGCTGGGCGGTTCCACGCCCTGACGGCCCGGTCCTGACGCGGGGTAGAACCACTGGCATATGCCCGAGCGCAAGATACTCCTCCTCACCCCGGCCTGTCCCAATTTCCGACAACTCTCGGAATCCGCCCGATCACTCCCGGTAGACATTCCCGTATGACCGCATGGCTGCCCGACAACTCGTCCCTGCATCACGGCGACGCCTCCCACCACCGCGCCGACGCCTTCACCGTTCTGCGGAACCAGGCCGCGAACCAGACGGCACACGTCACGGCGGCCGGTGCCGCCTGGCTGGCCGGGGCCGCCGCGTATCCCCGCTCCACACTGGCCCAGTGGGAGGCCCATCCCTCCTCGCCCGGGGTCCTGCCGTGCGGGTCGGCCTTCGACGTGGTGAACGTGCCCACTCTCTTCGGGCGCCGGATGCTGGAGCACCTGTGGTCCGACGGCCCCGGCTCCGGGCCGGTGGCCACGCACCGCGGCCGGATGCTGCTGTTCGCCTCGCCCGGCACCGCCCAGCGGCTCCCCTCGCTGCTCGACTGGGAGGAGTGGGGCGGCGGGCCCGGGCCCCGGGCCGCCATGGGCCCGCGGGGGCACGACGACGAGGGCGAGGGCGACGGCAAGATGCCGCCGCTGCTCTGCCACGGCACCGGGGACGCGGTGACCGTCCCGCCCCTGACCTGTACCTCCACCACACCCGGCCCCCGCTGGCTGGTCGCCCCCTACACCCGCAGCCCCTGGTTGCCGGGCCCCGATGTGCTGCTCTGGGCCTGTGTCCGGGTGACCAGGTCGACGCCCTCACCGGTGGCCCCGCCGGCGGTCAGGAATTCGATTTTTCCTCCCGCCGATCCGGATGCTAATGTCTACGACGTCAGCAGGCGCCGCTAGCTCAGTTGGTTAGAGCAGCTGACTCTTAATCAGCGGGTCCGGGGTTCGAGTCCCTGGCGGCGCACAGACGGAAGAAGCCCCTCGCGGAAGCGGGGGGTTTCTTCGTGTTCGGGCTCGTGGGACGCCTCACGTGCCGGTGGTGATCCGGACCGTCCAGGCGCCCGACGGGGTGCGGTCGGCGACCTCGACCTTCGTGTGCGCGTCGGGGATGCTGTACGTCTCGCCGACCCGCAGCGGGGCGTCCGCGAGCGGCGCGTAGACCGAGCGGTCCCAGCAGGCATCGGTGCGGGGGTGGGTGTCGATGACCTCGACCGGGCCGCCGCCGGACGGCGTTCCGTTGCGCACCCGGTAGAGCAGTACCCCCTCGGCGCAGGTCGTACTGTCGTTGCCGGTGGCGCTGCGGGCCTCGATGACCACTGCGCTGCCCTCGCCGGTCCTGATCACCGCGAGCCGGGTGCCGAGGGAGGCGCCGGGCGCGGGCGCCGCGGCCATCGGCTCCAGCGTGATGTCCCGGCTGCTCTGGACGCAGATCACCTGCCGGCGGTCCAGCCAGCCCAGTTTCCACTTGTGCCAGCCGAAGAGGTCCGGCGCGAGTCCGAACTGGCTGCCCATCACGTCCCAGTCACCGACGTAGGTGTCCCAGTCGCCCTTGCCGTCGGCCGGCCGGTGGTAGAGGTCCGGCAGGTCGAAGACGTGCCCGGTCTCGTGGGCCAGCACATTGTGGTCCGGCGGGTGCTGTTCGAAGACGGTGACGACGCGGCGGATGTCCGTGCCGTCGGCGTGCAGCGGCTGGTTGAAGTTGACGACCTTGGTGGCGTCGGAGTCGACGCCCGGGGCGTCCGGGTCGGCGACCAGGTAGACGATGTCGTACCGGGAGAAGTCGACCTTCGGATCGGCCGCGGCCATGGCGTCGCGCAGATAGGAGCTGCGTCGCTCGTTCTCCCAGTCCCGCCGTATGCCGTACCGGTCGGACGTCTTGGGCATCCGGGTCCACTGCCGCATCGGGTGCGGGCGCAGGGTGAACCTCCCGTACGAGGCGCGCCGGAAGAACTGGGTGGTGGCGGGGAAGTAGTCGGCGGTGAGCTCGGCAGGGGTGGCGGCGGGGCGGTGGTCCGGGAAGGAGAGGAAGACCATGACCGCGTCGAGGGGATGGTCGGGCCGGGGATAGGCGCCGTTCCAGTCGCTGACGCCGAGCGAGTGGTGCGCTTCGGTCCGGGGCAGGGCGCAGGGCCCCGCCTCTCCGGTGGCGGCCACGGCGGGCCCGGCCACGAGAGAGGTGGCGACGAGCGCCAGGAGCGAGGTCAGGGCGGCGGCCACACCGCGCAGGCTCGGCGTCTCCACTCCCCCGGCCCTGCGCTGGCGCGGCACGTCCACCTCCGGGTGCGAGCTACGGTCACCCACTCACCCTGTGATGGTTCGGGGCTTTCGTCCTGTTGAGTTGACCCGGTCGAGTCAGCGGCCGACCGGAGCCCCAACCCTCACGGAGAGTCATAATCGATCACCGAGGCATTACAGGGAAACGCAATCGCTCAGAAGTGATCCGTTACGGGCAAATCGGAACCTCGCGTGAATGGCCCATGCGGGGCGCTCTCAGGGCATGCAAGGGTCGGACGCTGGAACGGCCGACGTACCAGCCTCTATGCTTCACCAGGCTTTCCCGCGTGGTTTCCGCCTACGACCCAGGCGCTCCGCGCGGCGGGCCAGTCCGGCCACACCTGTTCAGGACAGAACTGCACGGCGGGAGCGAACGGTGAGCGGAACCTGCGAAGGGCGCGGGCCCACGGCGGGCACACCCCGGTATTCCGCAGGGCCACCGACCACGGAACGTCACGCTCCGTGTCCTTCCGCCGGGGCCGTCGGATCCGAGCCGCATGGCTACCGGGCCGCGTTCCTGGCCGCCACGCTGCCGATGGCCGTCGTCGATCACGAGGGCCTGGTCGTCACCGCCAACGAGGCCCTCGGCGGCCTCCTCGGCCGCTCCGCCGCGACACTGGCCAGCCAGTCCGCCGCCGATCTGCTCGACCTGGCGGCGGACGGCCGCACCTGGCACGCGTACCGCGAGGTGCTGCACGGGCGGCGTTCACGGTTCCGCTGCACCCGCCGGCTCAAGCACCCCGACGGGCGCGCGCTGTGGGCCGAGGTCACCGTCGTACCGATGCCCGAGCGGGAGGCCGGCGCGGAAGGCGGCGCCGGACCCGGCCGGGTGCTGCTCTCCGTCTCGGACATCAGCGACCGGCGCGAGCTGCAGAAACGACTGCGCCACCTCCAGATGCACGACCCGGTGACCCGGCTGCCCAACCGGACGCTCTTCTTCGAACGGCTCTCGGCCGTCCTGGAGACCTCGCCGCACGACGACGGCTCCTCCGGCCGCGGCCGGGTCGGGCTCTGCTATCTGGACCTGGACGGCTTCAAGGCCGTCAACGACACGATGGGCCACCGGATCGGCGACCGGCTGCTCACCGCCGTCGCCGCGCGGCTCACCGACTGCGCGGCCCAGGACGGCCCGCACCGTGACGGCGCCCATCTCGTGGCGCGGCTGGGCGGCGACGAGTTCGCGATCCTGGTGGAGGACTCGGCCGGCACGCAGCAGCTCACCGATCTGGCCCGCTCGGTCCTCGCCGCACTCCAGCAGCCCTTCGACCTGGCCGGGCACCGGATCTCCGTCTCCGCCTCGATCGGGGTCGTGGAGCGGGCCGTGGCCGGCACCTCCGCCACCGGTCTGATGCAGGCCGCCGACACCACGCTCTACTGGGCGAAGGCGGACGGCAAGGCCCGCTGGACGCTCTTCGACCCGGAGCGCAACGCCCACCGGATGACCCGGCAGACGCTCTCGTCGACGCTGCGGCCCGCCGTGGAGAGGGGCGAGTTCACCATCGAGTACCAGCCTCTGGTCTGCATGGCGGACGGAGTCGTGCGCGGGGTGGAGGCCCTGGTCCGCTGGAACCATCCCCAGTTCGGCATGCTGTCGCCGAATCGGTTCGTCGCGATCGCCGAGGAGGACGGATCGATCGTCCAGCTCGGCCGGTGGGTGCTCCAGTCCGCCTGCCGCCAGGCCCGGCGCTGGCAGCTGGAACACCCCGCCGATCCACCGCTGTTCATCAGCGTCAACGTCGCCGTACGCCAGGTCTGGGACTCCGACCTGGTCACCGATGTCGCGGAGATCCTCGCCGAGACCGGCCTCGATCCCTCGCTGCTCCAGCTGGAGCTGACCGAGTCGGCAGTGATGGGCTCGGCGGGCCAGCCGATCCAGGCGCTCCGGTCGCTCAGCAAGATGGGGGTGCGGATCGCCATCGACGACTTCGGTACCGGCTACTCCAACCTCGCCTATCTGAGCCGGCTGCCGGTCTCGGTGCTGAAGCTGGACGGCTCCTTCGTGCGCGGCTTCCGCTACGACGACGGCGTCCACCCGTCCCCGGCCGACGAGACGATCGTCGAGGCGATGGTGCAGCTGGCGCACCGGCTGGGCCTGACCGTCACCGCGGAGTGCGTGGAGACGGCCGGCCAGGCGGAACGGCTGCGCAGGATCGGCTGCGACACCGGGCAGGGCTGGCTGTACTCACGCGCGGTCGCCCCGGAACGGATCGGCGAGCTGATCGGCACCCGGCCGATGCAGGGCTGACCGGGCGGGAACGCGGTCAGGCCGTGACCGTGGGCAGTCCGTACGCGTCCGCGATCAGCTCGTAGCTGCGCAGCCTCGCCTCACCGCCGTGGGCGTTGGCGGTGATCATGAGTTCGTCGGCGCCGGTGCGCTTGGCCAGGTCGTCGAGGCCGGTGCGGACCTCGTCCGGCGTGCCGTGGACGATGTTGGTGAGCCAGCCGTCGACGAACTCGCGCTCCATCGGGCTGAAGGCGTACGCCTCCGCCTCCTCGGGCGTCGGGACCAGGCCGGGGCGGCCGGTGCGCAGCCGGACCATGGACAGGGCGCCGGAGAGCACCTGGCGGCGGGCCTCGCGTTCGTCGTCGGCGGCCAGGGCCGAGACGCCGATCAGTGCGTACGGGGCGTCGAGCACCTCGGACGGCCGGAACGACTCCCGGTACAGGTCCAGCGCCGGGATCGTGTTCTGGGCCGAGAAGTGGTGGGCGAAGGCGAAGGGCAGGCCCAGCACCCCGGCCAGCCGGGCGCTGAAGCCGGAGGAGCCGAGCAGCCAGACCGG
The DNA here is from genome assembly GCF_044765565.1 of Streptomyces sp. NPDC102437. Classification (NCBI taxonomy): domain Bacteria; kingdom Bacillati; phylum Actinomycetota; class Actinomycetes; order Kitasatosporales; family Streptomycetaceae; genus Streptomyces; species Streptomyces sp. NPDC102437. The sequence goes on along the minus strand of NZ_JBIWKI010000030.1, from coordinate 33,315 downwards.
CGGGCGGGCCGGCGACTGGACGCCGCCCTCGGCCGTGGCCTGGACGGGGCCGGGGACCGCGTGGATACGGGCGTAGGGGTGGCCGTCGGGGAAGTCGTCGTCCAGGAACCGGGTCAGCTCCGCGAGCTGCTGCGGAAAGTCGTCGGCGCCCTCGCTCAGCCGGTCGGTGCGGCGCAGGGCGGCAGCCGTCGCACCGTCGGTGCCGGGGGCGCGGCCGAGGCCGAGGTCGATGCGGCCGGGGGCCATGGCCTCCAGGGTGCCGAACTGTTCCGCGATGACGAGCGGTGCGTGGTTGGGCAGCATCACGCCACCGGAGCCGAGCCTGATGCGCTCGGTGTGGGCGGCGAGGTGGGCCAGGATCACGGCGGGCGAGGAGGAGGCGACGCCGGGCATGGAGTGGTGTTCGGCGACCCAGTAGCGGTGGAACCCACGGCGCTCGGCGAGCTGTGCGATGTCCACGCTCGTGCGCAGCGCCTGGGTGGCGGTGCGGCCCTGCCCCACGGTCACCAGGTCCAGCACTGAGAGCGGAACGGTGGCCGTTCCCTCCGCCTTGCCACGGATCTCGTCGCCTCGAATCTCGTTCACGCCCTGGCCTCTCCGGTGATACGCCTACGTCTGGCTCGTACGTCCGGCTCGTACGTCCGGAAGCAAATAACGGGAGGTTGTCTCCGGTTATTCCCTTACGTCTCCACGGCTATTCCCGTACGTCTCCGGGCCCCGCCCGCCGCCCGCTGTGCGCTCGCTCCCGGCCCTCGCCCCAGGAAGCCACCGGGGCCGGGGGCGCCTCCCGGGCCGCGAAGATCCGGCCCAGCCTCGGGGACCACGCGCGGCGGCCGGCCAGGCGGAGCCCTTCGCGGACCGCGACCTGATTCCCGGTGAGGACCGGCTTGCCGAGGAGCTCCTCCAGCTCCGCCTCGTGCCCGGCGGTGTGCAGCGCGGTGTCGGGCAGCAGCACCGCGTCGGCCTCCGGCCGGTCGGCGGCGACGGCGAGCTCCTTCACCCGGTCCAAGTCCCAGGCGGCGGCCTCGGCTGCCGATCCGAGCGAGGCGGCCCGGGTGAAGGCCGCGTCGATGCCCGCGGCGTGCAGGAAGTCGGCGAACAGGGCGGTGATGCCCTCGGGGTAGGTGGAGGCGACGGCGACCGGGCCGGCACCCAGCTCCCGTACCGCGTGGGCGAAGCCGAACGAAGCACTGGAGGCGGGCACACCGACCGCCCGCGCCAGGGCGGCCGTCTGTTCATGGGCGCCCTCCCATCCGTACAGGAAGCTGCCGGCGCCGCTCGCCCAGACGACGGCCTCGACCCCGGCACGTCGCAGCTCCTTCACTCCGGCGGCCAGGTGCTCGGGCGAGCCGGTCCGGATCAGCGCGTCGATTTGGTAGGCGTCCTCGTCGACATCGGTGCGGTTCACCACCAGCCGGACGGCGTCGAGCAGGATCTCCATCCGCGGGAAGTCGTCCTCCGCGAAGTGGCCCGGGTAGAGAAATCCGACGGTCGTCATGTCCGCCCTTCCTGTTCCTGTCCGGCCTGACTGATCGCACCCTTTCTCCCTCACTTTCTCCAAGTATTCCCCCATATGTCGTGACCTCTACTCCGACCTGTTGACGGGAGCGGAGGCGGGTGCAAGCGTGGTCGCACCCGCCTCCCGGGCGGGACCGCACCTCCCGGTCGGGAGCACCCCTCCCCAGACGCAGCGGAGCGACCGTCTCTCATGTCCGAGCCCACCCTGCTCGTCCTGGACACCGACCCGTCGCCGCGTCTCGGCCGGCTGACCGGCCGGGCCCGGATCCGGTACACGGACGAGGCCGGACTCGCCGCTCGGCTCCCCGAGGCCGACGTGCTGCTGGTGTGGGACTTCAGCTCCGACGCGGTGCGGGCCGCCTGGCCGGGCGAGGGACCGCGTCCCGCCTGGGTGCACACCGCGAGCGCGGGCGTGGACCGGCTGCTCTGCCCGGAGCTGGCGGCCTCCGACACGGTGGTGACCAACGCCCGGGGCATCTTCGAGCGGCCCGTTGCCGAGTACGTGACCGGCCTGGTGCTGGCGTTCGCCAAGGACCTCCCCGGCACGCTGGAGCTCCAGCGGCGGCGGCAGTGGCGCCACCGCGAGAGCACCCGGCTCGCGGGCGGCCGCGCGGTGGTCGTCGGCGCGGGCCCGATCGGCCGGGAGATCACCAGGCTGCTGATCGCGCTGGGGGTCCAGGTGGCGCTCGTGGGGCGCACGGCGCGGCGCACCATCCACGGCACCGAGGACCTGGACCGGCTGACCGCCCTGGCCGACTGGGTGATCTGCGCGGCTCCGCTGACCGAGTCGACCCGCGCCATGTTCGACGCCCGGTTCTTCGGACTGATGCAGCCGTCGGCCCGCTTCATCAACGTGGGGCGCGGACCGCTGGTCGTCGAGGACGATCTGGCCGAAGCGCTGCGCAGGCGCTGGATCGCGGGCGCGGCGCTCGATGTGTTCGAGCGGGAGCCCCTGGAGCCCGGGAGCCCGCTGTGGGACGTACCGGATCTGATCGTGTCGCCGCACATGAGCGGCGACACGGCGGGCTGGCGGGACCGGCTGGGCGAGCAGTTCGTGGCGATGTACGAACTCTGGACGGCCGGGCAGCCCCTGCCGAACGTGGTGGACAAGCAGCGCGGTTACGTCCCCGTGCGGGAGCCGGGCGAGTGAACCGTCCGGGCCGTCCGGCGTGGTCCGGCACCGGCCACCCGGGACACGGGAAGGTCACCCTCCGGCCACTTTTCGGTTACATGCCCTCGCTTCCTGCATAGACGTCCGGGATCGGGCAGGCGCCACCCCTGTCCGGACTGTTCGATCCCCCCAGGAGATTACGAACCATGGCTGACTTCCCGAACCTGTCCCGCCGGGGCTTTCTGAACCGATCGGCGGCCGTGGGCGGCCTGCTCGTCGTCCCCGGTCTGCTCTCCGCGTGCAGCAAGACCGACGCCGGTTCCGCGGACGGTGCGGGAGCGCTCGAAAAGCTCCGCAAGCAGGGCTTCGTCCGGGTCGCGTACGCCAACGAGGCCCCGTACGGCTATCTGGAGGGCAAGGAGCTCAAGGGCGAGGCGCCCACCCTGCACCGGGAGATCTTCAAGGCGCTCGGCGTCGACGAGCTCAAGCCCACGCTCTCCGAGTGGGACGGGCTGATCCCCGGGCTCCAGGCCGGCAAGTACGACGTGGTCAGCGCCGGGATGGCCATCACGCCCGAGCGCTGCGCCAACGCCCTCTTCTCCGAGCCCGAGTTCATCTCGCCGACCGCGCTGATGGTGAAGAAGGGCAACCCGAAGAAGGTCACCGACCTGGCGTCCGCGAAGGACGCCGGGATCACCGTCGGCGTGATGTCGGGCGCCGTGGAGGGCAAGTACGCCGAGGGCGCCGGCATCGCCGGGGACCGGATCAAGACGCTGCAGAAGCCGCAGGACGGCGCCGACGCGGTCAAGGGCGGCCGGATCGACGCGTTCCTGCTCACCGGCATCTCACTGCGCTGGCTGGCGAAGACCAACCCGGAGACCGAGGTCACCGAGCCCTTCGTGCCGGAGCTCGACGGCAACAAGCAGTACAGCCCCGGCGGCGCCGTCTTCCGGAAGGGCAACGAGGACCTGCGGGACGCCTTCAACCGCGAGCTGAAGAAGATCGTCTCGGACCGGTCGCGCTATGTGTCACTGCTCCAGGAGTACGGCTTCTCCGGCACCGAACTCCCGCCGGCCACGCTGAAGACAGCCGACCTGTGCAAGGGCTGACCGTGCAAGCGCCGACGGGGACGGACCGCAGCGCATGAGCGATTTCTTCTCCGCCTTCTTCGACGAACTCCCGCAGGTGCGCTCGGGGTTGTGGGTGACCCTCGAAGCCACCGTCCTGGGCTCGCTGGCCGCGCTCCTGCTGTCGTTCGTCCTCGGCCTGATGTCGGTCAGCCGGCTGCTGGTGCTGCGCGGCACCTCACGCGTGGTCGTGGAGTTCTTCCGCGGCACCTCGCTCTACATCCAGCTGTTCTGGCTCTACTACGCGATGCCGGCACTGACGGGGTACCAGCTGGACCCGCTGCTCTGCGGAGTCGTCGCCTTCGGCCTCAACTACGGCGCGTACGGCGCCGAAGTGGTGCGCGCGGCGATCGGCTCGGTTCCGCGCGGCCAGTACGAGGCCGCCGTCGCGCTGAACATGTCGCCGCTGCACCGGATGCGGAAGGTGGTCCTTCCGCAGGCCTGGGTGCAGATGATCCCGTCCTTCACCAATCTGCTGATCCAGCTGCTGAAGTGCACCCCGCTGCTGTGGCTGATCTCCGCGGCCGACCTGATGACCGTGATCCAGCAGCTGCGCGACCGTACCGGTGAGACGCTCACCGCGTACGTGACCCTGCTGGCCCTCTACTTCGTGCTGGCATACGCGCTGACCCTGCTGATGAACCTGCTGGAGCGGGGCGCCAAGCGGCGGCTCGGGCTGCCCACCGGCACGGGTTCGCTGCTGCGCAGCCGCAGCGCCACCGAGGCCGTCGCCGCCGTCCCGGGAGGTGCCCGGTGAACAACGGCTTCGACTGGAACGCGGCCGGCGACGCCCTGCCCCTGCTGCTCGAAGGTTTCCGGGTCACGCTGCTCGCGACAGTGCTCGGCACGCTCGTCGCCGCGGTCCTGGGGCTGGCCGTCGCGGTCGCCGGCCGGGCCCCGAGCAGGCTGGTGACGGTGCCGGTCCGGGCCGTGACGGAGTTCGTCCGGTCCACCCCTCTGCTCGTCCAACTGGTGGGCGCTGCGGCCCTGTTCACCTCGATGGAGCCACTGACGGTCGGCATCGTGGTACTGGGCATCCACTACGCCGCGTACACCTCCGAGGTGTACCGCGCCGGGATCGACGGGGTGCCCAAGGGCCAGTGGGAGGCCTGCCGGGCGCTCTCGCTCGGCCCCCGGCGGACCTGGCAGGCCGTGATCCTGCCGCAGGCGGTGCGCAATGTGCTGCCCGCGCTCGGCAACTACGCGATCTCGATGTTCAAGGAGACCCCGTTCCTCGCCGTGATCACGGTGCAGGAAATGGTCTTCGAGGCCCGTAAGTACGGCGCCGACCACTTCGCCTACACCGAGGCGTTCACGCTCGCCGGCCTGGTCTTCCTGGTCGCGAGCTACCCCACCTCGCTGCTGATGAGAAAGCTGGAGAAGCGCCTTGGCCACTGAACCCCTCCCCCTGCGCAAGACGAAGGGTGCGGCCCCCGCGGCCCCCGCGGCCCCCGCACCGGCCGTCGCACCGGCCGCCGCGCCGGAGACCGGCCATCCGCTGGTCCGCTTCGACGACGTCGTGAAGCGGTACGGCGACCACGTCGTCCTGGACCGGCTGAACTTCTCGGTGCGGCGCGGTGAGCACGTCACCCTGATCGGGCCCAGCGGCTCGGGCAAGACCACCATCCTGCGGCTGCTGATGACGCTGGAGAAGGTCAGCGACGGCGTCATCTGGGTGGACGGCAGCCCGCTGTCCCACATCAGGACGCCCGGCGGGGCGCTGAAGCCGGCGCCCGAGAAGCATCTGCGCGAGGCGCGCAAGAAGATCGGAATGGTCTTCCAGCAGTTCAATCTCTTTCCCAACATGAAGGTGCTGCAGAACATCACCGAGGCGCCGGTCAACGTGCTCGGCAAGGACCGTGAGGAGGCGGAGACCCGGGCCCGGGAGCTGCTGGACCTGGTCGGGCTCTCCGCGAAGATCGACGCCCACCCCTCCCAGCTCTCCGGGGGGCAGCAGCAGCGGGTCGCCATCGCCCGCGCCCTGGCCATGGAGCCGGAGATCCTGCTGCTGGACGAGGTGACGTCGGCGCTCGACCCGGAGCTGGTGGCCGGGGTGCTGGAGCTGCTGGGCGACATCGCCAGAAACACCGACATCACCATGCTCTGCGTGACCCATGAGATGAATTTCGCCCGGGACGTCTCAAAGACGGTACTGATGTTCGACTCCGGGCGGGTGATCGAATCCGGTCCCCCGGAAAGAATCTTCACCGAACCGGAGCACGAACGTACGCGCGAGTTCCTCGACGCGGTGCTGTGACCTCACTCTTTACCGAAAGCCAATGACTTTGGCATATGCCATACGGATGCGCCCCAGCTCACCCGGGTGGGGCGCTCCGCCGAGTCGCCGGCAGCCGCCCCGTAGCGGGGGCCTGGCGGCTATCGTCAGGTCAGAGCTTGCGGTAACAACCTGGTAGGGGGAAACCGTGGCATTGAAGCCCGAACCGACCGCACCGTTCCATTCGGTGCAGTACGCCCTTCGTGTTCTCGAAACGGTCTCCAAGCACGGCAACGGTGTGACGGACACCCAGATCTCCCGCGAGACGGGACTGCCCAGCGGCCACCTCACACCCCTGCTGCTGACGCTGCGCCGCGAGGGTTATGTGGAGCAGGTCACCGACGGCGCGTACGTCATCGGCGCCTCGCTCCTGCTCCTCGGTTCCGGCCCGGCCCGCAGACAGGCCCTGGAGTCCAGGCTCCAGCGGATGCTGGCGCAGCTGCGCGACTCGGTCGGCGCGGCGGTCTACATCAGCCGGTACGTCGACGGTGAGATCCGGGTCACGCAGTACGCCGACGGCCCGCTCACCCCCGCGGTCAACGAGTGGGTGGACTTCCGGTCGGCGGCGCACGCCTCGGCGGTCGGCAAATGCCTGCTGGCCCAGCTCGACCAGGACGGCCGCCGGGACCACATCTCGCGCCACAGGACACCCCGGCTCACCTCGCGGACGATCACCAACGAGAAGGTGCTCTTCTCCAAGCTGGACAGCCAGCCGGCGACGGTCCCGGTGCTCGACCTCCAGGAGTACGCGGTCGGCACGGTGTGCGCGGCGGTGCCGCTGACGGCCGGGTCCTCGGCGGGCTGTCTGGCACTGTCGCTGCCGATCGAGGACGCGCACCGCCTGCGCTCGGCGGCGGACACGCTGAACCGGCGGGCGGCTCCGGTGCTCCTGTCGATGGCGCTCTAGGCCGTCCGACGGGGGCTCGCGGCCGGGGTGTCATCAGCACCCGTCCGGACCAGGTATTATTTTCGAGTCAGCAAGCGCCGCTAGCTCAGTTGGTTAGAGCAGCTGACTCTTAATCAGCGGGTCCGGGGTTCGAGTCCCTGGCGGCGCACAGACAACGCACTGGGCGGTTCACGTACACACGTGAACCGCCCAGTGCGTTTTTTGCTGCCCGTCGAGATGTACGACCGTTTTACACATTCGTACTAGACAAGTGTTTTAAACGCTCGTACATTTCTTGGCATGACGAACGCTACGAGCACCACCGCCGAGCGCGGCTACCTCGCCGGCCGCCGGGAATGGACCGCCTTCGTGGTCCTCCTGCTGCCCCTCCTCCTCGTCTCGATGGACATCTCCGTCCTCTTCTTCGCGATCCCGTCCATCGACCGGGACCTCGCCCCCAGCGCCACCCAGCAGCTCTGGATCTTCGACGTGTACGCCTTCGCCCTGGCCGGCCTGCTCATCACGATGGGCTCGCTCGGCGACCGGATCGGCCGTCGCAAGCTGTTGCTCCTGGGCGCGCTCGCGTTCAGTGCCGCGTCCGTCGCCGCCGCGTACGCCGACAGCCCCGAGATGCTGATCGCGGCCCGCGCCCTGCTCGGGGTCGGCGGGGCGACGCTGATGCCGTCGACCATGGGACTGGTACGGAACATGTTCCGCGACGAGCGGCAGCGCGGCCGGGCCGTGGGGATCTGGTCGGGCGCCATGGCGGGCGGCATCGCGCTCGGCTCGGTGCTCAGCGGGGTCATGCTGCAGCACTTCTGGTGGGGCTCGGTCTTCCTGATCAATGTGCCGGCCATGGTGCTGCTGCTGGTTCTGGTGCCGGTACTGGTCCCCGAGTTCAAGGACCCGAACCCCGGACGGTTCGACTTCCTGAGCGTGCCCCTGTCGATGGGATCCGTGCTGCCGGTCGTCTACGGCGTCAAGGAGAGCGCCGCCCATGGGCTCGATGTGCGAAACGCGCTGATCATCGCCGCGGGGCTGGTCGTCGGTCTGTTCTTCGTCCGCCGCCAGCGCGGCCGCTCCGACGCGATGATCAGCCGGGAGCTCTTCCGCCACCGCGGCTTCGCCGCCGGGATCGGGCTGAACGCGCTCGCCGCGTTCGCCATGATGGGCTCCTCGTTCTTCACCACGCAGTACCTCCAGTCGGTGCTCGGCATGAGCACGATGGAGGCCGCGCTGTGGTCCCTGGCACCGTCCCTGGCGGTGGGCGCCGCGGCCCCGACGGCCACGGCGATCGCCCAGCGCACCGACCGCGCGCGGGTCATCTGCGCAGGCTTCGTCATCGCCGCCGCCGGCTTCGCCCTCCTCGCCCTGACCGGTACGGACTCCCTGTGGCTGCTGCTCGGCGGCTGCGCCGTTATGAGCAGCGGCATCGTCACCGTGATGGCGCTCGTGTCGGACCTGGCGCTGTCCACGGCCCCTCCGGCGAAGGCCAGTTCGGCGGCCTCGCTGCTGGAGACCGGCCAGGAGTTCGGCGGTGCGATGGGCATGGCCCTGCTGGGCGCGGTGGCCACCGCCATCTACACCGCGGACATGCCGGACTCCGCTCCGGAGACCGCCCGCAAGACCCTCGCGGGTGCGGTGGCCACGAATGACGGTTCGCTCATCTCGGTCGGGCGGGAGGCCTTCGTGCACAGCATGCAGTACGCCTCGGTCGCGGGAGCGGCGCTGCTGCTGGCGGGGGCGGTGCTGGCGGGGGTACTGCTGCGGCGGAGGGGGGCCGCGGGGGACGAAGCCGCGAAGGCCGCGGTGCGGGAGGAACCGGCCCTCAACTAGGGCCTCTCGTGCGGGCCCACCCTCCTCACCGCTGTGTCCTCGATCGCCGGACGGGCCCGCACCCCGGGCCGTCCGGCACATTCCGTCCGTCCGGCGGCCGGGAGCAGAACTCGGCACGCCCGTGTGCCTCGTACTCACACAGCAGAGCGCTCAACTGCCCGTCGCCGAACGGCTCGTACCCGGCGCCGGATCCTTTCCACCACACGGGCCCCTCGCACGCGAACCCCTCCTGGCGCAGCCGAACGCGGTGCACCTTGTTCGTCGCCGTCACCGGCATCGACGGGACGATCCGTACGAAGCGGGGGGCCATTTTCGTACCCAGGTCCGGCTGCGCGGCGAGGAACGCGGCGAAGGCGGACGGGTCGAAGGCCGCTCCCTCCCGCAGGGCGAGCGCCGCCATCACCTGGTCCCCGGCGACCGGGTCCGGCACCGCGTACACCGCCACGGCTGCCGCGTCCTCCCAGCGGGCCAGGATGTTCTCGATCATCGCGGCGGCCAGGTTCTCGCTGTCCACCCGCAGCCGGTCGTCGGTGCGGCCCGCGAAGTAGAGGAAGCCGTCGGCGTCCCGGAAGAAGAGGTCCCCGGTCCAGTACCAGCCGCCGCGCACCCGCTGGGCCTGTGCCTCCTCGTTGCGCCAGTAGCCCTCGAAGGGCGTGTGCCCCCGGTTGACCAGTTCACCGATCGCCTCGGCCCCGTTGGTCAGCCGGCCCGCCCCGTCGAAGACGGCGGCGGGCCGCTCCTCGCCGGTCTCCGGGTCCACGACCGCGAGATCGTCGCGGGCCGACGCCTTGCCGATCGCCCGCTCCGGGGTGTCGGGGGTCCGCTGGACCGCCGCGCCGCCCTCGGAGGAGCCGTAGCCTTCGACCAGCCGCACCCCGAAGCGCTCCCGGAACCGGGCCGCGTCAACCGCGCCGGCCTCGGTGCCGAAGCCGAGCCGCAGCGGGTGCTCGCGGTCGTCCGGGCGTTCGGGGGTGGCCAGCAGGTACTGCACGGCGCGGCCGACATAGGTGAAGTACGTCGCCCCGTGCGCCCGTACGTCGTCGAGGAATCCGGAGGCCGAGAAGCGGCGGCGCAGCGCGACGGCGGCCCCGGTGGCCAGGGCGGGCGCCCAGTCGGCGATCACCGCGTTGCCGTGGAACATCGGCATGCAGATGTAGTGGACGTCCTCGCGCCGGACGCCGAAGTGGTCGACGAGCGACTGTCCGGCCGCCGCCAGCCGTCCCTGGGTGCAGATCGCCGCCTTGGGCGCGCCGGTCGATCCGGAGGTGAAGTAGAGCAGCATCCGGGTTGTGGGCCCGATGCCCGTGCGGGCCGTGTCGCCCGGTTCGGCTCCGGCGTACGGGGCCAGGAGTTCGGCGTACGCGTCGGTGTCGGTCACCAGCATCCGGACGCCCGGCAGGTCCAGGCCGTCGAGCAGCGGCAGGTGGGCGCGTTCGGTGACCAGGACCCGGCAGTCGGTGTGCAGGATGTCGCGGGCCAGTTCGGCGCCGCGCCGGGTCGGGTTGATCCCGGCCACGGCGGCCCCGGCCAGGGCCGCCGCGCTCAACCAGAGTGGGAATTCAGGGGTGTTGTCCAGCAGTACCCCGATGTGCGGTTCGCCGCCCGTCGGCAGCAGATCCGCCAGGAGCGCGGCGCGTGCGGCAGCGCCGGAGGCGACCTGGTGATGACTGAGAACGGTGTCCTGGTATCTCAGTCCGGGCCGGTGGTCGCCCCATTGGCGCTGTACGAGCTCCGCAACGGTGCCTGCGCTCCTCATGGCGCGGCACGATAATTGACTACACGTCAGAACTGAACATCGGAGCAGGCATAGAACGCGTTCGATGTGTCAGCGATGTTCCAGACGCTCAGGATGATGTGCTTCCCGCTCTTCTGGGTGGGGATGGTGCCCTGCTGGGTCAGGGTCGCCGGGGGCTGCTTGCCGCCGTACGGCACCGTCATGAAGGGCTGCGATTCCAGGTCGGCCCTGGTGAGCGGCTTGGTGGGGTCCCAGCCGTCCTTGGTGATGTAGTAGCGGAAGTCCGTCGTGGCGTGGCGTGCGGTGAACTGCCAGCGGAAGCTGAAGCCCTGGCCGGCGGTGACCTGGGTGGCGGGCCAGTTGCCGCCGCGCGGGTCGTCCAGCTGCGCGAACTCACCATGACCGCCGGAACAGATCCTGCCGTCGGCCGGACCCGCCGCCGGGAAGCCCTTCGGACCCTCGACGCTCTGCGGCTCCCACTGGATGTTGCCGCATCCCGTCACCGTGCCGTTGGCACAGAGCTTCTGGCGACTGATGGGGTTGTCGGTGTAGCCGTGGCTGCCGGCGCTGCCGGTCGCGAACATCGAGACGCCCGCGATGGCCAGGCCGACCACGGCCGCGCTTGCCCTTTTACGCATTGCTGTCGCTCCTCAAGAACGTGGGGGAGGTTCCATGAGCTGTGCTGCGCGCGCTTTGCGGTCTAGACCAAGGCTTAGATTATTGACGGGATATGAACATGTCCAGACCAATGAGAGTTGGATTCCGCTTGGCTGCGCGGCCTCCCCCGTGGCCCTCAGGCGCCCTCCCCGCCGCTGCGTCCGGTGTAGAAGGCCACCGTCAAGTCCTTGACCAGGGACTTCCGTTCGTAGTCGTCCAGCTCCACGATGCCCCGCGCGGTCAGCCGGTTGACCGTGTCGTCGACCGCGTCGACCACCGAAGTCAAGACGCTGTCCCGGTGCTTGGCGTCGATGGCCGCGATCCGGCGGCGCTGCATGGCCGCGGCGACCTCCGGCGCGTACTCGATCCCGGTCGGCTGGGCCGAGTACACCTCGATGCCGACCGGCTCGCAGTCCGCCTTCAGCATCCGGGTCAGCGCGTCGCCGACCGCCTCGGCGTTGCGCAGGGTGTGCGCGTCCTCGTGGAAGGCGTCGGCGGGCAGCTGCGAGAGGACCCGGGCCATCGCCGCCTCGACCTGCTCGCGCAGATACGCCTCGTGGTCGGCGACCCCGAGCGCCGCCCGCACGGTGTCCTTGATCCGCCACACCACGAGGACGACGACGCGCAGCGCCGTGCCGTTGGCGTCCACGGCGGGGAGCGGTTCGCTGCGCCAGTGCCGCAGGCGTACGTCGACCCGGCGTCGCAGCAGCAGGGGGCTGATCCACATCAGCCCGGTCCGCCGCACGCTCCCCCGGTACTCGCCGAACAGCGTCAGGACCCAGGCGTACCCCACCCGCCCCCGGCTCAGGCCGCCGAGCGCGAAGAGCACCACGGACACCAGCGCGGCGAGCGCCGCCCAGGCGCCGAGGCCGATCCCGTCGTACGGATGCGAGCCGAGCCCGAACCGGGCGAGCGCGGCGGCGGGCAGCGCGCCGGTCCGCCAGAGCACGGCCCCGCCGGCGGCGGACCCGGCCAGTGCGACGAGCAGCGCGATCCAGCCGGGGAGGGCGGGGCCCGGCCGCTCGGCGAGCCGTGGATCGCCGACCGGTGCCGGCCGGGTCGGGGGCCGCACCTGGGGCCCCCTGGACACCGGCGGGCGCCGCACCCCCGGCTGCGGCCGGTCGCCACCGGCTCCCCGTCGCAGCACACCGGCGGGGAGCGCGGTCGTGTCGGCAGGGAGCGCGGTCACGTCGGCGCGCTCGGCGTCATCGGCGTCCTCGCGGAAGAGCAGATGCACGGGGATGGACGCGGTCCGCTCGTTGGCGATGACCGCGTGGTGCCGCCCGGCCCCCCACAACGTGTCGCCGGACTGTTCGGCCCCGTCGCCCCCGGATACCGGAAGCGAGTCGAAGACGGCGTCGGGGGCCGTGCGGCGCCGGGGAGGCGCGTCGGCGCCCGCCACCGACCCACCCGGCACCGGCGCGGATACGGCACCCGCCACCGGGAGCGACACCGACACCGAGGCCGATGTCGCACCGAGCCCCGGATCCCGGTCCTCACCCGGGACCAGGTCCAGCACGAGGTCGACCACGGAGTCCGGCCCGGGATCCGGCCCCGTGTCCGGACCCTCACCGGCCCCCTGAGCCGCACCCGGAACCGCCGCCCCGGCGGGCTCGTCCGGGCCCGTCGCCCGGACCGGCCCCCGCTCCTTCTCCCGCCGCCCGCCGTTCTCCGGGGTTCCGGAGCTGTCCGACACCGTGGATCGCATACCCGCCTCCGTCATGTGCGTCGTGTCACCCGAAGAGTCGCCGCCAGGTCTCCGGACCGGGGTAGCCGTCGGCCGCTCCGCCCCGCCAGCCCTGAGCCCGTTGGAAGGCCTCGACGTTCCGCCGGTCCGCCTCGGTCCACCGGGGCCCCGGCCCCGAGGTGTAGTGCTTGCCGAAGCCCTTCTTCACCAACTGCTTGCCGAGCCTGCCGACATGGCTGTTGGACTGACCGGGCCGGAAATAGCCACGCCCTGGGAACTTCGAACCTGGTTTCGAGTCGCCGTGGCCGGCGCCCGTTCCGCTTCCGCCCCCGCTCCCGTTTCCGGTGGCGGGAATGTCATGGCCGGTTCCGTTTGCCAGGAGCCGCCAGGTGGCGGGGCCGGGGATGCCGTCCGCCTCCTTGCCCTTCCAGCCCTGGGCCTTCTGGAACGCCTGGGTCGCCCGCCGGTCGGCATCGCTCCAGCCCGGACCGGGGCCGACCTTGTAGAAGCGCTTTCCTCCCCGCTCCACGAGCATCCTGCCGAGCCGGGTGACGTAGGTGTTGCTCGCGCCGGGGCCGAACTTCGCGGCGCCCGGGAACGCCTTCACCGACGAATCACTGCCGGCACTTGGGCTGATGAGGCCCTTGTAGCGGTAGGCGATGTAGTTGCCGGAGTTGGTCCAGTACGCCATGGGCGTCGTCTTCTTGCGGGTGTGCGGCTTCGTCTGTTCGTACGCCGTGTAATGGGTGTGCGTGTAGTCGGTCCAGCCGCCGAAGATCGTGACGTGGGAGCCCTTCGAGGGGTCGGCCGGATTGTGGAAGAGCAGGATGTCGCCGGGCTGGAGCTCCTCCCGCGCGATCTTCTTGCCGAACTCGGCGAGACTGCCGGTCCACTCGTTGCCGGGCAGGTTCCAGGCCATCGAGACGTAGCCGGAGCAGTCCTGCCGGTAACCGTCCGCCCAGTACTTGGTCATGCTGTACGGAACCTGCGCGGACACCCACTTCTTCGCGCGGTTGATGATGTCGGCCCGGCTGCTCTTGCGCAGCTTGGGCGTGGTGGTCGTGGACGAGGGCGGGCCCGCTTCGCCACCGCCGTGCAGCGGCCCCGGTCCGCCCTGCGGGCTGTCCCCTTCCGCGTCGGCCGGGGCGGTTCCGGTCGCCTCCGCCGTCCGGTCGCCCGTCGCACCCACCGCGCTCGCGGCGCTCGCCGCCTCGGTGACGCCGCTGCTCAGCACCACTCCGGCCGCGGTGGCCAGCACCAGGGCGCGGCGGGCGCCGTGTGCGGCCGGATGACCTCCGTACCGCATGGGCAGTGCACTGGCGGCGGTCCGCCGCTGCGCGGCGCACCCCGCACAGGTGCAGTCGATGGCGGGCACGTACTCCTCGAAAGCCGGCACAGTCATGCGATTCCCCTCCGCACTCGTCAAGATCTTTGGGCGCATCTGCACGGGCGCCAGTGTCTCAACTCTCCTGACATATCGCATTTTGACGGACAGAAGAGAAAAAACGACCATCCGACAGGCCGCGATGGACGGTAAATGGTCAGGAGCACCCCCCGGCTTCGGGTAGAGTTCTCCAGGTCAGCAGGCGCCGCTAGCTCAGTTGGTTAGAGCAGCTGACTCTTAATCAGCGGGTCCGGGGTTCGAGTCCCTGGCGGCGCACGCAGGGTCAAAGCCCCCTCACCAAGCGTGAGGGGGCTTTGCTCGTTCGCGAACCCCTCGCGCCGAAGCCTCCCGCACTGAAGCCTCGCGCCGGGCCTCCGCCCCATGACGCCACTCACAGCGCCGCCTTTGACCACTACCCGCACAGGCGCCGCACAGCCTTCGCGCAGCTGTCACAGCGTCACCGTCCGGTCACTCGGTGGCGGGAAATCGGACAGCCTACCTCTTGGTCATCGGCCCCAACCAGTCTGATGGGCCGTGCAGTTGGGGACTGCAGAGGGGAAGTCCCGGTTGTCCGCAACGCGGGGTGGGCCCCCGCTCGGGGGCTGGTGTCGAGGGGCATCAGAGACGGACCGGAAGGGCGGGTTCCGTGGCCGAGCGGATGGCCGCCCGCCCGTCATGTCGTCCGCGGCGACCGACGGGGAATCGCCGCGGCCTGGACGACCGACCATTCACGCACCGACCATGCGTGCAAGGGGATGACCCATGGCGTCGACGCCGACAGGCGCCCGGCAGAACAACGACCTTTCCCGGACCACCCTGCCCCGGATACCGGCACAACCGATACCCGGGGAACGACGCCGGCAGCCCGAGGAGACGCGTTACGACTACGAGCACTGCAGCCGGCTCGCCGGGCCAGTGACCGGGCCCGGCCGCGACCGGCCGTACCGGGTGCGGTACCGCTCGCTGCTCTCGCAGGAACCGCGCCGGATCCGCGCGGCGCTCCTGCTGGGCGCCGTGCCCCCACTCCGGTCGCGCGCGACCCGGTCGCGGTCGTCCCGGAGACCGGGCCCGCGGTGCCGCATGCGGACCGCGGCCTCAAGGGTCCTCGTCACCATCTCCAGGGGCTCCTCGCCCGGGACGAAGGAGGTGCGGAAGGCGACCCTGGTGCCACCGCACCAGGGCGAAGCACGGCAGCCACAACGCCTGGCTCGACGCGCACGGCGGCGGCCACGAGTTCTTCGCCTCCGTCGACACCGACCACGTGCCACTGCCCAACTGTCCGGAGCGGATGCCCGGCTACTTCCGCGACCCGGACATCGGCTTCGTCATCGGCCCACAGGTCTACGTCAGCCACGACGGCTCGGGGTCGGGGCCGGGACCGGAGACGCAACCCGCGAGCAGCAGCACGGCCCCCCGCCACTGCCACCGCACCCGCCCGGACCGGGCCCGTCCGCACTCCCCGCCGGCCGTCGTGACTGCCGTGCGTCCACTCCCTCTCGGTGCGGGCGTCGGTGCGCTGCCGCATCCGTTCCATCCGGGCACAGGGCTTCTGTCCGCATCTCCCGAACGCCAGGAGTGATCCATTACCGACGCGCCGTCAGAATCCTTCCACATCAAGGGGGTTCGGCTTCACTCGTGGTCGCCCGTGGACTTCTTGCCGGTCAGGTAGGCCGAGACGACGACATTCGCGTCGTAGGAGTGCGTCGCCCGGTCGAAGGTGCCGCCGCAGGTGATCAGGCGGAGCTCCGCCCGACCGGCCTTGCGCGGGCCGTACGCCTTGTCGGCGTCGAAGCGCGCCCGGGTGAAGACCTGGACGTCGTCGACGGTGAATTCGGCGACGGTTCCGTCGGCGCGGGTGATCTCGACCTTGGCGCCGGGGCGGGCCGCGCTCAGCCCGTAGAAGACGGCTGGTCTGGTCTCGGTGTCGACATGGCCGACCATGAGGGCGGGGCCCTTCGCGCCGGGCTCGGCGCCGTCTTCGTACCAGCTGACGGTCTGGGCCTTTTCGAACGAGGGCGGTTCGATCGCCCCGTCCTTGTCCAGGCCGCGGGCGACCACGGGTGCCTCGACGCCGATCGACGGGATCTCGATCCGCTCCGGCGCCGCGCCCTCGATCGGGTCGTGCGGCGGGGGCATCGGTACGCCGAGGGGGCGCCCCACCGCGGCGATGTCCCCGGTGGTCGGGGCGGAGCCGGCGCCGGTGCCGTCGGTGATGCCTCGGCCCCAGAACCACAGGCCGAGCAGCAGGACGGCCCAGACCACTCCGGCGAGCAGCCTGCCGTGGCCCGCGGTGCTGTCCGGGGCGGACATGTCAGTCCGAGACCGGACGGCGGCGGCGACGCGCGCTGCGGAACGCGACGGCGACGGCCGCGACGGCGGCCAGGGCCAGCCCGATCACCGCGTGGATGGTGCCCGGGCCCTGCTGCTCGGCCTCCCGGTCGGTGATCAGGGCGGTGCCGCCGCCGCCCGCGGCGACCGGGGCGAGCGGGGTGGCCCGGCCCCGGTCGACGACGGTGACCGTGCCGGCGGCCTCGGCGCCCTTGTCGGCCTCGGCACCCTTTTCAGCCTTGCCGGCCTTTTCGGCCTTGTCGTCCTTGCAGGTGATCCGGATGCCGTGCTCGCCCGGGGAGGCGTCCGAACTGATCCGGGCCTCGGCGAAGAGGCTGCCGTCCGCGGCGGGCGAGAAATGCGCCTCGGAGACGAACACCTCGGACTCGCCCGTGGCCTCGCGGCCCTTGCAGCCCTCCAGCCGCAGATCCGTCTCACCGCCCGGCCCGACGGAGGCCGGGGTCACCGTCAGTGAGGTGCGGCCTTTTTCCTGGGCGGACCCGGAGCCGGAGTCGGCCAGTGCGGCGGAGGCCGGCACCAGGGTCGCCGCGACCACCGCGGCGGCACAGAACGTGAGGGTTGTGGAACGCATCGTGAACCTCCTCAGTGCAGGTTCACGCCTCCGGAGGGATTCCGCATCCGCAGGAGCGCGGGGGACAGGTCCGCGCGGACCGCCCGGAACCCTCTCCCGCCCCCTTGGCGGCCGTGCCCCGCCGGGCTCAGCCCGCGTCGACGAGACCGACCAGGTCGGCGATCGAGTCGACGACCGTGGACGGCCGGAAGGGGTACTTGTCGATGTCGGCGACCGTGGTGAGACCGGTGAGGACCAGGAAGGTCTGCATCCCCGCCTCCAGGCCGGCCAGCACATCGGTGTCCATCCGGTCGCCGATCATGGCGCTGGACTCGGAGTGGGCGCCGATCGCGTTGAGCCCGGTGCGCATCATCAGCGGGTTGGGCTTGCCCGCGAAGTACGGGGCCTTGCCGGTGGCCTTGGTGATGAGGGCGGCGACGGACCCGGTGGCGGGCAGCGGGCCCTCGGCGGACGGGCCGGTCTCGTCGGGGTTGGTGCAGATGAAGCGGGCTCCGCCGTTGATCAGCCGGATCGCCTTGGTGAGCGCCTCGAAGCTGTACGTGCGGGTCTCGCCGAGGACCACGTAGTCGGGTTCGTGGTCGGTGAGGACGTAGCCGATGTCGTGCAGGGCGGTGGTGAGGCCGGCCTCACCGATGACGTACGCCGTGCCGCCGGGCCGCTGGTCGTCCAGGAACTGGGCGGTGGCCAGGGCGGAGGTCCAGATGTTCTCCACCGGCACGTCCAGGCCCATGCGGCTCAGCCGGGCGTGCAGGTCGCGGGCGGTGTAGATGGAGTTGTTGGTGAGGACAAGGAAGGGCAGTCCCGAGTCACGCAACCGCTTGATGAAGGCATCCGCTCCGGGGATCGGCGTCCCCTCGTGGATCAGGACTCCGTCCATGTCGGTGAGCCAGGATGAGATCGGCTTGCGCTCTGCCATGTGTGGGACTCCTGCCGTACGCCGTGTGCGGGGACGCCGGCGGCACCGCGTTGTGCAGCGCCGACGCCCCCGATTTTAGGCCGTTCGTTCGATGTGCCGGAACGGCCGGATCACGCGGGTGTGAGGGTCACTCCGTCGACCGCCCAGAACCAGTTGTTCCCGCCGGTGTACCGGAAGCGGACCCGTGCGGTGGTGGCTCCGACCGAGACCTGGAGGGTGAGCGACGCCCCGGGGCGGGGAGTGAAACGTGGGACTAGACCCGTTATCCTTTCGCGATGATCCGCCGGAGGTCCATACCCGTGCCGTGAGTCCTCCGGCAACGGTCAGCTGCCGGTGGCCGACTTCCAGGCCTCGACGTAGCTGTCCAGGTTGGTGTCGATGTCCGACCACTCGGGCTCGAAGACCTCCACCCCGTCCATCAGCTTCGCCAGCTCGATGGCGTTGGCGTCGGTGCCCTTGACGTCCTTGCGGGCGGAGAAGCCACCGCCGACCGCGCTGACGTCCTTCTGGGCCTGCTCGGAGAGCATGAAGTCGAGCAGCTTCTTGCCGTTGGCACTGTGCGGGGCCTTGTTCACCAGCCCGGCGGCGTACGGCAGGGCGAAGGTGGTGGACTTGCCGCCCTGCTTCGCGGGGAACCAGATGCCGAGGTTCGGCATGTCCTTGGACTGCGCGAAGTTCATCTGGACGTCGCCGTTGGCGGCGAGCAGCTCGCCCTTGTCGACCTTGGGGGCCAGCTTGCCGGTGGAGGCGGACGGGCCGACGTTGTTGGCCTGGAGCTTCTTCAGGTACGCCATCGCCGGCTCCTTGCCGCCGAAGTCGTGCATGGCCTTGATGAGGACGGCGGTGCCGTCGCCGGCGACCCCGGGGGTGGAGTACTGGATCTTGTTCTTGAACTTTCCGTCGAGCAGCTCCTCCCAGGTGGCGGGCGCCGACTTCAGTTCCTTCCTGTTGTAGATGAAGCCGAAGTAGTTGTTGACGACCGAGGTCCACTTGGAGTCGGACGCCTTGTCGGCGCCGTCGACCTGGTCGGAGCCGGCCGGGGCGTACGCGGCGAGGAGGCCCTTGCTGTCGGCCTGCTGGATGAACGGCGGCAGGGTGACCAGGACGTCCGCCTGGGTGTTGGACTTCTCGCGGGCGGCGCGCTGCACCATCTCTCCGGAGCCGCCCTCCACGTACTTGACCGCGATGCCGGTCTTCTTCTCGAAGTCCTTGAACACCTTGTCGTACCATCCGTCGCCGTTCTCGCCCTTGAGGCCGTCGGCGCTGTAGACGGTGACGACCTTCTCGTCGGAGGCGGCCGAGGAGCCGCCGCAGGCGGAGAGGGTGGCGGCGAGGGTGAGGCAGCCGGTGACGGCGGCTATGGGCTTGAGGTGGTTCTTGCGCATGGCAGTCGTATCTCCTGGATGTCGGCCGGAAGCCGGCCGGAGGTCGGTACGGGGAGGTGTTCGCGTGTCAGCGGTACGAGGCCCTGGTGCGGATCCGGGAGACGCCGAGCAGCACGAGCAGCGTCGTTCCCATCAGGACCACGGCGACGGCCGCTCCGGTGAAGAGCGAGCCACGGTCGGTGGCCGCGAAGATCTGCACCGGGAGCGGTGTCCAGTCCGGCGGGTAGAGCATCATCGTGGCGCTCAACTCGCCCATGGACAGCGCGAAGCAGAGCCCCGCCGCCGCCGTGAGGGACGGCAGCAGGAGCGGCAGCTTGATGCGCCACAGGACGTAGCCGGGGCGGGCGCCCAGACTGGCCGCCGCCTGCTCGTACATCGGGTCGAGACGGACTATTGCCGCCGAAACCGACGAATAGGCGAACGCCGTGACAAGAATGGTGTGCGCCAGGATCACGATCCAGCTCGTCCCGTTCAGCAGCATCGGCGGCTTGCTGAACGCGACGAGCACGGCGAGCCCGACGACCACCGATGGCACGGCGACCGGCAGCATGAACAGCGCGTCGAGGAACCTCTTGCCGCGCCTGCGCAGCGAGGCGGCGGCCAGCGCGGCCCAGGAGCCGATGGTCAGGGCGAGCAGGCTGGCACTGACGGCCGTGATCAGGCTGGTGGTCAGCGCCTGGAGCGAATCGCCGCCGGTCGCCGCCGCGTAGTGCTCGGTGGTCGGCCCGGAGGGGAAGGCGCCCGACCAGTTGGTGGTGAACGACGCGGCGAGGATGACCAGCAGCGGCACCGCGAACAGCGGGACGAAGAGCACGAAGAACACGGCCCAGATGGCCCATTTCCCCGTACGGCTATGCACCAACACGGCGGCTCACCATCCGATACAGGGTGTAGAGGCCGACCGAGATCGCGATGTTGACGACGGCGACGACACAGGCCGCCGGGTAGTCGGACTCCAGGATCGCCTTGCTGTAGACGAGCATCGGCAGGGTCGTGACTCCCTTCGCGCCGGTGAACAGCACGATGCCGAACTCGTTGAGGCACATCACGAGGACGAGGCTGCCGCCGGCGGCGAGCGCGGGGAGCGCCTCGGGGAGGATCACCTGCCCCACGATCCGGGCCGGCTTCGCGCCCAGCGAGGACGCCACCTCCAGCTGCGCGCTGTCGAGCTGCGAGAACGCCGCGAGCAGCGGGCGCATCACGAAGGGCGTGAAGTAGGTGATCTCGGCGAGCAGCACGCCCCACGGGGTGGTGAGGAAGGCGAAGGGGCCACTGGACGCCCCGGTGAGGTCCGTCCAGACGCCGTTGGCCATGCCGACGTTGCCGTAGATGAACAGCAGGGCGAGCGTGATCAGGAACGACGGGAAGGAGAGGAAGACGTCGATGAACTTGGCGACCGCCCGGCCGCCGGGGAACGGCACGAACGCGATGACCATGGCCAGGACGAAGCCCAGCACCAGGCATCCGACGGTGGAGCCGACCGCCAGCCAGACGGTGGTGGTCAGCGCCGAGCGGAACGATCCGGAGGCGAACACCTCGCCGTACGGGGCGATCGAGGTGCCGCCCTCGTCCGGGCTGACGGACTGCTGGACGACGAGGGCCAGCGGGTAGAGGAAGACGAGCGCGAGGACGGCGACGGGCGGCAGCGCCCAGACGAAACGGGGGACGCGGCGGGCCTCGCGGGCCGGGGCCTGCGGGCCGGACAGGTCCGGCTGCTTGCCCCCGCCGGTGCGCCGGCGGGGGGCCGTCGTGCCGCCGATGACCGGTGCGACGGACTGCGCGGTGCTAGCCATCGGCCCCTCCCCCGGCTCCCGGCGCCGCGCCGGCGGGCAGCAGTACCGCGTCCTCGGCCGCGAAGTGCAGCGTGACCCGGTCGCCGAGCGCCGGTGTCTCGCGCAGCTCCTTCAGGTCCGCCTTGACCCGGTGGCCGTCGACGTCGACGTACAGGCGGTGGGTGGAGCCGCGCCACTGGACCTCGGCGATGGTGCCGTCCAGCGCGTTGGGTCCGTCGCCGAGCCCGACCAGGTGGGGCCGGACGCACAGGGTGGCGGTGGCGCCCCGGGAGACCTCGCCGGTCGGTACGTCGAGTGCGCGGCCGGCGAAGTCGACGGTGTCGGTGCCGTCGGCGACGGTGACCGGCAGCAGGTTCGCGTTGCCGACGAACGAGGCGGTGAACTCGGTGCGCGGGCGGCGGTACAGGTCCTGCGGGGTGCCGCAGTCCTGGAGCCTCGCCTTGTCCATGACCGCGATCCGGTCGGCGAGGGTGAGCGCCTCGACCTGGTCATGGGTGACGTACAGAATGGAGACGTCCGGCAACTCCCGGTGCAGCCGCGCCAGTTCAGCGAGCATTCCGGAGCGCAGCTGGGCGTCGAGGGCGGAGAGCGGTTCGTCGAGAAGCAGGACACCGGGCCGGATGGCGAGCGCGCGGGCGATGGCCACGCGCTGCTGCTGGCCGCCGGAGAGCTCGCGCGGATAGCGCTTGGCGTAGGCGGCCATGCCGACCATTTCGAGGGCCTCGGCGACCCGTTCGGGAATCCCGTCCTTCGCGGCCTTGCGGGCCTTCAGGCCGAAGGCGACGTTGTCCTGGACCCGCATGTGCGGGAAGAGGGCGTACTGCTGGACGACCATGCCGATGCCGCGCTTGTGCGGCGGCAGCCCGGTGACATCGCGGTCGCCGAGGTACACCCGCCCCGAGGCGGGCCGCACGAATCCGGCGACGGCGCGCAGGGCGGTGGTCTTGCCGGACCCGGAGGGGCCGAGCAGGGCCATGACCTCGCCGGGTTCGACGGTCAGATCGAGCCGGTCGAGGACGGTGTTCCCGCCGTACGCGACGCTGACCTGGTCGAACCTGATTCCGCTGCGGACGGACCGCTCTCCGCCGGTCATGCCTCGGCCCGCGCGATCAGGTCCGGGAGCTCGGCGACCGAGCCGAGCACATGCGTGGCGCCGTTGCGGGCCAGCTGGTCCCTGCCGTGGGCTCCGGTGAGCACCCCTGCGACGATCCCGGCGCCGGAGCGCACCCCGCTGAGCATGTCGTACGAGGTGTCGCCCGCGACGACGACCTGCTGGACGCCGTCGACGGCGCCGGTGCGCAGGAAGGCGGCGAGGACCATGTCCGGGTGGGGGCGGCCGCGCCCGCCCGCGTCGGCCGGGCAGAGGGTGAGGTCGACCAGGTCCTGCCAGCCGAGCGCGGCCAGGATCGCGTCCTGGGTGGTGCGGGCGAATCCGGTGGACAGGACCACGGTCCGGCCCTCGTCCTTGAGCCGTTCGATGGCTTCGCGGGCGCCGGGGAGCGAGGCGATGCGGCCGCCGTCGACGAGTTCGCCGTACGCCTCCTCGAAGGCGGTGTTGGCCTGCTGGGCCCGGTCCTCGTCGCCGAAGAGGTGCCGGAAGACGGAGATCTTGGACTCGCCCATGGTGGCGCGCACGTAGTCGAGCTTCTCGGCGTGGTCGGCGGAGCCGGGCTCGACGCCGAGGCGTTCGGCGGCGGCGGAGAACGCCTGCTCGACGAGGCCGCCGTCGGCGACGGTGGTGCCGGCCATGTCGAGGACGATCAGGTTCAGCTTCTCGGTGTTGCTCAACTTCTTCACCAGCCCAGTTCGTCGGCGGTCGTTTCGGCGATGGCGGGCGAGCAGGTCATGCCCCGGCCGCCCGGCCCGGTGACCAGCCAGACGCCGTCCCGCACCTGCTGGCGATGGACGACCCGGCTGGTGTCGGTGCACTGGGCGTAGACCCCGGCCCAGCGGTGGCGGATCCTCGGCAGCGGGCGGCCGAGGAAGGACTCGACGACCCCGGTGAGGTGCTCGTACGGCTCCTCGACGGTGTCGAAGGAGAAGGGGTGCTCGTACTCGTGGGTGTCGCCGATGGTCAGTCCGCCGTCCCGGCGCTGCACCATCAGCAGCTGCATCCGGTGCGCCGCCGCGGTGGGCGCCTGCGCCTGCTCGGCGTTGAGGGTGTCCAGCGCCGCACTCCGGTAGGCCGGGTAGTAGCGGAAGCTGTCCGCGTCGGCGACGGAGGTGGTGAGCGGCTCGCCGAGCGGGTCGGTCTGCATCATCTGGAGGCGGACGCGGCGGACCGGCAGATCGGGGCCGGCCAGCTCGCGGACGAGCCCGCCGAGCCAGGCGCCGGTGGCCAGGATCACCGCGTCGCCGGTGTGCACGTCGCCGTGGTCGTCGCGGACGGAGGCGGTGCCCACCACCTCGCGTACCTCGCGGCCGCCGAGGAAGGTGTACCTGCCGGACCTCGACAGCTCCCGCTTCAGCGCGAGTTGTGCGGTGCGCGGCTCGACCGCGGCGTCCCGCTCGCACCACAGGGCGGCGGTGAAGTCCCCGCGCAGCGCGGGGTTGACCGCACGGGCCTCGCCGGCCGTGAGCAGCTTGTAGCCGCGGGCCGCCGCGTCGGGCCGGGCGACGGCCGCCTCGGCGACGGCGGCCTCCAGCTCGGTGCGGAGCGGGGTGAGCGAGCCGCAGGCCCGGAAGCCGAGGTCCGGGACCCGCGCCCCGATGCCCTCCCAGAGCTCACGGGCGCGCAGCGCGGTCTCCAGCTCCTCGCCGCCGGCCCGGCCGCTGACCCATATCTGTCCGAAATTGCGGAGCGATGCCCCGCGCGCCTCGCTCTCGCGCTCGATCTGTACGACCTCGTGGCCGCGGTTCACTGCGTGCCAGGCGTGCATGGTTCCCACCACGCCGGCTCCTACGACGATGACTCTCACGACGGCTACGCTCCTCGGGGCGGGTGGCCCGCACGGATCCGTACGGCAACGGGACGGTGAACTGGACCCCAAGCTTGGCCTAGACCCGTTACGTTCCCGTTATCCAAATGAGTCGATTCGCGGAGCTGCGCGGTCGGTCGTGTGTGCGGGCGGTTGTTCAGCGGCCGTCCTGCGGGCCCAGGTGCGCGGTGAAGGAGAAGCGGTCGCCGCGGTAGAGGGTCCTTACGCGCTCCAGCGGCTTCCCGGCGGTGTCGCGCGAGATCCGGTGGATCAGCAGCATGGGCAGTGCGGGCGGCGTACCGATGAGCAGCGCCTCGCGCGGTGTCGCGAGCACCGTCTCGATCCGCTCGTCGGCATCGCCGAAGGGGATGCCGAGCCGGTCGCGGAGGTAGGCGTAGAAGGACGAGTCGGGGTCGAACCCGGTGGCCAGATCCGGTACGCGGGCGACGGAGACGTATGTGCTCTCCAGCCCGACCCGGTCGTCGTCGGCGAGCAGCACCCGCTCCAGGTGCCAGACCGGCTCGCCGCGCTCCACCCCGATGTCGGCGGCGAGCGCCTCGGGGCAGGGGAACCGCTCCAGCCCGATGAGGTGACGGCCCGGCGTGCGGCCCTGGCGGCGTACGCCTTCGGTGTAACTCGCCAGCGAGAGTGGCTGCTCCAGCTTGGGGCCCGCGACGACGGTGCCGCGCCCCTGGCGGGCGAGCCGCCCTTCCAGCAGAAGTTCCCGCAGCGCCTGGCGCACCGTCTCGCGCGAGACCTCGTAGCGTTCGGCCAGATCGCGTTCGGTGGGCAGCATGCCGCCCTCGCCCAACTCCTCTATGAGGACGGAGACATGGGCCTTGACCGCGTAGTACTTGGGAATACGGCCGTGCTCCGGGATGCCGGAACGGATGGGTGCGCCAGGTGCCTGGTCGTGCGGGTAGTCCACGGCCCGATGGTGGCAGACGGACATGAACAACGGTGAACGTCCGGGCACGGGAAGTTCGGTTCAGGCGGCTCGGGGGTCCAGGACCTGGGTTCGGGGGCGGCCGGCCCGGGGGCTTGGGTTCGGGGCGCGGGGGCGTGAGCCCTGGGTTCAGGGGTTCGCGCGGCGCGGTCGCCGGGCCCTGATCACCATCGCCCCGCCACCGATCAGGAACCCGGTGACGGTGATACCGGCCGCGGGGACGCTGCCCGGGCCGGTCGCGGCCAGCTCCGGGCGGCCGCTCTGTTCCGGGGTGCGGCCGGGTCCGGCCGGCCGGGGCTCGCGCGAGGCGTCTCCGGTACCGCCGACCTCACCGGTCGCGGGTGTCTCGCCGGTCTCGGTGGTCCCGGCCATCTCATCAGTTTCGGTCATCTCATCGGTATCGGCGGTCTCTGCGCCGTCGCCGTCGCTCTCGTCGACGACAACAGTGAAGGGGTAGTCCTCGGACTGGCCGACCCAGGCCCCGTCGTCCTTGCCCGACTTGCCGGCCGTGCCGCTCACCGCGCGCTGGCGCTGGACGATGGCGGCGTTGGCGGTCATCCGGCCGGGGCTGGTGTCGGAGGTGAACGCCATCCGGACCTCGACGGTGACGGTGCGGCCCGCCGGGACGGTGAAGCCGTCGAAGGAGTCGCCGCCCTCGCCGCCGAAGACGCCGATGTGCTCGTCCTGGTCGGTGGTCTCCCAGGTGACGCGGTGTTCCGTGCCGGGACTGCCCTGCTCCGAGAACTTCAGCTGGATCTGGTCGGCGGTCACCCTGCGGTCCTCGTCGGTGAGGACGAGCACGGGGTGGATGCCCCGGCACGACTCGGTCGTGGTGTTGGTCAGGTCCAGGAACCAGGTTCCGTAGCCGCCGCCGGACACGTACGTGTCCGGGCCCCCGTGGATGCGGGTGCTGATCGGGAAGTCCTTCGCCTCAGGATCACCGCAGGCGGGCTGCTGGTCGGCAGTGGTGGCGCCGGGCGGCGAGACCGGGGTGGCCGAGGACGCGGCCGAGGCGGGTGCGACGGATGTGCCGCCGAGGACGACGCTCGCCGCGACCAGCCCGAGCGCGAATCCGTGCCGGGTCCGCCCGGGGGACGGAGGGGGTGAGGGCGAGGGAGGGCGCGCGTGGGCGGTGAACACCGGGATGGACGTGGCCGCGGCCAGGGGGATGGCCGTGGGACTGGCGGTCGGGACCGACACGGGGCCGGCGGCGGGGATGGAGTCGGCGACGCGGCCGGGCGTCGAACCCGGTACGCGGCCCGGTGTCGATCCGGCCGGTGCGGCGGCCCTGGAAGGCTGTCCGGCCGTGGGCGGGGTGGGGGACATCTGGGGGACCATCCTTCGCTGCTCGCGAAACGGTCGGCTCACCCCGTGCGCCGGAGTTCACCGGTTCTGGGCCGCGACGCTGCCACGCACGCGCGAGACGGCTCGCTCCGACATGCCGAGGGACCGCCCGGCCGGCCCCCGGATTCCGCCCGGCCGGCCCAGCCGCCCCGCCCTCACCCCGCCGCCCCCGCCCCGCGCCTCCGCGCCCGCTCAGGCCGCGCTCACGCCGCTCACGCGCCGCCGGCCCGCCCGAAGAGCGGGGCCAGGATCAGCTGGGCGGCCCCTTCCGCGACCGGCCGGTCGCCCCCTCCCGCGGCGGTGACCGGCACCGGGGCGTCGATGCCGCCCAGCCCGGCGCGCTCGTCGATCACGGCCCGGACGCCCCGTACGTAGGTGTCGGGATCGGCGGCCACCGTACGGCCGCCGAGCACCACCCGGTCGATGTCGAGCAGCCCGACGAGGTTGGCGGCGCCGGTCCCCAGCACCCTGGCGGCCTCCGCGGCGTCCCCCCGGGCGACCGCGGCGAGACAGAGCGCCTCGATGCAGCCGCGCCCCCCGCAGCCGCAGACCGGACCGTCCAGCTGGACGGTCTGGTGCCCGAACTCGCCGGCCGCGGTCCGGGCCCCGCGATGCAGCGCCCCACCGAGGACCAGCCCGGCCCCGAGCCCGGTCCCGAGGTGCAGGTAAACGAAGTCGCCGCCGTCACCCGCCGCCCGCAGGGCGAGCCCGAGGGCGGCGGCGTTGGTGTCCTTGTCGACGACCACGGGCAGCCCGGTCCGTACCGCGAGCGCGTCCCGCAGCGGATAGCCGTCCCACTGCGGGAACCCCGTGACGCGGTGCAGCACCCCGTCACGGTGGTCGAGCGGGCCCGGCACCGCGACGCCGACCCCGAGCACCTGCCGCTCCCCCGGCCCCTGGCCCCCGCACCGCACCGCGGTCACCGCGTCCGCCGCCGCCGCGAGCACCTCGTCCGCCGGGGCGCCGAGGTCCAGCGGGGCGTTGCGGCTCGCGGCGACCGCGCCGGACAGGTCGACGAGCACCACCGTCAGCTCGTCACGGTCCAGGTGCAGGCCGACCGCGTACCCGGCGTCCGGCACCAGTCGCAGCACGGTGCGCGGCTTGCCGCCGGTGGAGGCCCGGTGGCCGGCCCCGGCCGCCAGGCCCTCGGCCCGCAGCCGGGCGGTGATCTTGCTGACGGCCTGAGGCGTCAGCCCCGTGCGCTCGGCGAGTTCGAGCCGGCTGATGCCGCGCTCGCCCGCCGCCCGCAGCAGGTTCAGCACCAGCGCCGCGTTGTGGCTGCGCAGCGTCGGCAGGTTCGCGCCGCTATTGCTCCTGTTCACGGCACCATTGTCGCCGCCGCTTGCACTATGGCAACAGCGTTGCTTAAGTGGCGGACATGACTGGCATGACTGGCACGAGTGGCAACGCGACTCATGAGACGCCCGGACCGTCCGAGACCCCGCTGCGGGTCGGGCTCGTGGGCTACGGTCTGGCGGGTTGCGTCTTCCACGCCCCGCTGATCGCCGCGACCGACGGTCTCGTCCTCGACACGATCGTCACCTCGAACGAGGAGCGACGGGCGCAGGCGCGCGCCGAGTTCCCCGGCGTACGGTTCGCCGCGTCGCCGCAGGAGCTGTGGAAGCGGGCGGACGGCCCCGACGCGCTCGATCTGATCGTGATCGCCTCCCCGAACAAGACCCATGTCCCGATCGCGACCGCCGCGCTGGAGGCCGGTCTGCCGGTCGTCGTGGACAAGCCGGTCGCCGGTACGGCGGCCGAGGCGCGGGGGCTCGCGGCTCTGGCCGAGGAGCGCGGGCAGCTGCTCTCGGTCTTCCAGAACCGCCGCTGGGACAACGACTTCCGCACTCTCGCCCGCCTGCTCGCGGACGGTGCGCTGGGCGACGTACAGCGCTTCGAGTCGCGCTTCGAGCGGTGGCGCCCGCAGCCGAAGGGCGGGTGGCGCGAGTCGGGTGACCCGCAGGAGATCGGCGGGCTGCTGTACGACCTGGGCAGCCATGTCGTCGACCAGGCGCTCACCCTGTTCGGACCGGCGGCGCTGGTGTACGCGGAGTCCGACGTACGCCGTCCGGGCGCCGCCGCCGACGACGACACGTTCATCGCGATCACCCATGTGAACGGGGTGCGCTCGCATCTGTACGTCAGTGCCACGACGGCCCAGCTCGGCCCGCGCTTTCGCGTGCTCGGCCGGAGTGCCGGCTATGTGAAGTACGGTCTCGACCCGCAGGAGGCCGACCTGCGCGCGGGGCTGCGTCCTGCGGCGGACCGGCCGTGGGGCGAGGAGCCCGAGGAACTGTGGGGCCGGATCGGCTCGGGCGAGTCCCCGCTGACGGGCGGCGGCACCCCGGTCCGCACGCTGCCCGGCGACTATCCGGCGTACTACGCGGCGGTCACCGCGGCGCTGCGCCGCAAGGGCGAGAACCCGGTGACCGCCCTTCAGGCGGCGGCGGCCCTGGATGTCCTGGAGGCGGCCCGCCGCTCGGCGAGCGAGGGCGTCACCGTGAACCTCTCGTAACGGCAGCCGCGCAACGGAAGACGCGGCGAGAACGCGGCGGGGCTACGGCAAGGACGCGGGGGCTGGGACGCGGGGGCAGCACGGCCACCGGCGGCCCAGCCCGGCGACCGCACCGCACCGCACACCGGGCCCCGCCCCGTCCCCGCGCACCCGTTACGCGTCCTTGAGCTCCTGCCGCTGCCGTCCCAGCCCGGTGATCTCCAGCTCCACGACGTCACCCGCCCGCAGATACGGCTTGGGCTCCGGCTGGCCGAGGGCGACCCCGGCCGGCGTCCCGGTGTTGATCACGTCACCCGGATAGAGCGTCATGAAGTGGCTCAGGTACCGGACCACCTCACCCACCGGGAAGATCTGGTCGGCCGTGGTGCCGTCCTGCTTCAGCTCGCCGTTGACCCAGAGCTTCAGCGGCAGCGCCTGCGGGTCGGCGACCTCGTCCGCCGTCACCAGCCAGGGCCCCAGCGGATTGAACGTCTCGCAGTTCTTGCCCTTGTCCCAGGTGCCCCCGCGCTCGATCTGGAACTCGCGCTCGGAGACGTCGTGCGAGGTCGCGTACCCGGCGACGTGCGCGAGCCCCTCCTCGGCGGATTCCAGGTAGCGGGCGGTGCGCCCGATGACGACCGCGAGCTCGACCTCCCAGTCGGTCTTCACGCTGCCGCGCGGCACCAGCACCGTGTCCTCGGGCCCGACGACGGTGTCCGGCGCCTTGAAGAACAGGATCGGCTCGGCGGGTATCGCCGCGCCCGTCTCGGTGGCGTGGTCGTGGTAGTTCAGCCCGATGCACACGATCTTGCCGATCCGGGCGAGCGGCGGGCCGACCCGCAGCCCCTCGGCGTCGAGCACGGGCAGCTCGCCGGGCGCGGCCGCGGCGGCCCGTACCCGGGCGAGCGCCGACTCGTCGGCGAGCAGGGCACTGTCGATATCGGTGACTATTCCCGACAGGTCGCGCAGGGTTCCGTTCCCGTCCAGCAGCGCCGGTCGTTCAGCGCCTGCCGTACCCACACGAAGCAGCTTCAACGGTCTTTCTCCCCTTGTTCGAGATCGGGCCCGTCGGATGGGTGGCGGCCACCGCAGGCTTGTCCGATCGTCCAAGACGTCCGATCACTCCGCAAGACCCTGTTCACACACTGGACCGGTGCAACCGCCGCCCCGATTACGCCGCGGTGGCCATGGCGGCCCCGGCGGCCGGCATGTCGCGGTACAGGACGGCCCGCTCGATCGCGGTCCAGGTGGTGCTGGTGACGACGTACAGCGCGGCGGCGAGCGGCACCACGGCCACGGTGAAGAGGGTGGCGAACGACATCAGCGGCATCAGCTTCGTCATCGCGCCCATGCCGGGCACCGGCTGCCCGTCGGGGCCGGCGGCCGGGGTGACCGGGTTGGCGGCCATCTGCCGCTTCGTCCGCCGGTAGTTGAACGTGGCCACGACGGCGACGATCGCGAACAGCCCGAGGTAGACCAGGCCCTGCGCGCCGAAGAGCCCGCCGTGCGCGAGTGCGTCCTGCCACCGCTCGCCGAGCGGTGCGTCGAAGAGCTGGTGGCCGAGGAGCTCGTTGGGGTCGCCGCCGATGTTCTGGCTGGAGAAGAGGTGGTAGAGCAGGAAGAAGGCGGGCATCTGCAACAGGCTGGGCAGGCAGCCGGAGAGCGGCGAGACCTTCTCCTCCTTGTGCAGTTCCATGAGCGCCTTCTGCATGCGCTCGGGGTTCTTGCCGTGCTTCTTGCGCAGTTCGGCGATCTGCGGCTGGAGCCTGGTGCGGGCCTTCTGTCCCCGCGCCGCCGCCCGGGACAGGGGGTGCACGGCGAGCCGTACGAGTGCGGTGAACAGCACGATGGCGGCGGCGGTGGACGCGGTCTGGAAGAGCGGGTGCAGCGCATCGGCGAGCGCGCCGACCAGGTCGGCGAATGCGGACATGAAGACGGACATGAGTGAGCCCTCCGGGGGTCTCGTCGTGCCGGGAGCAGAAACGGACTCGGCATGACGAACCGCGTGGGGCGCCCATGGCGCACCTACCGGGGAAGTGGCTGCTGCTGCGAGCCCCTACGCGGCCGTCGGAAGGGCACGGCCGGGGGCTCGGGGGCGCCGGCGCCCCTTGGCGTCCGGATCCCGCTGCGGCAGGAACGCGGTGCGATTCTCCCGGTCGCGGATGGCGGTGCGGACCCGGGTGCGGGGCACCGGGGCGGCACAGCGGGCGCTGATGACCGAGGCGACGGCGAGCGCGGAACCGGCGGCGGCGGTAGCGGCGAGCGCGACCGCGGCGGAGAGGCTGCCGCCCTCGGCGAGGAGGACCTCGGTGATGAGGAAGAGCAGCAGTCCGGCGGGGCGGAGCAGCCGGGCGAGGCCACTGCGCAGACGGCTGGTGTCGCCGCTCATCGGCCCCTCCCTTCTTCCGCTCGCGGCCGGTCGGCCGGTTCCGCGCGCCCGTGCCATTCGCACAGACGCGCGCTTTATGCTCTCCAGCCGTTATACACGATGGGTCCGGCGCACCTGACCGTCCGAGGTAGGCCAATGGCCGGTGAGCGGTCGGTCAGTGGCCGGTCAGTGACTGGTCCCCGCCGGAGCCCCGTCGGGTTCCGCCTCCTGTTCCGGGACCTCGATCTCGTCCCGCGCGAGCACCTCCTCGTCCGGCCGGTCATCGTGTTCGCGCGGCCCCGCGTACGTCACCGCGAGCGCGACGGCGAGGTTGGCGCCGAGCGCGACGATGCCCGCGTTCACCCCCCACACCGGATCGTTCTCCGTGAACACGAACCCGCACACCACACCCACACCGACGACCAGCCCGCTCATCGCCCCGAGCAGGGTCAGCCGCCGCCACATCAGCCCCAGCAGCACCATGGGAAGCAGCTGCGCCATTCCCTCGTACGAAATGAGGGAGAGCCGCACCAGGGTGTTCGGCGCGGTGTACGTGAGCACCAGCGCGATCACGCCCGCCACCACCACGACGGTCTGCGCGGCACCCTTCTGCCGCCGCTCCCAGCGCGGTACGAGCGAGAGCACGCTGCGTCCCCACATCGTGCCGATGACCAGCATGAAGACGGCCATCGGCACGATCGAGGAGAGAGCCGCCGCCACCCCGATGACGCCGACCGCCCAGGCCGGCAGCGAGTCCACGACCAGCTTGAAGAGGGCCAGGTTGGACTCGGCGCCGACGAGCCCCGGCACGACGAAGAGGGCCGCAAGGCCGAGCAGCATCGGCACGAAGAGCAGCACGTTGTAGGCGGGCAGCAGCATCGCGTTGCGGCGCAGCACGTCGGCGTTCTTCGCGCCGAGGTAGCCCGCGACGGTCGTCGGGAAGATCACCACGGTGAGCGAGTTGAGGAACGAGGTGGTGATGAACCATGCCTGTCCGAGCCCGCTGTCCCCGTGCCCGGGGAAGGTCAGCCACTCGCTCTTCTCGGTGACGATCCGGTCGAGGAAGGGCCCGTACCCGTCGAAGTAGTGCATCGGAACGTAGATGGCGAGGAAGCCGAGCGTCGCGATCACGAGGACGTCCTTGAGCACGGACACCCACGCGCTGCCGCGCAGCCCGCTCACCACGACGAAGCCGGTGGTGACGGCGAAGGCGATGAAGTAGGCCTGGTTCAGGCTGATGGCACCGTAGGAGATGGTCGAGACGACCACGCCCATGCCGGTGATCTGGAGCTGGATGTACGGCAGCAGGAACACGGTCGCGAGGACGGCGACGAGCGCGCCGAGCCAGGGCCGGCCGAAGCGGTGCGCCACCATGTCGGTGATCCCGACGAGTCCGTGCTTGCGCGCGTACGCCCAGAGCATCGGCCCGACGACGTAGCCGATGGCGTACCCGCAGGACATGTACGCCACCACGTAGAGCACCGGCGCCCCGTAGTTGTAGCCCCAGCCCGCGGCGCCCAGGTAGCTGAAGCTGGTGTAGCCCTCGCCGGCCATCAGCACCCAGATGAAGACGGTCCCGAGGCTGCGCCCGCCCACGGACCACTCGGCGAGCCCGCCGCCCTCGCCGGTCCCCTTCCGCCGCCCGCGCGTCGCGAGCAGCCCGAGGGCGACGGTGGCGACCATGAAGACCGCGAAGACGCAGGTCGCGACGGTGGCGTTCACCGGCGGTCCCCCCGCCGGGTCAGCCATACGGCGACGGGGGTCAGCAGGGTCGCCCCGAGCAGCCACACGAAGAGGAACGGCAGCCCGAGGATCACCGGGTGGACCCGGTTCACGAGCGGCAGCACCCCCAGGTAGAGCATGTAGGGGACCAGCAACCACAACAACTGCGGACGTCGTCTGAGCACGTCAGGGAACCTTAGAAGCCGTTGTCGTACCGAGAGGTTCGGTTGCGGGTCGAACTTGGGTGCCCGGTTGAGTGATCGGCTCGTGGCCGGGGAATGAAAGCAGGGCCT
>NZ_JBIWKI010000029.1:41593-104360 GCF_044765565.1 Streptomyces sp. NPDC102437 | reverse complement strand
CTTGTTGTTGCCGGGGTCTGTGTGCCTACCGGTAGGCCCGTACGGTCCTCCCTGGGGGGGGCCGGGCTCTCCCAATCCCCCCAACATGGCGGCCGGGGGGGGGGGGGGCCCGCCCCCCCCGGCAGCCGGCACGGATCAGCGGCGCGGGCGGCGTCCCCGGCCCGAGCGGCCCGAGCCCTCGTCGTCCGGCTGGTCGCGGTGATCGCCCAGCAGCTCGTCCGCCAGCGTCGGCAGGTCGTCCAACGGGGTCTCCTCGGCCCAGTCGGGACGAGGCCGTCGGCCGGAGCGCTCCCGCTGCTCCGGATGCTGCTGGTCCTCCCAGCCGCCGACCTGCGGAAGCTCGCGGGTGCGCTCGTTCTCGCTCTCCGGCGCGGAGTTCGCCGGGCGCTCGTCGCGGAAGATGCCCCGCGGAATACGGTCCGCCGGATTCGTCTCCCGTACCGGGGGAAGAACCGTCGTCTCGTCGGCGGCACCCGGCGCACCGGAGCCGCCTGCACGGCCGGACCAGTCGTGGATCTTGGGGATCATCGCCGTCTCGGCCTCATCGGAGGAGGACGAGGTCGAGCTGTCCGGGGCGGGCACCTGCTGCGTCACGTCGTTCGGGTTGACGATCGGCGTCGGCACCGTGATCTCGTTCTCCGGCACGGACGCGGCCGCAGCGGCCTCCGCACGAGCCTTCTCCGCCGCCGCCGCGGCGGCCTCGGCCTCCGCACGCCTGCGGGCCTCCTCGGCGCGCAGCAGCGCCTCTTCGGCCTTGCGCTGCTTCTCCAGCCGCAGCGCCTCGGCCTCCTTGCGCAGCCGCGCCTCCTCCTCGGCCTGCCTGCGCAGCCTGGCCTGCTCGGCCTCACGGGCAGCCTCCTCGGCCTCCCGCCGGACCCGCTCCTCCTCGGCCACCCGGCGCGCTTCCTCGGCCCGCTGCCGGGCCTCCTCCGCCTGCCGTTCGGCCTCGCGCCGGCGTGCTTCCTCCAGCTCGCGGGCCTTGCGCTCCTCCTCCTCGGCACGGAGCTTGGCGAGCTGTTCCTGCCGCTCGCGCTCCAGCCGCTCCTCCTCGGCCTTGCGGGCCGCCTCTTCCTCGGCCTTGCGCCTGGCCTCCTCCTCGGCGGCCTTGCGCGCCTCCTCCTGGGCCTTGATCTCGGCCTCCGAGAGCGGAAGGAGCTGGTCCAGACGGTGCCGTACGACCGTGGTGATCGACTCCGGGGCCTGGCCCGCGTCCACGACCAGGTAGCGGGTCGGGTCGGCCGCGGCCAGCGTCAGGAAGCCGGACCGGACCCGGGCGTGGAACTCCGGCGGCTCGGACTCCAGCCGGTCGGGGGCCTCGGTGAACCGTTCCCGGGCGGTCTCAGGGTCGACGTCCAGCAGCACCGTCAGGTGCGGGACGAGGCCGCTCGTGGCCCAGCGCGAGATCCGGGCGATCTCGGTCGGGGAGAGGTCGCGGCCCGCGCCCTGGTAGGCGACGGACGAGTCGATGTAGCGGTCGGAGATGACGATCGCACCCCGCTCCAGCGCCGGACGGACGACCGAGTCGACGTGCTCGGCGCGGTCGGCGGCGTACAGCAGCGCCTCGGCCCGGTTGGAGAGCCCGGCCGACGAGACGTCGAGCAGGATCGAGCGCAGCCGCTTGCCGACCGGCGTCGCGCCCGGCTCACGGGTGACGACGACCTCGTGGCCCTTGGCGCGGATCCAGTCGGCGAGCGCATCGACCTGGGTGGACTTGCCCGCGCCGTCGCCGCCCTCCAGAGCGATGAAGAAGCCGGTCGCGGCGGGGGCGACCGCCGGGTCGCCGCCGCGCAGCGCCTCGCGCAGATCGCGGCGCAGTGGCACTCCGGAGCGGTCGTCCGTCTTTGCGAGGACGATCACGGCGACCGGCAGCAGCAGCGCGCCGATCAGCATCAGCGTGAAGGCCGCTCCACCGTGCTCGAAGGCGAAGTCGCCCGAGCCCAGCCGGTGGGCGCCGATCGCGGCAGCCAGCAGCGGGCCCGCGAGCGCGCCGAGCGCGATGAGGACCCGTACGACGGCCTGGAGGTGCTCGGTGGTCCTGGCCCGGCGGAACTCCTCGGTCTCCTGGTCGACCAGGACATGACCGGTGTGTGCGGCGACGCCCGCGGCGTAACCGGCGAGCACCGCGATCATCAGCACGGTCGCCGTGTCCGGCACGAGGCCCATGGCGAGCAGTGCGAGGCCGGTGACGGCGGTGGCCAGCGAGAGCAGCCGGCGCCGCGACAGGGTGGGCAGCACCTTCTCCGCGGTCCGGATGCCGACCCCGGTGGCGCCGGTCAGGCCGAGGATCAGCAGTGCGAAGGTGGCGGGTCCGCCGCCCAGGTCGGCGGCGTGCAGCACCGAGACGGCGGCGGCCGCGGCGATGGCTCCGGCGACGGCGGCCGACGCTCCGACGACCAGCGGGACGGATCCGGTGCGGCCCCTGTCGGGTCCGCTGCCGGTCGACGGCCGTCGCAGGCCCTCCAGCGGCGAGCGCGGGCGCGGGGTCTGCGTACCGGGCAGTTCCAGGAAGTACAGGATGGAGATCGACGCCGAGAAGAGCCCGGCAGCGACGTACGAGCCGAGGGCTGCCTGGTGGATCGAGAACCATTCCAGGCCCGAGCCCAGCAGGTTGCCGATGAGGGTGGCGATCAGCAGTGCGGCCGCCGCCAGCGGGATCGCGGCGAAGTCGGTCCGGACGGAGAGCCGGCGCAGTGCGTCGAGGTGGTCGGGCAGCGGGCGTACCGTCGCGCCCTCGGGGGGCGGGGCGGGCAGCAGTGCGGGGGCGGCGCCGTCCTTGGCGACCGTCCACAGGCGCTCGGCCGCGCCGACGACGAAGACGGTGATGAGGATCATCATGAGTGCCTTGTCGGGCATCCAGTCGATCCACAGCGGCGCGACGACCAGCAGCGCGAGCCGCAGCCCGGCCGTCCCGATCATCAGCCACCGCCGGTCCAGCGGTCCGCCGGGCGCGGTGAGCGTCGTCAGCGGCCCCAGGAGTACGGCTCCGAAGAGCAGGGTGGCAAGGATCCGGGCACCGAACACCGCGGCGACGGCAAAGGCCGCGCCTCGGTACCCGGTCCCGAATGAGCCCTCAAGGACCGCCGCTTGCAGCGACATCAGCACCAGCACGAGAAGGGCGAGGGCATCGCCGGTACTGCCGACGAGCTGCGCGCTCCACAACCGCTTCAGCGGGGGAACACGCAACAGGGCTCGTACGGCGCGCTCGCGTGAGTCTGCGGCAAGTGTGTCGGAGGTGGGGCTCACGACCGTTGGCTGCTCGGCTCGCGTCATCCGCCCAGCCTATCCGGAGCGGCGGGGTCCCCGGGGGCCCCGTCCGAACATATGGGCGCCCGAGCCGTCCCGGTACTTCCGGCCCGCCCCGCCGGAAACCCGTGCGAACGCCGAAGGGGCCGGAAAATCCGGCCCCCCGGGACGCTTCGGCCCTACCGCTCGGTTCAGTCCTCCACGGACGCCGCGGTGGCCTTCTTCGCCGCGGTCGCCTTCTTGGCGGCGGTCGTCGTCTTCTTCGCGGTCGCCGTCGTCTTCTTCGCCGCCGTCTTCTTGGCGGTCGCCGTGGTCTTCTTGGCGGCCGTCTTCTTCGCGGTCGCCTTCTTGGCCGGGGCCTTCTTCGCCGTCTTCTTCTTGGCGGGTCCCTTGGCACGCTTCTCGGCGAGCAGCTCGTAGCCGCGCTCCGGCGTGATGTCCTCGACGCTGTCGGCGGTGCGCAGCGTCGCGTTGGTCTCGCCGTCGGTGACGTACGCGCCGAAGCGGCCGTCCTTGACCACGACCGGAGCCCCGCTCACCGGGTCCGTCCCCAGCTCCTTCAGCGGCGGCTTGGCCGCGGCCCGGCCGCGCTGCTTGGGCTGGGCGTAGATCGTGAGGGCCTCTTCGAGCGTGATGTCGAAGAGCTGGTCCTCGGAGGTGAGCGACCGCGAGTCCGTGCCCTTCTTCAGGTACGGGCCGTAGCGGCCGTTCTGCGCGGTGATCTCGACACCCTCGGCGTCCTCGCCGACGACGCGCGGCAGCGACATCAGCTTGAGCGCGTCGGCCAGCGTCACCGTGTCCAGGGACATGGACTTGAAGAGCGAGGCGGTCCGCGGCTTCACCGCGTTCTTGCCGGTCTTCGGGGTGCCCTCGGGCAGCACCTCGGTGACGTACGGGCCGTAGCGCCCGTCCTTGGCGATGATCTGGTGCCCGGTGACCGGGTCCGCGCCGAGCTCGAAGTCGCCGCTCGGCTTGGCCAGCAGCTCCTCCGCGTACTCGACGGACAGCTCGTCGGGCGCCAGGTCCTCCGGGACGTCCGCGCGCTGGTGGCCCTCGGCGTCCTTCTCACCGCGCTCGATGTACGGGCCGTAGCGGCCCACCCGGAGCTTGATGTCGTTGCCGACGGGGAACGAGGAGATCTCGCGGGCGTCGATCGCACCGAGGTCGGTGACGAGCTCCTTCAGACCGCCGAGGTGGTCGCCGTCGCCGTTGCCCGCGTCGGAGGCCGAGCCCGCACCGGCCGTGTCGTCGCCCGCACCGAAGTAGAAGCGCTTGAGCCACGGCACGGACTGGGCCTCACCGCGCGCGATGCGGTCGAGGTCGTCCTCCATCTTCGCGGTGAAGTCGTAGTCCACGAGCCGGCCGAAGTGCTTCTCCAGCAGATTGACCACGGCGAAGGAGAGGAACGACGGGACGAGCGCCGTGCCCTTCTTGAAGACGTATCCGCGGTCCAGGATCGTGCCGATGATCGACGCGTACGTCGACGGGCGGCCGATCTCGCGCTCTTCGAGCTCCTTGACCAGCGAGGCCTCGGTGTAGCGGGCCGGCGGCTTGGTGGCGTGGCCGTCGACCGAGATCTCCTCGGCGGACAGCGCGTCGCCCTCGGCGACCTGCGGCAGGCGCCGCTCACGGTCGTCGAGCTCGGCGTTCGGGTCGTCGGCACCCTCGACGTACGCCTTCATGAAGCCGTGGAAGGTGATCGTCTTGCCGGACGCGGAGA
Source organism: Streptomyces sp. NPDC102437 (assembly GCF_044765565.1). Taxonomy (NCBI): domain Bacteria; kingdom Bacillati; phylum Actinomycetota; class Actinomycetes; order Kitasatosporales; family Streptomycetaceae; genus Streptomyces; species Streptomyces sp. NPDC102437. The sequence continues at coordinate 99,397 of NZ_JBIWKI010000029.1, read as the reverse complement.
ACTCGGCGTCCCGGCCGTCGCTCGCCCGGCCGCCGATCTTGACGGTGACGGAGTTGCCGACCGCGTCCTTCATCTGGGAGGCGACGGTCCGCTTCCAGATCAGCTCGTAGAGCCGGAACTGGTCGCCGGTGAGGCCGGTCTCGGCGGGGGTGCGGAAGCGGTCGCCGGAGGGGCGGATCGCCTCGTGCGCCTCCTGTGCGTTCTTGACCTTGCCGGCGTACGTGCGCGGCTTGTCCGGCAGGTAGTCGGCGCCGTAGAGCTGGGTGACCTGCGCCCGTGCCGCGGAGACCGCGGTGTCCGAGAGGGTCGTGGAGTCGGTACGCATATAGGTGATGAAGCCGTTCTCGTACAGCTTCTGCGCGACCTGCATGGTGGCCTTGGCCCCGAAGCCCAGCTTGCGGCTCGCCTCCTGCTGGAGGGTCGTCGTGCGGAACGGGGCGTACGGGGAGCGGCGGTACGGCTTCGACTCGACGGACCGGACGGCGAACGAGGAGTCGGCGAGCGCGGCGGCCAGGGCGCGGGCGTTCGTCTCGTCCAGGTGCAGCACCTGGCCGGAGGCGGACTTCAGCTGCCCGTCCGGACCGAAGTCTCGGCCCTGGGCGATGCGGCGGCCGTCGACCGCGCTGAGCCGGGCGGTGAGGTTCGACGGGTCGGAGGCGTCACCGGTGCGGCCGGTGGCGAAGGTGCCGGTGAGGTCCCAGTACTCGGCGGAGCGGAAGGCGATGCGCTCGCGCTCCCGCTCGACGACGAGACGGGTCGCCACGGACTGGACACGGCCGGCCGACAGGCGCGGCATGACCTTCTTCCACAGGACCGGCGAGACCTCGTAGCCGTAGAGACGGTCGAGGATGCGGCGGGTCTCCTGGGCGTCGACCATGCGCTGGTTGAGCTCGCGCGGGTTGGCGACGGCGGCCCGGATCGCGTCCTTGGTGATCTCGTGGAAGACCATCCGGTGGACCGGGACCTTGGGCTTCAGGACTTCCTGCAGGTGCCACGCGATGGCTTCGCCCTCGCGGTCCTCATCGGTGGCGAGGAAGAGTTCGTCGGACTCGGCCAGCAGCTGCTTGAGCTTCCTGACCTGGGCTTTCTTGTCCGCGTTGACGACATAGACGGGCTGGAAGTCGTGCTCGACGTCGACGCCGAGCCGACGGACCTCGCCGGTGTACTCGTCCGGTACCTCTGCGGCGCCGTTCGGCAGGTCGCGGATGTGCCCGACGCTCGCCTCGACGACGTATCCGGGGCCGAGGTAGCCCTTGATCGTCTTCGCCTTGGCAGGCGACTCGACGATGACGAGTCGGCGGCCGCCCTGTGCGGTCTCGCTGGTCGGGGACAACTTCGCTCTTCTCTCCGGTCGACGCTCGGTGGGCATCCGGGCAGCGCGATGACGCTGCCGATGGTGCTGTCGCTGCGGAGTGTGACGGTACAACCCGCCCCCGTGTCAAACGGCAAAAGCCCGCAACGGCCACTCGAACGGTAACCCGACTTCCGCCATTCCTGCCGCCCGGACCGCCCGGACCGCCGTGTGCACGGTCACTGCCTGCGGGTTTCCGGGTGCTGTGGCGGCGCTGCGGACGCCGGTGGCGGGCCGCCTGCGGTCCGGGCGTGTTCCCCGCCACTGCCTGCCGTGCGCTGCGGGTTTCCGGCCGGGCCGGTGGGCGGTGGATCAGATGCGGGTGAAGCACCACACGCCGAGGACGAGAAAAAGTACGCCGAACACAGTGGCGAGCGCGGCGGAGGCGACGGGGCTCACGCCGTGCGCCACCGGCGCGCGGTGCAGCACGCGCGCCCCCGTCCACAGCAGCAGCGCGGCACCGAACAGTGCGAATGCCGATCCGGCGAAGACTGCGGGTCCGCTCTCCATGCCGTACGCCTCCCTGTCCCTGGCCGAGCCGGGACGTGTGCCGTCCGGCCATGGGGAGGCTGCCACCCCAGGACGTCGGCCATGCGAACCCCGGGTGAATGGCCGGTTCCACCCGCATCCGCCTCCGCCCCGTGACCGCGGGACGGACGTCCGGCCGGGGTGCCGGCGGGGCTCCCGCCACGAACCGGCCGACAAGCCACCCCGAGGCTCCGTCCGCAACTCCGCACGCAGCTCCGTCCGGCGCCCCGCCGGGCACCGCCGGGCGCCTGATCCGGAATCCGCCCCCTCCACGACGCACCGCCGACGGCGAACCCGAATCCGCTGATCGTGGGGCCCTTCCTTACGTACGGCGATACGCACCCGGGAAGGAACGGAGCCCGAGCAAGGGCCCCGAGCACGACCGGCGCACCACCGGTCCTGCCGGACCGGACCCGCGCCATCAGCCCGCCGAAGGAACCGGCTCCAGGAAGCCCTCCTCGACCAGCAGCCGGATCGCCTGCGGGGTCCGGTCGCGCAGCAGCACCGGGTCCTCGTTCATCAACTGGGCGATCGCGTCCAGGATCCGGCCCGCCGGCAGCGTGCCGTCGCACACCCCCGCGAAGCCGGCGCCCACGGCGTCGACCTTCGTCGCGCGTCGCATGCCCCGGTTCTGACGGAGCACCACGTGCTCCGGGTCCTCCGCGCCCGGCAGACCGACCTGCTCCTGCACGACCTCGGCGGCCAGGGTGAAATGCCCGGCCAGGAGTGCTGCGTCGTCCTGCTCGCGGAGGTAGTCCTGACGGGCGAAATGGGCCTCGACGGCCGGTCCGAGCGGCTGCTCCACCGCATGCGGCCACTCCTCGATCACGACGGACGGGTTACCGGCGGCGGCCGCGGCGGACTTGCGCAGGGTGATCCACCCGAAGCCGACGCCCTTGGTCTTGCGGGCCTCGAACTCGTCCAGCCAGGCGTCGTACCGCGCGGCGTACTCGGCGGGGTCCGTACGGTGATCGCCGCTGTCGCGCAGCCACAGCTCCGCGTACTGCGTGACGTCCTGGACCTCGCGCTGCACGATCCAGGCGTCGCAGCCGTACGGAACCCAGGAACTCAGCCGGCTCTGCCACTCCTCGCCCTCGACGTGCTGCCAGTTGGCGAGGAAGTGGGCGTATCCGCCCTCGTTCAGCCGGTCGCCGGTCTGCTGCACCAGGGTCCGGCAGAGATCGTCACCGCCCATGCCGCCGTCGCGGTAGGTGAGGCGGGCACCGGGCGAGATGACGAACGGGGGGTTGGAGACGATCAGGTCGTACGTCTCGGCGCCGACCGGCTCGTACAACGAGCCCTGGCGAAGCTCGGCCGGGGCGACTCCGGACAGCGCGAGCGTCAGCCGGGTGAAGTCCAGCGCACGGGGGTTGAGGTCGGTGGCCGTGACCCGGGTGGCGTGCTGCGAGGCGTGCAGCGCCTGGATGCCGGAGCCCGTGCCGACGTCGAGCGCGGAGGCGACAGGGGTACGGACGGTGATCCCGGCGAGCGTGGTGGACGCCCCGCCGACGCCCAGTACCACGCCCTCCTCCCGCGAGCCGATGCCGCCCGCGCCACCGACGGCACAGCCCAGGTCGGAGACGATGTACCAGTCCTGCCCCTCGGGCCCGCTGTACGGACGTACGTCGACCGCGGCCCGGACCTCGTCGCCGGCGTGGGTCACCCAGCCGTCCTCGACGCACTCGGCCAGCGGGAGCGCGGCGCGGGCCCGCTCGTACGGCACCGGGTGCTGGAGCAGGAACAGCCGCACCAGCGTGTCCAGCGGAGCGTCACCCCGGGTGGCACGCAGCGCCGGGACCGTCTCGCTGCGGGCGAGCGCGGCGTAGGCGGACGCACCGAGCAGGTCGAGGAGCCCGTCGGCGGTGAAGGCGGCGGCAAGCAGGGCTTCGCGGAGCCGGGGCGAACGGTCGGGCACGGGGAGGCTGGTCGTACTCACCCACCCATTGTGGCCGCTCCCACTGACAACGGCAGCGGCCCGGCGCCCATCGGGGCGGCCGGGCCGTTTGTACGTCACGCCATGCGGCACGGCCGCCACTCCGACACGTCGTCCGGCGCGACGGCCGCGCGTCGCGGCGACCGCGCATCGTGGAACCGTTGCCGACGCTGCTGCCGCGTGGTCACGCCTTCTTGCTGGGCGAGGCGGAAGGCGCCGTGGACGGCGACGTGTCGGCCTTCGGCGGCACCGATGCCGTCGGCTTCTGGCAGCCCTTCTGCTTCGCCATGGCGGTGCCGACCTCGCCGGACTGAAGCTTCTTCAACGCCTCGTCACCACTGGTGCTGATCTTGTTCAGCTCGTCCGCGATGCCCTTGAGCCCGTCGGCGAACTTCGCCTGGTCCTTCGTCTCCAGGGCGTCGATCTTCTTCTGAAGGTTCGCGTACGCCGCGGAGGATGCTTCGAGCTCCTTCACGGCCTTCTTCTGCGTGGTCTCACCGCCGTCGACCGGCGGCGGGCCCGCGGAGTCGACTGCCGCGCCCAGCGCCTTGTACGCCTGCGAGATCTGCTGGAAGGCGGCCGAGTCGGTCTTCTGGACGTCGGCGGGCTTGCTGTTGTCCGCGGTCTGCTGCTGGATGGCGGCGTTGGCGTTCGCGATCTTCTGGAGCTGGGGCTGGACCTGGTCACAGACCTTCTTGGCCCAGTCGTTCACCTTGTCGCTGTTGTCGTCGCCGCTGCAGCCCGACAGCGTAAGTACCAGTACCGCGCCGCCGGACAGCGCGGCCGCAAGCTTCTTGTTCACCGGATCGGTCCCTTCCAAGGCTCTCGGCCCCGGAACTTACACGGCGAGCGCACTCCATCCGGATGCCGGACGTCCGATGAGTGGCCTTTTGTAGCCATTTGCACCAAGGGAAACAAGGGAGATACAACTCACCCACACAGCCCTCCGTCGGTCGGAAACACACTCACGGGCAAGCACACGTACGGCGCACGGATCGGGCGGCTCAGCCGAGGACGGCGCCGGGCCCGAGATGCGATCGGGCGGACGGCGCATCAGAATGCGCCGACCGCCCGGTCATTGAGCCGGGGGCGACTACATGTCACCGCCCCGCCCGGGCCATCGGCTCACGAAACGGCTGCCTGGCCGGGCGACTTGGCCGGCCTGTTCCCGTCACCGTCCCTGCCTCCGTCCCCGTCGCCCGGATCCTCGTCGCCCACGGCGATTCCGCGCCGCTTGGAGGCATAGACCGCGCCGACGATGACCCCGAGGGCGAGCGCCGCCACCAGCGCCCGCACGCCGACGCTCGCGTCCTGCCCGTAGCTGAACTGCACCACCGCTGGGGCGATGAGCAGGGCGACCAGGTTCATCACCTTGAGCAGGGGGTTGATCGCCGGCCCCGCCGTGTCCTTGAACGGGTCGCCGACCGTGTCGCCGATGACGGTCGCGGCATGGGCCTCGCTGCCCTTGCCGCCGTGATGGCCGTCCTCGACGAGCTTCTTGGCGTTGTCCCACGCGCCACCGGAGTTGGCGAGGAAGACCGCCATCAGAGTGCCTGTCCCGATGGCACCCGCGAGATACGAACCGAGCGCTCCGACACCGAGCGTGAAGCCGACGGCGATCGGCGCCAGAACGGCCAGCAGACCGGGTGTGGCGAGCTCGCGCAGGGCGTCCTTGGTGCAGATGTCGACGACACGCCCGTACTCCGGCTTCTCGCTGTGGTCCATGATCCCGGGGTGCTCGCGGAACTGCCGCCGCACCTCGTAGACCACGGACCCGGCGGACCGCGACACCGCGTTGATCGCGAGCCCGGAGAAGAGGAAGACGACCGCGGCACCGAGGATCAGGCCCACCAGGTTGTTGGGCTGCGAGATGTCCAGACTGAGCGTCATCGCACCGGCCTTGGCCCCCACGTCGTCGACCGCCATGGCGATCGCGTCGCGGTACGAGCCGAAGAGCGCCGACGCCGCCAGAACGGCGGTGGCGATGGCGATGCCCTTGGTGATGGCCTTGGTTGTGTTGCCGACGGCGTCCAGGTCGGTCAGGACCTGCGCACCGGCACCCGTGACATCACCGGACATCTCGGCGATGCCCTGCGCGTTGTCCGAGACCGGGCCGAAGGTGTCCATGGCGACGATGACACCGACGGTGGTGAGCAGCCCGGTTCCCGCCAGGGCCACCGCGAAGAGCGCCAGCATGATCGACGTACCGCCGAGCAGGAACGCCCCGTAGACGCCCAGGCCGATCAGCAGCGCCGTGTAGACGGCGGACTCCAGGCCGATGGAGATACCGGCGAGTACGACGGTGGCCGGGCCGGTCAGCGAGGACTTGCCGATGTCCTGGACGGGACGCCGGCCGGTCTCGGTGAAGTAGCCGGTCAGCTGCTGGATCAGGGCGGCCAGCACGATGCCGATGGCGACGGCGACCAGGGCGAAGATCCGCGGGTCGCCACCGTGCGAGGTGATCGCGCCGTCGGTCACACCGTCCAGTGCCGCGTACGAGGACGGCAGGTAGACGAAGACGGCCACGGCCACCAGTACCAGCGAGATCACCGCGGAGATGAAGAATCCGCGGTTGATCGCGGTCATTCCGCTGCGGTCGGCGCGGCGCGGGGCGACCGCGAAGATCCCGATCATCGCGGTGATCACGCCGATCGCCGGGACGATCAGCGGAAAGGCCAGTCCGGCGTCGCCGAAGGCGGCCTTGCCGAGGATGAGCGCGGCGACGAGCGTCACGGCGTACGACTCGAAGAGGTCGGCCGCCATGCCGGCGCAGTCGCCGACGTTGTCGCCCACGTTGTCGGCGATGGTGGCGGCGTTGCGCGGGTCGTCCTCCGGGATGCCCTGCTCGACCTTGCCGACGAGGTCGGCGCCGACGTCCGCGGCCTTGGTGAAGATTCCACCACCGACCCTCATGAACATGGCGATCAGTGCGGCCCCGAGGCCGAAGCCCTCCAGCACCTTCGGGGCGTCGGCGGCATAGACGAGCACGACACAGGACGCACCGAGCAGGCCGAGGCCCACGGTGATCATGCCGACCACGCCACCGGTACGGAAAGCAATCTTCATCGCCCTGTGCGAAACAGCGGTGAGATCTTTCTCCGGTTCGCCTTCCGCGGGCGTCGCCTCTCGCGCAGCAGCGGCCACACGGACATTACTGCGTACCGCGAGCCGCATCCCGATGTATCCGGTGACCGCCGAGAAAAGCGCACCCACCAGGAAGAACAAAGAACGGCCCGCGCGCTGCGACCAGTTGTCGGCCGGTAGCAGCAGAAGCAGGAAGAAGACCACGACGGCAAAGATGCCGACGGTGCGCAACTGCCGGGCCAGATAGGCATTCGCGCCTTCCTGAACGGCGGCCGCGATCTCCTTCATGCGGTCGGTGCCCTCGCCGGCCGCCAGCACCTGGCGCACCAGCAGTCTGGCGACGACCAGTGCGGCGACGGCGACGACCGCGACGACGCTCACGATGACACGGTTGTCATCGGTGAGAACCGCGGCCGCCAGAGAAGCGGACCGGCCGGAAGGTGCAGAGAATGCGGAATCTTGCACGGATCCTGCCAGTGGGGTGTTGAAGAACTCCGCCATACGTCCTCCTCGACGCTCAGCGCTCAAGACGTGGACGGATTGTAGGGAGCGAGAGCTGATCAAAACAGTGCGCCGTAAATGTAATTGACCTTCACCCGCCGATCGATAAATGATCGCCCTCTCGGAGAGGCCCAAATGCAGTAATGGGGCAGGCACATTTTCTGCAGATCATTGATCACGCATAAATGAAAAAGGCCCTGCTCAGCAGGGCCTCAAAAATCGGATCCAGAAATGGACCGGGGAGGAGGTTCGACCGGACCGGGGCGGGCGGATGGGGACGGTGGGCCGCCCACGGGCATGCGCCGCCCGTGGCGCCTCAGGGGAGCAGCGTCATGACAGCACGCTCACGGCATCAGGGCAACACGGTCGAGGGTGTCTTCGGCCAGCTCATGCGGATCACTCCGCCCTTGGCTCCTGATCTGACTTCCACATCATCGACGAGGCCGCTGATGACCGCGAGACCCATCTCGTCCTCGCCATCGGCGTCGCTCTCGTGATCCGGCTCATCGAGACCACCGCCGGGCGTGGCGCCGCGTGTCGCGGAGGCTCCTACGGGTCCGCCGAGTGCGGGATCGGCCCCGGGGCCGGGCACCTCGTCGGCCACCTCGACGGAGAAGGACTTCTCCTCCTCGATCAGGGCGACGGAGACGGGAGCGGTGATGTCATGGCTGCGGTGCAGCCCGACTGCGCGGCTGCAGGCTTCACCGACGGCGAGTCTGACCTCGTCGAGCACGGCTTCGTCGACCCCTGCCCGGCGCGCCACGGCGGCCGCCACGAGGCGGGCCGTCCTGACGTGTTCGGGCTGGGCGCTGAAGCGGAGTTCAACAGTGGCCATGCGATCCCCCTCAGACGTACGGGCGTGCATCCCAGGGGCCCGGGCGCGCTGCCCGGCGTCCCTGCTCTTCTTCGCGCTTCTTCATTCTTCTTCGCGCTTCTTCTCAGATCCGACGACCCGCGGGTTCGCCGATCTCGCTGATCGCGTCGATCGCGTCGTCGAACACCGGACGCCGTCGGAAGCGACGGACAGCCGTCGGCCGACGGACCGACAGACATCTGTCCGGCAGCCGGGCCGCTCGCAAACGAGCGGTCACCGGGCGAACCGGACAAGCCGAACGAACGGCCCCGGCCGGCAGCCGGTCGAACAACAGCCCACCGGCCGACCGCCAAACGGCTCACGCCGACCGGCCGAACGCCGACCGGCCCGGTCGTCCGAGCACCCGGCCGACGGGAGCACCGGTCATCCGGCTCCCCGACCGACCATCCGGCCACCGGGCCACCTGGCCGCCCGACCACCGGGCGACAACCCGACCGTGCGATCGGTCTGCCTCGCGGCAGTCGGCCGTCAGGCACCCCCGCGTCGCACCGGCCCCCTGGCGGGCCGCCGGTGCGTCGGCTGCGTACCGGACCGGCCTCGGCCGGCCCGACCGGCGGACCGGCCACGGGCCGACCGTCAGTCGGTGGCCGCGACGGCCTCGTCGACCGTGGTGTGAATCGGGAACACCTTGGTCAGCCCGGTGATCCGGAAGATCTTGAGAATGCGCTCCTGGTTGCAGACCAGGCGCAGCGAGCCCTCATGGGCCCGGACACGCTTCAGGCCACCCACGAGCACGCCGAGGCCGGTGGAGTCGAGGAAGTCGACGCCTTCCATGTCGACAACCAGGTGGTAGCTGCCGTCATTCACCAACTCGACCAACTGCTCGCGCAGCTTGGGCGCGGTATACACATCAATCTCGCCACCGACCTCGACGACCGTACGGTCGCCACCAGGGCCGGACACATTGCGAGTCGACAAGGACAGGTCCACGGATCCTCCAGCACCTTGCTATCGAGCGGTCGCCCCTCGGTCTCCCCGGCGGAGCCAGGGAACGGATCGCCAGCCGCGATGGCATTCAATCACTTACAAGCAGCCATGCACGACGGCTTGGGGCCATTGTCCGTCACGCCAGTGACACACTCGGTGCCGATGGCCAAGAATCACCGCCCCAGTCGACCACCCGGGAACAGCGACACCAGTCACTCTCCCGCCATGGTCCTCGACCGGCTCGCCGCAGTGGCTGGCCGGTCCGCGCGCATCACTCATACGGAGCACTTGCCCCCGCGTGCGGGAACCCATGCCATCTGGCCCGATCGCATCCGGCCGGAAGTCGTCGCCGCGATCCAGCGGGCCGGAATCGAACATCCGTGGGCGCACCAGGCGGCCGCGGCAGAGCACGCCCTGGACGGCGAATCCGTGGTCATCGCCACCGGAACCGCGTCCGGCAAGTCGCTCGCCTACCTCGCCCCGGTCCTCAGCGCCCTGCTCGACGGCTCCGAGGCCCCGAACGGCCGCGGCGCCACCGCCCTGTACCTGGCGCCCACCAAGGCCCTGGCGGCCGATCAGAGGCGTTCCGTGAAGCAGCTCGCGGCACCGCTCGGCAACGCCGTCAGGCCCGCGGTCTACGACGGCGACACGCCGGTCGAGGAACGCGAGTGGGTGCGTCAGTACGCCAACTACGTCCTGACCAACCCCGACATGCTGCACCGCGGGATACTCCCGTCCCACCCCCGCTGGTCCTCCTTCCTGCGCGCCCTGCGCTTCGTCGTCATCGACGAGTGCCACACCTACCGCGGCGTCTTCGGCTCCCACGTGGCCCAGGTCGTTCGCCGGCTCCGCCGCCTGTGCGCCCGTTACGGAGCCGACCCGGTCTTCCTCCTCGCCTCCGCCACCGCGGCGGAACCCTCAGTCGCGGCCGGCCGCCTCACCGGTCTCCCGGTCAAGGAGGTCGCCGACGACTCCTCACCCCGCGGCGAGGTGGTCTTCGCGCTGTGGGAGCCTCCTCTGACCGACCTGCACGGCGAGAAGGGCGCCCCTGTCCGCCGCACCGCCACCGCCGAGACCGCCGACCTGCTCACCGATCTCACCGTCCAGGGGGTCCGCTCGGTCGCCTTCGTGCGTTCCCGGCGCGGCGCCGAGCTGATCTCCGTCATCGCCAAGGAGCGCCTCGCCGAGGTGGACCGCTCCCTGCCGGCCCGGGTCGCCGCCTACCGCGGGGGCTACCTCCCCGAGGAACGCCGCGCCCTCGAGCGCGCCCTGCACTCGGGGGAACTGCTCGGACTGGCCGCCACCACCGCCCTCGAACTCGGCATCGACGTCTCCGGCCTGGATGCCGTCGTGATCGCCGGCTATCCCGGCACCAGGGCGTCGCTGTGGCAGCAGGCGGGCCGCGCCGGACGCTCGGGCCAGGGCGCGCTGGCCGTCCTGGTGGCCCGCGACGACCCGCTGGACACCTTCCTCGTCCACCATCCCGAGGCGCTGTTCCAGCAGCCCGTGGAGTCGACCGTCCTCGACCCGGACAATCCGTACGTACTCGCCCCCCATCTGTGCGCCGCCGCCGCGGAGCTCCCCCTCACCGGGCCCGACCTGGAACTCTTCGGCCCGGCCGTGCCCGAACTGCTGCCGCAGCTGGAGGCCGCGAAGCTGCTGCGCAAGCGGCCATCGGGCTGGCACTGGACCCGCCGGGAACGAGCCGCGGACCTCACCGACATCCGTGGCGAGGGCGGCCGCCCCGTCCAGATCGTCGAGGAGGGCACCGGCCGACTGCTGGGCACCGTCGACGAATCGGCCGCGCACACCGCCGTCCACGAGGGCGCCGTCCACCTCCACCAAGGACGCACGTACCTGGTCCGGAAGCTGGACCTGGAGGACTCGGTGGCCCTGGTCGAGGAGGCCGTCCCGCCGTACTCGACCACCGCCCGCGACACCACCTCGATCGCCGTTCTGGAGACCGACACCGAGATCCCGTGGGGTGACGGACGGCTCTGCTACGGCTCCGTGGAGGTCACCAGCCAGGTCGTCTCCTTCCTGCGCCGCAAGCTGATCACCGGCGAGGTCCTCGGCGAGACCAGGCTGGACCTGCCGCCCCGCACCCTGCGCACCCGTGCCGTCTGGTGGACGGTCACCGAGGACCAGCTCGACGCCGCCCGTATCAATCCGGAGATCCTGGGCGGCACCCTGCACGCCGCGGAGCACGCGTCGATCGGGATGCTGCCGCTCTTCGCCACCTGCGACCGGTGGGACATCGGCGGCGTCTCCGTGCCGATGCACCCGGACACGCTGTTGCCCACGGTCTTCGTGTACGACGGCCACCCGGGCGGTGCCGGATTCGCCGAGCGGGCCTTCCACACCGCCCGTGCCTGGCTGACCGCGACCCGCCAGGCGATCGCGTCCTGCGAGTGCGAGGCCGGCTGCCCGTCCTGCGTCCAGTCCCCCAAGTGCGGCAACGGCAACGAACCGCTGCACAAGCGTGGCGCCGTACGCCTCCTCACCGAACTCCTGCGATACGCGCCCCCGCCCCCTGAGGAACCGGACCCCGAAGTGCCGTCGGAACCGAACCCCGCGCAGCCTCCGGAGCCGGAGTCGGCTCCGGGGCGGGAGGCGGAAGCGCCGGAGATGCGGGAGCAGCCGCCGGAGGGCCGGCCCGGGACCTGACCGCCGGTTCGTACGGCCCGAAACTCACCCGAACCGTCACATCGGCGATCTCCCCGCGCACCGCACACCGGACCACCACAGCCCCCTGCGCCGCGGCCACCTTCTCGGCGGCCGCGCATGCCTCCCCAGGACCTTGTAGGGCCCGGTCGGCCGCGGCCAGCGCCGCCAGATCCGCCGCACCGCCCGCCCGGTGCCGAGCGGCCACCACCTGCCCGAGGGCCAGCACGACCGCGAACACCGCGCACAGCGTGGCCGTGGTCATCGCCACCCACACCGTGGCCAGCCCCCTGTCCTCGCCCCGCCCAGCCCTGCCCAGCCGCGCGGGGACGGCTGCCCGCAGCCACACGAGCGCAGTCGCCCGCCACCTCCCTCCCGTCCGGTTCATTGCGTCACCCCCACCGTGTCCTCGGCCAGTGCGGCCGCCTCCGCGTGCAGCGTCAGGGCCAGCGGCCCCGGCCCCGGCATCGGAGCCGCCACCCGTACCCGCCACAGCTCCCCGGAGCGTTCCATCGCGACTTCGGCTCCGCCGGGTGCCGCCGAACGGGTGACCTCAAGCACCTGTGCCTCCGGCTCGGAACGCGCGGCCGCCCTCGCCCCGGCCCTCGCCGCGTCCACGCACCGGATCTGGGCGGAGGCGGCCATCAGCGCCCAGACCAGCGCCAGGGCGAACATCGCCAGCACCGGAACCGCCATGGCCGCTTCCGCAGTCACCGCGCCCCGATCCGACGCCCGGACACCCGGTCTCCCGCCCTCGACACGGGAACGGCCTCCGGCGCACGCTCCGGGACCGCTCTCAGAACTTCGCATCGAGCGCGTCCTTCAGCAGCGACTGCAATGCGGACATCACAGGCTGGCTGGTGACCACCTTGTAGAGCACCGCCGCGAACGCACAGGCCGCAATCGTCCCCACCGCGTATTCGGATGTCGTCATTCCGCTGTCCGACCGGGCCCGGAATGCCATGCCACGCACCCAGCTCCTGATTCGCTGAATCATTTCAACCCCCCGTGAAATCGGCAATTCATATCGAATGGATTTTTATTTACACTTTTCGGTCATGTGGTCTGAAGCAGTCCGGTCGCCAGGCCGATCACCACGGGCGCCACCCCGACCGTCAAGAAAGCGGGCAGAAAGCAGAGCCCCACGGGACCGGTGATCAGCACGCCTGCCCGTTGGGCGCGCGCCACGGCCGCACTCGCACGTTCGGCCCGCATCGCCTCGGCCAGCCGTGTCACCGGCTCCGCTGCCGGAGCCCCGGTCGACCCCGCCCGCTCCAGGCAGCGGGCCAGCGCACTCGCACCCGGTATCTCCCCGAACCGCCCCCAGGCCGCCGCAGGTTCACCACCGAGCCGGATCTCCGCGGCCGTCCGCGCCAGGCACCTGCCGACGGGCCCTCCCAGCGACTCCCCCACCGCCTCGGCCGCCTCCCGGGGCCCGGCCCCGGCGGAGATGCAGGCCGCCAACAGGTCTGCCGCCAACGGGAGCTGACGTGCGGCCTCCGCCATCTCCGCGAGTCCGGCTCCCGGTTCGGTGCCGCGTCGGCCCCGCTGCCACCGCCAGGCCCCGTACGCCCCGAGCAGCCCCGCCGCGCAACCCGGCAGACCGCCGACCAGGACCCAGCCCACCGCCACAGCGCCCAGCGGCGCGATCCACTCCTTCACCCGGGCGCCGGGCACCGCATGTCCGCGCCCGTCCCCGCGCCCACCCCAGCGCTCGCGCTTGCGTTCCGGACCGCCGATCGCCAGCAGTGCCGCGCCCCGGCGGCACACCGCCCGCCTACGCCCGAGCCCTGCCAGGGCAAAGGTCGTACAAGCGACCGCACTCACCACCGCGCACACCGCCGCCACCCGGTGCACGGCTTCGTGGGCGACCCCGCTCACCCCGCTTCCCCCGCCCGTACGATCCGGGCCGCCCAGCAGAGGCCGGCCGCCTCCAGCAGTCCGCCCGTCACCAGACATACCAGCCCGGCCGGGGTGTGCAGCAGCACCCGCAACGGATCGGCCCCGAGCGCCGCCCCCAGCCCCAGCCCCAGCACCGGGAGCAGCGCCAGCACAGCCACCGTCGACCAGGCACCCGCCAGTTGGGCCCGCAGTTCCTCCCGTCTGCGGCGCTCGGCCCGCAGCGCGCCCTCCAGGCGGTCCAGCCCCACCGCGAGCCCCGCCCCGCCGTCGACCGCCACCCGCCAGCAGGCCGCCACCCCGGCGAGTCCGTCCAGCCCCGGCTCCCGCGCCGCCTGAGCGAGCGCCCCCGGCACGTCGCCGCCGAATCGCGCCGCAGCGGACACACTCGCCTCAGCCGCCCCCATGACCCCGTTGCCTCGGAGGGCGACGAGCAGCGCCTGCCCGGGTTCGTGCCCGGCCCGCAGCTCACCCACGGTCGCGCCGCACAGTGCCACCACCCCGGTTTCCCGGCGCTCCCGCTCGTTGCCCAGGGCCCGCCTGCGCAGCCACCGCCGCACCAGCGGCACGGCCACCGCCCCGCCCAGCAGCGGCAGCACGGACTCCCCCAGCACGGCGACAATCAGCGCCACCGGGAGGCACAGCCACTCCCGCCGCTCCCTCGACCGCTCCAGCAGCCACACCACGACCCGCTCCCGAAGCACTCGCAGCGGCGGCCGGACCTCCCCGTCGGCAAACAGCACCCTGGCCCTCCGTCGGCCATGGTCCTGCGCCGCCACCAGCCAGGCCGCCGTCCCGACGCACAGGGCCACCGCACCACTGACGCCCACCGACAGCCCCATCGACGCATCCCCCGTCACAGCGCGCCCCCGATCAGCGACCGCAGCCGCTCCCAGCCCCGCTCCCGCACGAATCCATCGGCGCCCCAGCGCAGCGCGGGCACGGTGACCACCAGGCCCGCCGCGTCCCGCTCCAGAACCTGCACCTCGGCGATCCGCCGCTGCCCGGTCCGGTCCCGTACGAGATGGACCACCACCGACAGCGCGGCCGCCAACTGGCTGTGCAGCGCCGTCCGGTCCAGCCCCGCCGCCGTCCCCAGCGCCTCAAGACGGGCCGGTACGTGCTCGGCGGCATTGGCGTGGACCGTCCCCGAACCGCCCTCGTGGCCGGTGTTCAGGGCGGCAAGGAGCTCGGTGACCTCCGCGCCCCGTACCTCTCCGACCACCAGCCGGTCGGGCCGCATCCGCAGGGCCTGCCTCACCAGATCCCGAAGGGTCACCCGGCCCGCCCCCTCCTGATTGGCGGGGCGCGACTCCAGGCGCACCACATGCGGATGGTCCGGCCGCAGCTCCGCCGAGTCCTCTGCCAGCACGATTCGCTCCCGTTCCCCGACCGCGCCCAGCAGACTCGACAGAAGAGTCGTCTTCCCGGCCCCCGTACCTCCACTGATCAGATACGAGACCCGGGCCTCCACCAGAGCCCGCAGTACGCGGTCACCGCCAGGCGGCACCGTCCCCGCCGTGACCAGCTCCGCCAGCGAGAAGGCCCTGGGCCGAACCACCCGCAGCGACAGGCACGTCGAGCTGACGGCCACCGGCGGCAGCACGGCATGCATCCGGGTGCCGTCCGGAAGCCTGGCGTCCACCCAGGGGCGGGCGTCGTCCAGCCGCCGCCCCGCCACGGCGGCCAGCCGCTGCGCCAGCCTGCGCACCGCGGCCGCGTCCGTGAAGGTCACCCCGGTGAGTTCGAGACCGCCTCCCCGGTCCACCCACACCCGGTCCGGCGCTGAGACCAGCACATCCGTCACCACCGGATCTGCGAGCAGCGGCTCCAGAACCCCGGCCCCGACCAACTCGCCCCGCAACTCATCAGCCGCACCGAGCACTTCGGCGTCCCCGAGCAGCCGCCCCTGGGCCCGCAGCGCCGCCGCGACCCCGGCCGGCGTCGGCGCCGTGCCACTCTGCGCGAGCCGCTGCCGTACGGCGTCGAGCATCGTCTGGGTCATGACACACCCCCACCGGCTCCTCCTCCTGCGCGTTCCGGGGCGAGCGCCCGCTCCCAGAACGCCGCGCAGAACCGGGCCAGCGGACCGCGCGCACTGCCACCCGGAGGCGCGCCGCCGTCCCGGGCAGCCAGCAGCCCGGGGTCGATGGGGAGTTCACCGGCGAGCGGAAGCCCCAGTGCCTGGGCCACCCACCGCTCGTCGAGGCCCGCCGCGTACGGCCCGCGGGACACCACTCGAAGGTCGTCCAGGATCATCCCGGCCATCGACGCCACGCGCTTCGCCGCCGCGACCGCGCGTAGTTCCCCCGGGACCACCAACAGCCCGAGATCCATCTGCGCGAGCGCCTCGGCCACCGATTCGTCGACCCGGCGCGGCAGATCGACGACCACCACTCCGCCGAGCCTGCGCGCAGCGGCCAGCACGGCCTGTATGGCCTGCGGCGGGATGGTCACGCAGTCGTCGCGGCCCCAGCTGAGCACCCGCAGCCCGTGCAGCGCCGGTAGTGACTCCTCCAGCGCACCCCCGCCGACCCGCCCCTTGGAATGGGCGAAATCCGGCCATCGCATTCCTTCGGCCCGTTCGCCACCGAGCAGCACGTCGATGCCACCGCCGAGCGGGTCGCCGTCGATCAGCATCGTCCGCCGCCCGCCCCTGGCCGCGGTCACCGCCAAGGCGCAGGCCAGTGTGGACGCGCCCGAGCCACCCCGGCCACCGATCACTCCCACGGTGAGCGCCGGCCGGCCCACCCCCTCCGCCGCATTGGCGATCTGGTCGACGAGCCAGCTTTCCGAATCGGGCAGCCTCAGCACATATTCGGCCCCGATCTCCACGGCTCGGCGCCAGACATCCGGGGCGTCCTGTTCCCTGCCGACGAGCATCACGCCCCGCCTGCGCACCGCCCCTCGGCATCGCTGCGCGGCATCATCGCCCACGAGAACCATCGGGGCCTGCTCCCAGCTGCCCCTGCTCTCTGGTGGGGAGTGATGGACTTCCGGTTCCGCTCCGGCGGCCGCACACAGCCTCAGCAGATCGTCGAGCAGTTTCACATCCTCGGTCACGATCAGCGGTCCGCCCTGCCGCCCTCCGGCGGCCGGCAGAGGATCCCTCGCGATGGACTCGGCCACGATCTCCGCCCCCTTCTCACTGCACCTTCATCGCGGTTCGCGGTGATCTCGGAGCGTTCCGGGATCGGCGATTCCACAACCCGCGGACTTCGCGGTGGAATCACCGTGCAGCGCTTCGGAAAATCGTGTGGATCTTGCTCGAAAACTGTGGACAACTCCACCGTTGTGAATATCTCCGTCGCCCATACCGGCGACTTCCGGAGTGCAGCCCTTCCGCTACGCACCGTCACGAGTCATGATGGTGAGGACAGCCCGAGAAGCGGGCCGCAGCGACCGAAATAGGGGCGGAATGCTTGATTCCGAACGACAGAAACGCGTCCGGACATGCGACGACCCCCGCCGGGGGGGAGAGCGGGGGTCGTCCCCACGGCCGACTCGGGGGGGGAGGAGCCGGACCGGGTTAGCACGGTCGCGAACGATCCGTGACTTCCATGGTGTACCCGAGAGCCTTCTCAGGCAAACCCACGCACCGGAGTTTACGCCGAATGATGTCCCCCTATGCTCTGCCTTGTGGAAAACCGCTTCTTGCCGCGCACAGCCGCCTTCTTTGACCTGGACAAGACGGTCATTGCGAAGTCTTCGACGCTGACCTTCAGCAAGTCCTTCTACCAAGGCGGACTGATCAACCGCCGCGCTGTACTGCGCACCGCGTACGCACAGTTCGTGTTCCTTGCCGGGGGTGCAGATCACGACCAGATGGAGCGGATGCGGGAATATCTCTCCGCACTCTGCAAGGGCTGGAACGTCCAGCAAGTGAAGGAAATCGTCGCCGAGACCCTGCACCAGCTGATCGACCCCATCATCTACGACGAAGCGGCGACACTCATCGAAGAGCATCACACCGCCGGACGCGATGTGGTGATCGTTTCGACCTCGGGCGCCGAGGTCGTCGAACCGATCGGCGAGCTGCTCGGTGCCGACCGGGTCGTAGCCACCCGAATGGTCGTCGGTGACGACGGCTGCTTCACCGGCGAAGTCGAGTACTACGCCTACGGGCCGACGAAGGCCGAGGCGATCAGGGCCCTCGCGGTGTCGGAGGGGTACGACCTCTCACGCTGCTACGCATACAGCGACTCCGCCACGGATGTACCGATGCTGGAGTCGGTCGGCCATCCGCACGCGGTCAATCCGGATCGCGCACTGCGGCGCGAGGCGACCCTCCGCGAGTGGCCGATTCTCGTCTTCAACCGGCCGGTCCGGCTCAAGCAGCGACTGCCTGCTTTCTCACTTCCGCCACGTCCGGCATTGGTCGCGGCGGCAGCGGTGGGCGCGGCCGCCGTCACGGCGGGACTGGTCTGGTACTCCTCACGCCGCCGCGCCGCGACCTCCGCCTGACGCACTGACGCACTGACGCACCCCTGAGCGACGACCCGGCGCGTCCTCCTGAGCGACGACCCGGCGCGCCGACTCGACAGCCGGTGCGAAATATCCAACTCGCCCGTAATTGAACCTAAAAGTAAAGAAGTGGGGCCAGCACTACCGCTCACCCTGGCTCTGGAGTACAAATGACTCAACGGCCCGCGAGACCAAGGACATCCGAGAGGATTACCTGTAACGCAGAGACGGCCCCACGGACCGAGCATGAAAACCGAGCACCCACGCGACGTCGACCCGTCGATTACGGGCCAGCCGCACCAGGGAACGGGCAAAGCATCCCGGCCTGATGGGCATATATCGAGGACGCATGGTAACTGGGTAGACATGCCAGCGGCGGTACCGAGGACGGTACCGCCGCAACCCTTTTACCGGGCAGTGAAGTCGACTCGACAAGTCGACACGGCAAAGACAATTCGCGAGTTACCGCAATGAAGTTACCTCGGTGGTTTTATCGCGACGCACACCGCGAAGAGGCACCCGACGGGCTCGCAGCCTCGGGCCGAAATCCAGCCGTTTCCCCATTGCGCGACTTCCACGCGACTTCCACGCGACTTCTTGCCGGACCCCTAAGCGGCCCCGCGCTGGAGCGCCTCGCACACCGCCGTCGACTCCCGGACACCCAGCTCCACGGAGCGTCCGCAGTGCGCGATCCAGGCTGCCACGCCCTCCGGCGTCGCCGAAAGATAGCCCTCGAACGCCGCGACGTACGCCGCCCGCCCCTGCTCGGCGTGGCCCACCTCCGCCGGGCAGATCGATTTGGGGTCGAGCCCGCTCCCGATCAGCACGATCCGCTCGGCGGTCCGCGCGACGAGCCCGTTGTACGAACCGAAAGGACGCAGGGCCAGCAGTTCGCCGTGCACTACCGCCGCCGTGACGAGCGCGGGCGCCGAAGTGCCGGAAAGAATCAGCCCGGAGAGTCCCTCCAGTCGCCCGGCCACCTCGTCGGCATCCGGCAACGGCGCCTCGACCAGCGGCTCGTCCACAGGCTCGCCCGCCAGCCTCGGCCGGCCGACGATATCGTCGGGTACCGCTCCGCCGGCCGCGACCAGATGCAGCCGCGCCAGCACCCGCAGCGGTGACTGCCGCCAGATGGACAGCAGTTGGCCCGCTTCGGCGGTCAGCCGCAGGGCCGCCCCGATCACGTGCGCCTCGCCGTCACCACTGAAGTCGGTACGTCGGCGCACCTCCTCCAGGTTCCAGTCGGCGCCCGACAGCGCCGCCGAACCACGGGCACCGCGCAGGGCCGCTTCCGCGGTGACCTCATTGCTGCGGCGCCGCATGACGCGGTGACCGTAGACCCGGTCGACGGCCTTGCGTACGGAGTCCACCGCGTCGGCGACCCCCGGCAGGGTCCCCAGGGCGGCGAGCGGATCAGAAGCAGGCGTACTCATAAGTAGCGAGGCTACGCGTCCACCGCGCCGATACCGCCCGGGAGTGGCCTTCTTCACGAAGCGCGACAGCAGAACGCGATCACACCACTACCCTAGGTGAACATGAAGATCGCTTTCGTAGGGAAGGGCGGCAGCGGCAAGACAACGCTGTCCTCGCTCTTCATCCGCCACCTCGCCGCCAATGAAGCCGATGTCGTCGCGGTGGACGCCGACATCAACCAGCACCTCGGGGCCGCGCTCGGCCTCGACGACCAGGAGGCCGCGGCACTGCCCGCCATGGGAGCGCATCTGCCTCTGATCAAGGAGTATCTGCGCGGCAGCAACCCCCGCATCGCCTCCGGCGAGACGATGATCAAGACGACTCCGCCCGGCGAGGGCTCACGACTGCTGCGGGTCCGCGAGGACAACCCGATCTATGACGCATGCGCGCGTACGGTCCGGCTGGACGACGGGGAGATCCGGCTGATGGCCACTGGGCCGTTCACGGAGTCGGATCTGGGCGTGGCCTGCTACCACTCCAAGGTCGGCGCGGTCGAACTCTGTCTGAACCATCTCGTCGACGGCCCCGACGACTATGTCGTCGTTGACATGACAGCAGGGTCGGATTCGTTCGCCTCCGGGATGTTCACCCGCTTCGACATGACGTTCCTGGTCGCGGAGCCGACTCTTAAGGGCGTGTCGGTCTACCGCCAGTACAAGGAGTACGCACGGGACTTCGGGGTCGCCCTGAAGGTCATCGGCAACAAGGTGCAGGGCGAGGACGATCTGGAGTTCCTGCGCACCGAGGTGGGCGACGATCTGCTGGTCAGCGTCGGGCACTCCGACTGGGTACGGGCGATGGAGAAGGGCCGCCCCGCTCGCTTCGAGCTGCTGGAGGCGGACAACCGGATGGCTCTGCAGGCGCTGCAGAACGCCGCCGAGGACTCGTACGAGCAGCGGGACTGGAGGCGCTACACGCGTCAGATGGTCCATTTCCATCTGAAGAACGCGGAGAGCTGGGGCAACGAGAAGACGGGCGCCGATCTGGCCGCCCAGGTCGATCCCGCCTTCGTTCTCGATGAGCGGTACGCCCAGGACGGCGCCGCTCAACCCGCCTGACACCTCGGCGCCCCGCCGGACGGGTTCGCCCCTCCCGGCGGAAGCCGTCATCTCACAGAGCGCCGGACAGGATCGGATCTCCGGCCCGTCCGGCGCTCGACGCACAGCCCCGCCGTCCGGCCGGCCCGGCGCACGACGCGTCGGTCACGGCCGGAGGCCGCGCGGCTCAGCGGCTGTTCTCGCCCTCGCCCGGCCCCGCCTGAGCCTTGTCGGCGCCCGCTGCCCGGCCGGCTTCGGAAGTCCCCGTTCCGTCGAGGAACGCGGACCAGCCCTCCTCGGGTGCCTGGCCGACATCGAGCGTGCCGAGCTTCGCCAGCGTCGCCGGATCCTGTGCGTCCAGCCAGTCGGCCAGTTGCCGGAAGGAAACGCAGCGGACGCCTTCCTTGGTGCAGACCGTCGCAATGGTGTCCTCGACTGCGCGCATGTAGGTGCCGCCGTTCCAGGACTCGAAGTGGTTACCGATGATCAGCGGGGCACGGTTCCCGTCGTACGAGCGGTAGAAGGCCTGGAGCAGGCCGTCGCGCATCTGGTTGCCCCAGTACTCGTGCATGCCCGGATCGCCCTGCGTTTCCGTGCCGGACTGGTTGACCATGAAGTTGTAGTCCATCGACAGGGTCTCGAACTTGCGGCCCGGCACGGGGACGAGCTGCAGCGAGAGGTCCCAGACGCCGTCCTTCTTCTTCGGCCAGACCTGGTTGTTGCCCCCGCTGGAGTCGTAGCGGAAGCCCATCGTCCGTGCTGCCGCCACCATGTTCTTCTGCCCTTCCAGGCAGGGGGTGCGGCCGCCGATGAGCTCCTTGTCGTAGTCGAAGGGAAGCGGCTTCTCCGTTTCGAGGCCCGGGTCGTTGGTCTTCCAGTTCTTCACGAAGGACTTGGCCTGGCTGATCTCGCTCTTCCACTGGTCGACGGACCAGGTCCCGCCGCCTTGGGGACCGCAGAAGTGCCCGTTGAAGTGGGTGCCGATCTCGTTACCGTCCTCCCAGGCCCCGCGCACCTGGGTGATGGTGTTGCGGATTCCCTCGGTGTCGTTGAAGCCGATGTCAGAGCTGCCGACGTTGTGCTTCGGCGGGTCGTAGAGCTCCCGCTTGTCCTCCGGCAGCATGTACACGCCGCTGAGGAAGTACGTCATGTTCGCGTGGTACTTCCTGCCGACCTCGCGGAAGCGGGAGAAGAGCTTCTGGCTGTCCTCGCCTGCCCCGTCCCACGAGAACACCACGAACTGCGGCGGTTTCTGACCGGGCGCCAGGCGCTCGGCCACAGGCTGCTTCGGCTGGCTGCCGGTAAACGCGGTGGACCCGTCGCCGATGAGCCGGAGAACACTGTTGGGCGCGGCCGGGGCTTCAAAGGCCTCCTTCTTCGCCTCGGGAGCCTTCTTCGCCTCAGGGGCCTTCTCCACTTCGGGAACGTTCTCCGCCGCCCCCGGGCCGGCGGCTCCGGTGTCGTCGCCGGAGCCGCCGGAGCACCCGGCCACTCCAGCGGTCAGAGCGACGGCCGCGACACCCAGGGCAACCCGCCCGGCGGCCGCCCTCTCCGCGGCCTTCCGCGAAACGACTCTCGTCGTGGCAGCCATCATCCGCCCACCTTCTTCCCTACGGGTTATTCGCGTCGAAGTACCGACACGGCGCGGTCAAGTTCGCACGCGGCCCTCGAGATCAGTAGGACATACCGAATGAAAAGATGCTTATTCACTTGAATGGGTGATCGACTTGCCCATTCGATCACAAGTGTGGACACAGATCTTTACTCTCCATTACGATCTGTTTACTGAGAGTTGAGAAATCCCGCCGCTGCACGCCGTGACCCACGGCCGCGTCCCTACGTTCCGCGACCGCGCTGCCCGGAGGAGACGGGAACATGTCTGCTTGCGTCCCCACTCGTCACAACCGCACATCCCGTAGTTCGCGTCCCTCCCGCGCCTCGGGAGTCAAGCGACCACACAGCCCGCCGCCACCGCTCGGTGGTCGATTCCGTATCGCGGGCGCCGATCTGTCCGCATCGATCACGGTCTTCCTGCTCGCCGTCCCCATGTCGCTCGGCCTTGCCGTCGCCATGGACGCCCCGCTGGAAGCCGGCCTCATCTCCGCCGCGATCGGCGGCATCGTCGCCGGACTGCTCGGCGGCACCCCGCTGCAGGTCAGCGGCCCGTCCGCCGGACTGACCGTGGTCACAGCAGAGTTGATCCAGATCTACGGCTGGCGCACCACCTGCGCGATCACCATCGGTGCCGGGCTGCTCCAGATCCTGCTCGGCTCGCTGCGAGCGGCGCGCAGCGCCCTCGCCGTCAGCCCCGCCATCGTCCACGGCACCCTCGCCGGGATCGGCGTGGCCATCGCGCTCGCCCAGTTGCACATCGTGCTCGGCGGCTCGCCGCAGAGTTCGGCCGTCGCCAACGCCCTCGCGCTCCCCGATCAGTTGGGCCGGGTGAGCCCGGCCGCCCCGCTCATCGGCGTACTGACCATCACCATCCTGATCCTTTGGACACGGATTCCGGGCAGGATCGGCAGAGCCGTACGGCGGATTCCGGCCGCCCTCGCCGCGGTGGTGACCGCTACGGCGATGGCCGCGATCGTCGCGCCCGGGATCGCCCGGGTCGATCTGCCGTCCTGGCGCTCGCACGCCCTGCCCGAAATGCCGCACGGCCCCGTACTCGCCCTGGCCACCGCCGTCTTCACGGTGATGCTGGTGGCCAGCCTGGAATCACTTCTCGCCGCGGTGGCCGTGGACAAGCTGTCGGCCGACCGCGCCGCCGAGAGAACGGCCGCCCGGCCCGGTGCGGGTGCGATGCCGGCGCCCACCCCGGCGGCAACCTCAACCGGGACACCCGCGCTCGCACTCGCATCTTCGCCGCCCACTCCGGCCGCGTCCCTCGCACTCGCACACTCGACGTCCACTCCGGCCGCGCCCCTCGCCCTGCCCGCCAGACGCTCCGATCTCGACCGCGAGCTGCGCGCCCAGGGCATCGCCAACACACTGTCCGGGCTGGTGGGAGGGCTGGCCGTGTCCGGTGGCGCGGTGCGCAGTTCGGCGAACGTACGCGCCGGAGCGACCGGACGCGCCTCCACCGTGCTGCACGGCGTCTGGGTGCTGCTCGCCACCGGATTGCTGGTCACCGTGCTGGAGTGGATCCCACTGGCCGCGCTCGCCGCGCTGGTGATGATGGTCGGGATCAAGATGGTGAGTTTCGCCCACATCCGCAACGTCCATAAGCACCGCGAATTCCTGGTGTACGGGGCGACGATCACCGGCGTGGTCGTCTTCGGCGTGCTGAAGGGCGTGGCGATCGGCATCGCGGTGGCAGTGGCGGTCGCCCTGCACCGGCTGGCCCGGACCCGGATCACGATCAGCGATCAGGGCGGGCAGCATCTGGTCGTCGTACGCGGCCAGTTGACGTTCCTCGCGGTGCCACGGCTCAGCCGTAAGCTCGGCCAGCTGCCCCAGGGAGGGAATACCGTCGTCGAGCTGGACGGCTTCTTCATGGACCATGCGGCGTACGAGGCGATCCAGGACTGGAGCACCACCCAGACCGCCCATGGCGGCAGGGTCGTGTTCACCGGCAGGTCCGGCAGCCGGATCGCCGAGCCCGCCTCGGCGGCGCACTCCTGCTGCCGCCCCTGGACACCGTGGCGCAACCATCACTGCCACGACGAGCCCGGCCGTACGCCCGGAGCGGACCACGGCCCCGGCGAACCGTCCACCGACGCCCGCCCCGACAGAGCCGACATCGGCAATGCCAGCAGTACCGTCAGCGTCGGCAATATCGGCAATGCCATCACTACCGGCCACATCCCTGGCGACCACCGCGCCTCCCACGACGCGACTCACGACACGACCTCCGGCGCCCCGGGCAACGTCAACGCCCCAGGCCGTGAGCCGGCCACCGCAGCCCCCCGCCTGACCGGCGGCAACCGGCTGATCAGCGGTCTGAGTTCGTTCCAGCGCAACACCGCTCCGCTGGTGCGCGACGAGCTGGCCCGGCTGGCCGTCGAGGGGCAGCGCCCGTCCCAGCTCTTCATCACCTGCGCGGACTCCCGCCTCGTCACCAGCATGATCACGGCGAGTGGTCCGGGCGACCTGTTCACAGTGCGGAACATCGGCAATCTGGTGCCCCTGCCGAACGCCGAGTCGGGGGACCACTCGGTGGGTGCGGCGATCGAGTACGCCGTGGACGTGCTGAAGGTGGAGTCCATCACCGTCTGCGGGCACTCCGGCTGCGGAGCGATGCAGGCACTGCTCGGCGCCGAACCGGACCAGGAGACCCCGGCCACGTCCCTGTGGCGGTGGCTGAGACATGGGCTGCCGAGCCTGGAGCGGATGGCATCGCGGCACCACGCCTGGGCCCGGATCTCCGGACGACTGCCGACCGACGCGCTCGAGCAGCTCTGCCTCACCAACGTGGTCCAGCAGTTGGACCATCTGCGGGCACACGAATCGGTGGCTCGGCGACTCGCCGAGGGCACGATCCGGCTGCACGGCATGTACTTCCACGTGGGCGAGGCACAGGCCTATCTGCTGACCGAGGCGGCCAGCAGCGGACTGGAGCTCGACGAGGTCTTCGACCGGGTGGACCCCGGCGACGCCCCCGGTTCCGGCGAGTTGGAACGCACGGACGTCTGAACCGCATTCGCCCCGGCTCCGTGAGACCTTGTGGTCCTGTCTCCGCACCGATCCGAGTCGCGCCGCGGCGCATGGCACAGCTGCCTACGCACCGCGCCGTATCGTGTCGCACCTCACGTGGATGCGGGACCGTGTCTCCATACACGAGACACAGGTCTAAACCAATTCCGGGCAGACACTTGTCACCCGGCCTTTGGCCTGATGAGCTATGCCCCGGGACACAACGGACACCCTGGGAATGGGAGATGTCGTGAGCAACGAAAGCTTGGCCAATCTGCTTCGTGAGGAGCGGCGGTTCGCACCGCCTGCCGATCTGGCCGCGCACGCCAACGTCAAGGCGGAGGCGTACGAGCAGGCCGAGGCGGACCGGCTGGGCTTCTGGGCAGAGCAGGCCCGTCGCCTGACCTGGGCCACGGAGCCGACCGAGACGCTCGACTGGAGCAACCCGCCCTTCGCGAAGTGGTTCGCGGACGGCAGGCTCAATGTCGCGTACAACTGCGTGGACCGCCACGTCGAAGCCGGAAATGGCGACCGGGTCGCCATCCACTTCGAGGGCGAGCCCGGCGACAGCCGCGCGATCACCTACGCGCAGCTCAGGGACGAGGTCTCCCGCGCCGCCAACGCCCTCACCGAGCTCGGTGTCGGCAAGGGCGACCGGGTCGCCGTCTATCTGCCGATGATCCCCGAGGCCGCCATCGCGATGCTGGCCTGCGCCCGCATCGGCGCCGCCCACTCGGTGGTCTTCGGCGGATTCTCCGCCGACGCCATCGCCGCCCGCATCCAGGACGCGGACGCCAAGGTCGTCATCACCGCCGACGGCGGCTACCGGCGCGGCAAGCCGTCCGCGCTCAAGCCCGCCGTGGACGACGCCGTCTCCCGTATCGACACCGTCGAGCACGTCCTCGTGGTCCGCCGCACCGGGCAGGACACCGCGTGGACCGAGGGCCGCGACGTCTGGTGGCACGAGATCACCGGGCGGCAGTCCGCCGAGCACACCCCCGAGGCCTTCGAGGCAGAGCACCCGCTCTTCATCCTCTACACCTCCGGCACGACGGGTAAGCCGAAGGGCATCCTGCACACCTCCGGCGGCTACCTCACGCAGGCGGCATACACCCACAACGCGGTCTTCGACCTCAAGCCGGAGACCGATGTCTTCTGGTGCACCGCCGACATCGGCTGGGTGACCGGCCACTCGTACATCGTCTACGGCCCGCTGGCCAACGGCGCGACGCAGGTCATGTACGAGGGGACGCCCGACTCCCCGCACCAGGGGCGTTTCTGGGAGATCGTGCAGAAGTACGGCGTCACGATCCTCTACACCGCGCCGACCGCGATCCGTACGTTCATGAAGTGGGGTGACGACATCCCCGCCAAGTTCGACCTGAGCAGTCTCCGGGTCCTCGGTTCGGTCGGTGAGCCGATCAACCCCGAGGCGTGGATGTGGTACCGCAAGCACATCGGCGCCGACAAGTGCCCGATCGTGGACACCTGGTGGCAGACCGAGACCGGCGCGATGATGATCGCCCCGCTGCCGGGCGTGACGGAGACCAAGCCGGGGAGCGCCCAGCGCGCCCTGCCAGGCATCTCGGCCACCGTCGTCGACGACGAGGCCAACGAGGTTCCGAACGGCGGGGGCGGCTACCTGGTCCTCACCGAGCCGTGGCCGTCGATGCTCCGCACCATCTGGGGCGACGACCAGCGCTTCATCGACACCTACTGGTCGCGCTTCGAGGGCAAGTACTTCGCGGGTGACGGCGCCAAGAAGGACGAGGACGGCGACATCTGGCTGCTCGGCCGGGTCGACGACGTGATGCTGGTGTCCGGGCACAACATCTCGACCACCGAGGTCGAGTCGGCGCTCGTGTCGCACCCCTCGGTCGCCGAGGCGGCCGTGGTCGGTGCCGCCGACGAGACGACCGGCCAGTCCATCGTCGCGTTCGTGATCCTGCGCGGTACGGCCGATGCCTCCGCCGAACTGGTCGCGGAGCTGCGCAACCACGTCGGTGCCACGCTCGGCCCGATCGCCAAGCCTAAGCGGGTCCTGCCGGTCGCCGAGCTGCCGAAGACCCGCTCCGGCAAGATCATGCGGCGCCTGCTGCGTGACGTCGCCGAGAACCGCGAGGTGGGAGACGTCACCACGCTGAGCGACTCCTCGGTGATGGACCTGATCCAGGCCCAGCTGCCGTCGTCCTCCTCAGAGGACTGACCACGGCGGACAGAACAGAGCGGTACGTCCCCGAGGGGCATCCGGCAACGCGCCGGGTGTCCCTCGGGCATCTAAGGTGAAGATCACCGGATACAACCCCGCACACCACGGGTTACAGTGGCAGTTGCGTCAATAAAGCAATAAGAAATCTCCACAGGGTGTGCCGGGAAGTCTGGTCGGCAAGTGCATCAGCCATGCCATCGCTGCCGTACCGACCCGGAGGTCTCCACTCGTGGCCGCGCCCACCCCCGCACCCCCTTCGCCCCGCCGCACCCTGCTCGGACGTCTGTCCCTCCCCGAGCGGAACTACCTCGCGGAGGCCCTGCGCACCGAGACCGTCGGCGGCATGATCCTGCTGGTCGCCGCGATAGCCGCTCTGGTGTGGGCGAACACCTTCGGTGCCGGCTACGCGTCCGTCAGCGACTTCCACTTCGGCCCCCAGGCACTGGGCCTCAACCTCTCCGTGGAGCACTGGGCGGCGGACGGGCTGCTCGCGATCTTCTTCTTCGTCGCGGGCGTCGAGCTCAAGCGGGAACTGGTCGCGGGCGAACTGCGCGACCCCAAGGCAGCCGCCCTCCCGGTCGTCGCCGCGCTCTGCGGAATGGCGGTCCCAGCCGTGGTCTACACACTGGTGAACGTGGTCGGCGGAGGTTCGACGGGCGGCTGGGCAGTCCCCACCGCCACCGATATCGCCTTCGCGCTCGCCGTCCTCGCGGTCATCGGCACCTCGCTGCCGAACGCGCTGCGCGCCTTCCTGCTGACCCTCGCCGTCGTCGACGACCTCTTCGCGATCCTGATCATCGCGGTCTTCTTCACCGAGAAGATCGACTTCCTGGCGCTGACCGGCGCCTTCATCGGCCTGGCCGTCTTCTACCTGCTGCTGCGCAGGAACGTACGCGGCTGGTACATCTACGTACCGCTCGCCCTGGTCATCTGGGGCCTGATGTACAACAGCGGCGTCCACGCGACGATCGCCGGTGTCGCGATGGGTCTGATGCTCCGCTGCACCCGACGGGACGGCGAGACCCACTCGCCCGGCGAGCACATCGAGCACCTGATCCGCCCGCTGTCGGCCGGTCTCGCCGTACCGCTGTTCGCCCTCTTCTCGGCCGGCGTCTCCCTCTCCGGCGACGCGCTGGCGGACGTCTTCACCCGGCCCGAGACCCTTGGCGTCGTGCTGGGCCTCGTCGTCGGCAAGACCGTGGGCATCTTCGGCGGCACGTGGCTGGCCACCCGTTTCACCAGGGCGGAGCTGAACAAGGAGCTGGCCTGGGCCGACGTCTTCGCGGTCGCCTCGCTCGCCGGCATCGGTTTCACCGTCTCGCTGCTCATCGGCGAGCTGGCTTTCGCCGGCGACGAGGGCGTGATCAACGAGATCAAGGCCGCCGTACTGATCGGCTCCCTGACAGCCGCCGTGCTCTCCGGTGTACTGATCAGACTCCGGGTACGCAGATACCGGGCGCTGCACGAGGCCGAGGAGCTCGACGAGGACGAGGACGGGGTGCCGGACATCTACGAACAGGACGACCCGGCGTACCACCTGCGGATGGCCGCGATCCACGAGAGGAAGGCGGCCGAGCACCGTCGCCTTGCCGAACTGGCGGGGGCAGCGAGCAACGAGCCGGACAGTCCGGCATGATCTGACACCAGATGTGTTGAACAGCAGGACTGGAGAGGGAGTCAGGGATGAGCGACCCCGGCAACAACGCGGGCAGCGCCGACCGCAGTCTCGGGCAGCTGGTCGCCGCGGCGACGGCCGAGATGTCCGCACTGGTGCACGACGAGATCGCCCTGGCCAAGGCAGAGGTGCGGCAGGACGTCAAGCGCGGGGCGATCGGCAGTGTGGCGTTGATCGTCGCGGCCGTGCTGCTTCTGTTCATGATGCCGATGCTGAGCTTTGCGGCCGCCTACGGGATCCACTACCTGGGTATGGGTCTGGCGTGGTCGTTCCTGATCGTGGCAGGCGCGTTCTTCCTCCTGGCCGTCCTGCTGGGGCTGATCGGCTGGCTCAAGTTCAAGAAGGTCAAGCCGCCGGAGAAGTCCATGGCTTCGGCGAAGCAGACGGCGGCCGTGCTGCAGAGCGTCAAGCCGCACCCGCGGCCGGCCGTCACGGCGAGGGCGAGCCTTCCGCCCGCGTCGGGCAGCGCGCTGACGGGCAAGGCCATGGAGAAGGCTCCGGTCAAGGACAAGGGCTCCTCTGTGGCACGCTCGTCCACATGACGGTCCCCGATTCCAGCGCATTCGACCCGGTAGGCCCCGTAGGCCCGGAAGGTCAGGCAGCCCCTGCGGACAGGGACGGCCGGACAGGCTCGGGCAGCGCCTCAGACACTGCAAGCTCTGCGGGCACTGCAAGCTCAACCGGCTCAACGGCCTCGGTCGGCCCGGCCGCCCCAGCGGCTCCGAGCAGCTCACCCACCCTTGCCGCCTCAGCCGCCCCAACCCCCTCACCCGCCCCGGCCGGCTCCGGCGGGGCCGTGCGGATCGACGGGCCGTGGACCCACCGGGACGTGGCGGCGAACGGCGCGCGTTTCCACATCGCCGAGCTCGGCGAGGGCCCGCTGGTGCTGCTGCTGCACGGCTTCCCGCAGTTCTGGTGGACCTGGCGCCACCAGCTCACCGCGCTGGCCGACGCCGGTTTCCGGGCCGTCGCGATGGACCTGCGCGGGGTCGGCGGCAGCGACCGTACGCCCCGGGGTTACGACCCCGCCAACCTGGCGCTCGACATCACCGGCGTGATCCGCTCGCTCGGCGAACCGGACGCGGCCCTGGTCGGCCATGACATGGGCGGCTACCTCGCCTGGACCGCCGCGGTGATGCGTCCCAAGCTGGTGCGCCGCCTCGTGGTCTCCTCGATGCCGCATCCGCGCCGCTGGCGCTCCTCGATGCTCTCCGACTTCGCGCAGTCCCGGGCCGGCTCGTACATCTGGGGTTTCCAGCGCCCGTGGGTACCGGAGCGTCAGCTCGTCGCGGACGACGCGGCGTTGGTCGGCCGGCTGATCCATGAATGGGCCGGTCCCCGGACGCCGGACTTCCCCGACGATTCGACGGTGGACGTCTACCGCCGCGCGATGTGCATCCCGTCGACGGCGCACTGCTCGATCGAGCCGTACCGCTGGATGGTGCGTTCCCTCGCGCGTCCTGACGGAATCCAGTTCAACCGGCGGATGAAGCTGCCGGTGCGGGTACCGACGCTGCACCTGCACGGTTCACTCGATCCGGCGATCCGCACCCGGAGCGCGGCGGGCTCCGGCGAGTACGTCGAAGCGCCCTACCGTTGGCGACTTTTCGACGGTCTGGGGCACTTCCCCCACGAGGAGGACCCGGCCGGGTTCTCGGCCGAACTCATCAGCTGGCTCAAGGATTCGGAGCCCGATCGGTAGCCGTAGGCGCACGGTTGTGCGCCGAACGGCCAATTGCCCGGCGCATAGGCCAATTGGCTGACGGATGGACGGTTACCGACCATGAGGCACGGGCAGACGTCCCGGTATGGGCTGGACGCACGACTTCGGTGACACAGCACGCAACCGCCGCTCGACCGCCACGGCGAGTCCGAGCCTTCATGAGGGGGGCAGCCCCCAGGGCCGGGTGCACGATATGCGGGTTCTGCATGACCCCCGGCTCGGTATTCCGCGCATTCTGCGCCGTCGGGCCCGCTGGGTCTCGGCGCGGCTGCGCCATCCACGCGGATGATGTCCGCCCCGGCCGGCCGGCGAGAGCTCACCGGCCGGGCGGGACTTCATCCCACTTCCAAGGCGCTCAGAGCGCGCATGCCTGGCTGTCGACCTGCTGGTTGGCGGAGCGGCCTCGCTCGATGTCCTGGCGGATCTCGTCGGCCGTCAGCGCGTAACCGGTGTCGGGGTCGTCGAGCGACTTGGCGAACACGACGCCGTACACCTCGCCCGCAGGGGTCAGCAGCGGTCCGCCGGAGTTTCCCTGACGGACCGTCGCGTAGAGCGAGTACACATCGCGGTGGACGGTGCCCCGGCGGTAGATGTCCGGGCCGCCGGCGTCGATACGGCCCCGGACCCGCGCCGCCCGTACGTCGTACGAGCCGTTCTCCGGGAACCCCGCGACGATGGCGCTGTTCCCCGTCCGGGCGTCGTGGTCGGTGTCGGCGAACCGCAGCGGCTTCGCGTCGAGGGCCGGTACGTCGAGCACGGCGATGTCGCGCCGCCAGTCGTACAGGACGACCTTCGCGTCGTACAGCCGCCCCTGACCGCCGATCTGGACGGTCGGCTCGTCGACCCCGCCGACGACGTGGGCGTTGGTCATCACCCGGCGGTCGGAGAAGACGAAGCCGGTGCC
Organism: Streptomyces sp. NPDC102437; assembly: GCF_044765565.1. Lineage (NCBI taxonomy): Bacteria > Bacillati > Actinomycetota > Actinomycetes > Kitasatosporales > Streptomycetaceae > Streptomyces > Streptomyces sp. NPDC102437. Next base: position 67,516 of record NZ_JBIWKI010000029.1, on the reverse strand, counting down.
TTCGAGGACCTTGCCGCAGCTCGGGGCCGTGCCGACGACCTTGACGATGGACTGCTTGGCGCGGGCCGCGACGGGGCTGCCCACCAGCGCCGGGTCCGGGGCCTTGACCTCGGTGATCGGCTCGTTGGCGAACGGGCTGAAGACCTGCGGGAAGCCGTTCTGCGCGAGAACCGAGGAGAAGTCCGTGAACCAGGTGGAGGCATGTGTGGGCATCACCCGGGAGATGCCGAGCAGAACCGAGGAGCTGCGGACCTCCTTGCCCAGCGTCGGCAGCGTGGTGCCGGCCAGCGCGGAGCCGATCAGCCAGGCGACCAGCAGCATCGCGACGACGTTGACCAGGGCGCCGCCGGTGGCGTCGAGGGCGCGCGCGGGCGACCAGGTGATGTACCGGCGGAGCTTGTTGCCCAGGTGGGTGGTGAAAGCCTGGCCCACCGAGGCGCAGACGATCACGATGACGACGGCGACGACGGCAGCCGTCGACGAGACCTCGGAGCCGTCCGTCAGCTGGTCCCACAGGACCGGCAGCAGGTAGACGGCGACGAGGCCGCCGCCCAGGAATCCGATCACCGACAGGATGCCGACGACGAACCCCTGTCGGTAGCCGATGACCGCGAACCACACGGCGGCGGCCAGCAGCAGGATGTCCAGCACGTTCACCGTCTATAGCCTCGCAGATTCGTCACCGGGCCCGTTCCTTCTGCTGGGTCCGGGCGGAGCCGGACAGCGCAGCACGGGAGTCAGCCTGTCATGCGCGCCAGTCGAGCGGCACCTGCTTGGCCCTGTCCCAGGGGCGCTCCCAGCCCGCGAAGTGCAGAATTCGGTCGATCACTCCGGCCGTGAAACCCCAGACCAGGGCGGATTCCACCAGAAAGGCAGGGCCCCGGTGGCCACTGGGGTGGATCGTGGTCGCGCGGTTGGCCGGATCCGTGAGATCCGCCACGGGAACGGTGAAGACCCGGGCCGTCTCGCCCGGATCGACGACGCCGACCGGACTGGGCGAACGCCACCAGCCGAGGACCGGTGTCACGACGAAGCCGCTCACGGGGATGTAGAGCCGGGGCAGTACGCCGAAGAGCTGGACCCCGCGCGGATCGAGGCCGGTCTCTTCGCGGGCCTCCCGCAGAGCGGCCCTGAGCGGCCCTGTCGTCGCCTGGTCGCCGTCCTCCGGGTCCAAGGAACCGCCGGGGAAGGAGGGCTGCCCGGCGTGGGACCGCAGGCTTCCGGATCTCTCCATGAGGAGCAGTTCGGGGCCGCGCTCCCCCTCGCCGAATAGCACGAGCACTGCGGACTGCCGCCCTGCGCCGCTCTCCGGCGGGAGGAAGCGGCTGAGCTGGTCGGGCTCGATGGTCCGCGCGGCGCGGGCCACGGGGTCGAGCCAGGCGGGCAGCCCCTCGGTCGTGACGGTGATCGTGCCGTCCTCGTCGCCTCCCGCCGTGGCGGCGGCCGCAGCGATCGCTGCGGCGGGGCTGACCGCTGCGGGGCCCGCCGCTGCCGGGCTTCCCATAGCAGAGGCGGCAGGCGCGGCGGTTCCTGCGGCTGCTGGGCCTGTCGCTGCCGAGCTTTCCGCTGCGGGCGCGGCTGCCGTTTCCGTGCTCTGTTCGTGCGTCTTCATAGGCACCCCTCGTCTCACAACGCCTGTCATCACGCATTTCGTTCCGGCCGTTGCGGTCATCCGTGCCGTTCCGGCCACATCGGCCGTCCGGCGGCCGGTGCCGGGTGTCAGCCCGCTCCTAGGGCCGGCGCGGGCTTGCCGGGGTAGTCCGCGGGCGGGCTCAGCCGCTGGCCCGGCTGTCCGCCCATCTCGTACTTCAGCAGCTTCCTGGCCTTCTCCGGATCCGTCTCGCCCTCGCCGTACGCCGGGCAGAGCGGGGCGATGGGGCAGGCGCCGCAGGCGGGCTTACGGGCATGGCAGATGCGGCGGCCGTGGAAGACGACCCGGTGCGAGAGCATCGTCCACTCGCTCTTGGGGAAGATCGTGGCGATCTCGGCCTCGATCTTCTCCGGGTCCTCCTGCTCCGTCCACTTCCAACGGCGGACCAGACGGCCGAAATGGGTGTCGACGGTGATCCCGGGGACGCCGAAGGCATTACCCAGCACGACGTTGGCGGTCTTCCGGCCGACTCCAGGAAGCCTGACGAGATCGGCGAGCCTACCCGGTACCTCACCGCCGAAGTTGTCCCTGAGCGCCGCGGAGAGGCCTATCAGCGACTTGGTCTTGGCGCGGAAGAAGCCGGTCGGCCGGATCAGCTCCTCCATCTCCTCCGGGACGGCGGCGGCCATGTCCTCGGGGGTGGGGTAGGCGGCGAAGAGCGCGGGGGTGGTCTGGTTGACCCTCAGGTCGGTGGTTTGGGCGGAGAGGACCGTGGCGACCAGGAGCTCGAAGGGATTACGGAAATCCAGCTCGGGATGGGCGTACGGATAGAGCTCGGCGAGCTCGCGGTTGATCTTGCGGGCCCGGCGCACCATCGCCAGCCGCGACTCCGGCTTCGTTGTCGGCTTCGTCTTCGCCGAGGGCTTCGCCGTGGCCTTCGCTGCGGCCACCGTGGCCTTCATGGCCGGCTGCTTCGCCGACTCCTGCGTCGGCTTCCCCACCGACTCGCCGGAGCGGCGTTTTGTCGCTCTTTCCGGGCGAATGGCACCCTGTTCGCCCACAGCGGAATCATGGCCTCCCGACACCCCATCAGCCCCCTTGGCCTGCGCTCTCACCGGCGATTTGGACACCCGGCCAGCCTAGAGCCACGCACTGACATCTGCCCCCGTCACCGTGCATCCGCCACCAATCGGCCCCCTGCCGCACGATTGGGCACGCCCGTGCGTCAAACTGGTTTGTGATTGATCGCACTGTTTTACCGTCCGGCATGATGGGGACCACGGTTCCCTGAACAGGCCGACAAGGAGAGAACTCGTGGACGACGTTCTGCGGCGCGCCCCGCTTTTCGCGGCGCTCGATGATGAGCAGGCCGCGGAGCTCCGCGCCTCGATGAGTGAGGTGACCCTCGCACGCGGCGACGCGCTCTTCCACGAGGGCGACCCGGGCGACCGCCTCTATGTGGTCACCGAGGGAAAGGTGAAGCTCCACCGCACCTCCCCCGACGGGCGCGAGAACATGCTGGCGGTCCTCGGCCCCGGCGAACTGATCGGTGAGCTGTCGCTCTTCGACCCGGGCCCCCGCACCGCGACCGCGACCGCGCTGACCGAGGTCAAGCTCCTCGGCCTCGGCCACGGCGACCTCCAGCCCTGGCTGAACGCCCGCCCCGAGGTGGCCACGGCCCTGCTGCGCGCCGTCGCCCGCCGCCTGCGCAAGACCAACGACCAGATGTCCGACCTGGTCTTCTCCGACGTACCGGGCCGCGTCGCCCGCGCCCTCCTCGACCTGTCGCGCCGCTTCGGCGTCCAGTCGGAGGAAGGCATCCACGTCGTCCACGACCTGACCCAGGAAGAGCTGGCCCAGCTGGTCGGCGCCTCCCGCGAGACGGTCAACAAGGCGCTCGCCGACTTTGCCGGACGTGGCTGGCTGCGCCTTGAGGCGCGCGCCGTCATCCTGCTGGACGTGGAGCGCCTGGCGAAGCGGTCCCGCTAGCCGGACCCTCCACCGCACGACGTGAAAGGCCCCGCCGCCCGGTGGGGCCTTTCCGCGTTCCGCCGCAGGTCAGATCAGCCCGTGCTCGCCCAGGTACTCCAGCTGGGCCAGCACCGAGAGCTCCGCGGCAGGCCACAGGGACCGGTCCACGTCCGCGTACACCTGCGCCACCACCTCCGAAGCCGTCCGGTGCCCGGCCTCGACCGCCGTCTCCACCTGGGCCAGCCGGTGCGCCCGGTGCGCGAGGTAGAACTCGACCGCGCCCTGCGCGTCGTCCAACACCGGCCCGTGCCCCGGCAGCACCGTGTGCACGCCGTCGTCGACGGTCAGCGAGCGCAGCCTCCGCAGCGAGTCGAGGTAGTCGCCGAGCCGCCCGTCCGGGTGCGCGACGACCGTGGTGCCACGCCCGAGGATCGTGTCCCCCGTCAGCACCGCCCGGTCGGCGGGCAGATGGAACGAGAGCGAGTCCGCGGTGTGCCCCGGGGTCGGCACGACACGGAGTTCCAGGCCGCCGGTGGTGATCACATCGCCCGCGGTCAGCCCCTCGTCGCCCAGCCGCAGCGCCGGGTCCAGGGCACGCACCTTCGTACGGGTCAGCTCGGCGAACCGGGCCGCGCCCTCCGCGTGGTCGGGGTGCCCGTGGGTGAGGAGCGTGAGCGCGATCCGGCGGCCGGCCCGCTCGGCGGTGTCCATGACGGCCCGCAGGTGTACGTCGTCCAGCGGGCCCGGGTCGATGACGACCGCGAGATCGGAGCCGGGCTCGGCGACGATCCAGGTGTTGGTGCCGTCCAGCGTCATCGGCGAGGCGTTGGGGGCGAGGACGTTGACGGCGCGGGCCGTGGCGGGGCCGGACAGGACCGTGCCTCGCGGCTGTCCGGGCAGCGCTGCCGCATTGCTCATACGGATTCGCCTCCCGCGCCACCGGAACCGCCACCAGGACCCTCGCCGGAGCCGCCACCAGCTCCGCCACCGGGCCCCTCGCCGGGACCGCCGCCAGAACCGCCACTGCTCGGCCCGCCCGGGATGCGCTTGGTGAACTCGTCGTGCCCCGGCCAGCTCAGTACCAACTCGCCGCCCTCCAGCCTCGCCTGTGCCAGCACCGGCGTGAGGTCCTGGGAATCCGCCGCCTTCAGGGCCTCGGCGGCCGTCCCGTACGGCCTCAGCGCCCGCAGCGTCGACACGGTCGGCGGCATCATCAGCAGCTCGCCCCGGTCGTAGCCGTCGGCCGCCTCGCCGGGCCGGATCCATACCGTCCGGTCGGCCTCCGTGGAGGCGTTGCGGGTGCGCTGACCCTCGGGGAGCGCGGCGACGAAGAACCAGGTGTCGTAGCGGCGGGGCTCGAACTCGGGCGTGATCCAGCGCGCCCACGCGCCCAGCAGGTCCGAACGCAGCACCAGACCTCGCCGGTCCAGGAACTCGGCGAAGGACAGCTCCCGGGCGACCAGTGCCTCCCGGTCGGCCTCCCAGTCGGCACCGGTGATGTCGCTGACCACCGTGTCGGCGCCCGGCCCCGCGAGCAGGACGCCCGCCTCCTCGTACGTCTCCCGGACCGCCGCGCAGACGATGGCCTGGGCCTCGGCCGGAGCCCCGACGCCCAGCCGCTCGGCCCAGCTCTCCAGCGCGGGCCCGGCCCAGCCGACGAGCCGGTCGTCGTCGCGCGGGTCGACCCCGCCACCCGGATAGGCGTACGCCCCGCCGGCAAAAGCCATCGTGGTCCGGCGGCGCAGCATGTGGACGGCGGGACCGCCCTCGGTGTCAGCGGCGGAATCCCGGAGCAGCATCACGGTGGCGGCCCGCTTCGGCGTCGCGGCGCTCAGTTCACCTGCGGCGAGTGCCCGGATCCGGTCGGGCCATTCCGGTGGGTACCACTGACCATTGGACATGGCCGGAGGCTATCCGGAACCGCGCCGATGTTCGAGAGGCGCAGTGATCCGTACACACCCCGTGCATGCCTGCACACCCGTGCACACAGATGGTCCCGCCCGGTCGTCGCGACCGGACGGGACCAAAAAAGGAAACAGGATCAAAAAAGGGAAGTACGGCTCAGGCCCCGACCAGCTCGACCTGGACCTCGACCTCGACCGGCGCGTCCAGCGGCAGCACGGCGACGCCCACCGCGCTGCGCGCGTGCACGCCCTTGTCGCCGAGCACCGCGCCCAGCAGCTCGCTGGCGCCGTTGATCACGGCGGGCTGCCCGGTGAAGTCGGACGCCGAGGCGACGAAGCCCACGACCTTCACCACACGCGCGATCCGGTCCAGGTCGCCCGCGACGGACTTCACGGCGGCCAGCGCGTTGAGCGCGCAGGTCTTCGCCAGCTCCTTGGCCTCGTCGGGCGTGACCTCCGCGCCGACCTTGCCGGTGACCGCGAGCTTGCCGTCCACCATCGGCAGCTGGCCGGAGGTGTACACGTACACCCCGGACTGCACGGCCGGCTGGTACGAGGCCAGCGGCGGAACGACGTCCGGCAGCGTCAGCCCGAGCTCGGCGAGCTTCGCCTCGACCGCGCCCGCCACTACGCCTTCTCCCGCTTCAGGTAGGCCACGAGCTGCTCGGGGTTGTTCGGGCCGGGAACGACCTGGACCAGCTCCCAGCCGTCCTCGCCCCAGGTGTCCAGAATCTGCTTGGTCGCGTGCACGAGAAGGGGCACGGTCGCGTATTCCCACTTGGTCATGGGCCCGACTGTAACGCCTGTGTAATCCCTGGCACGCGCAGCCTCGTGCGTAGCCTGCGGTGTGACTGGTTAGGCTCGAATACGTGAGCAGGTTCCAGGTCGTCAGCGGCAAGGGCGGTACCGGTAAGACCACGGTTGCCGCCGCCCTCGCGCTCGCCCTCGCGACCGAGGGCAGGCGCACGCTTCTCGTGGAGGTCGAGGGCAGGCAGGGCATCGCCCAGCTCTTCGAGACGGAGTCCCTTCCGTACGAGGAGCGCAAGATCGCCGTCGCGCCGGGCGGCGGCGAGGTGTACGCCCTCGCGATCGACGCAGAGCGCGCCCTGCTCGACTACCTCCAGATGTTCTACAAGCTGGGCAGCGCGGGCCGGGCGCTCAAGAAGCTCGGCGCGATCGACTTCGCCACCACGATCGCGCCCGGTGTGCGGGACGTGCTGCTGACCGGCAAGGCCTGCGAGGCCGTACGCCGCAAGGACAAGCAGAACCGGTACGTCTACGACTACGTGATCATGGATGCCCCGCCCACCGGGCGCATCACCCGCTTCCTCAACGTGAACGACGAGGTGGCGGGCCTGGCCAGGATCGGCCCGATACACAATCAGGCGCAGGCCGTGATGCGGGTGCTGAAGTCCCCCGAGACCGCCGTTCATCTGGTGACGCTGCTGGAGGAGATGCCGGTCCAGGAGACCGCGGACGGCATCGCCGAGCTGCGCGCCGCCGAACTTCCGGTGGGCCGGGTCATCGTGAACATGGTGCGGCCCCATCTGCTGGACGAGGACACCCTGCGCACCGCTGCGGGCGGCCGGCGCAAGGAGATCGCCAAGGCGCTGACCCGGGCGGGAGTGACCGGCTCGGCGGGGCTCGTGCGCCCGCTGGTCGAGCAGGCGGCCGAGCACGCCCAGCGGGTCGAGCTGGAGCGTGAACAGCGCGCCGTGCTCGCCGGACTGGAGCTTCTGGGGTACGAACTCCCGCTGATCGGCGAGGGAATGGACCCGGCCGGTCTCTACGACCTGGCGACCGAGCTGCGCAAGCAGGGCGTGGGCGAAGCGGGGGACGAAGGGGCGGGACAAGGGGCGGGACAAGGGGTGGGTGCATGACACAGCGCACAGACGCGGCCACGACCGCAAGAACGGACACGGCCGCGTCGGTGGGCTCGGCCGCGTCGGTGGACACAGCCGACTCGACGGACGCGTCGGCGGAGGCGGTCGACTCCCCCTCCCCCGAACCGGCCCCCGCGCTGGACACCGACGCACTGCTCGACGATCCGGACATCCGGATCGTCGTCTGCTGCGGTTCGGGCGGCGTCGGCAAGACCACCACGGCGGCCGCACTGGGCGTCAGGGCGGCCGAGCGCGGTCGCAAGGTCGTCGTCCTCACCATCGACCCGGCCCGCAGACTCGCCCAGTCCATGGGCATCGACTCGCTGGACAACGTCCCGCGCCGGGTTCCGGGCATCGACGGCGAGGGCGCCGGGGAACTGCACGCCATGATGCTCGACATGAAGCGGACCTTCGACGAGATCGTCGAGGCGCACGCGGACGCCGAGCGGGCCCGCGCGATCCTGGAGAACCCCTTCTACCAGTCCCTGTCGGCCGGTTTCGCGGGCACGCAGGAGTACATGGCGATGGAGAAGCTCGGGCAGCTGCGCGCTCGCGACGAGTGGGACCTGATCGTCGTCGACACCCCTCCGTCGCGCTCCGCGCTGGACTTCCTGGACGCGCCGAAGCGCCTCGGTTCCTTCCTGGACGGAAAGTTCATCAAGCTGCTGATGGCCCCGGCGAAGATGGGCGGCCGGGCCGGGATGAAGTTCCTGAACGTCGGCATGTCGATGATGACCGGAACGCTCGGCAAACTGCTCGGCGGTCAATTCCTGCGCGATGTACAGACCTTCGTCGCGGCGATGGACACCATGTTCGGCGGATTCCGCACCCGGGCCGACGCCACGTACAAACTGCTGCAGGCGCCCGGCACGGCGTTCCTCGTCGTCGCGACGCCCGAGCGGGACGCGCTGCGCGAGGCGGCGTACTTCGTGGAACGGCTGGCCGCGGAGGACATGCCGCTGGCCGGTCTGGTGCTCAACCGGGTTCATGGCAGCGATGCCGCCCGGCTCTCCGCCGAGCACGCCCTGGCCGCCGCAGAAAATCTTGACGGGGTCCGCATTGTGGATCAGCCGGCCGGGAAGACTGGACTTCGTGACAGGACCGACCGGTCGGCCACCTCTCCCGAGGCGGTTCCCACGCCCCACAACTCCGAGTACGAGTGCGAGGACACCGAATACCGCGAGCCGACGCCGGGACACGTTCCCGATCCACCCGCTCCCGATACGCCCCAGGCCGCTTCCGTCGAGGAGCTGACCGCAGGTCTGTTGCGGCTGCATGCCGAACGGATGCAGGTGGTCGCGCGCGAGCAGCGCACACGTGACCGCTTCACCGCACAGCACCCCGAGGTCGCCGTGACCGAAGTGGCCGCGCTGCCCGGTGACGTACACGATCTCGAAGGACTCAGGGCCGTCGGAGACCGGCTCGCGACCGGTTCCGCCCCGGCCGGAGCTGCGTGAACAACCCGCCGGTCCTATCCCACTGCGGCGTACCTCTCGTGCAGTTCGTCGTCGTCCAGCCCGATCGCCACGGGCAGGATGCCCGTCGACTGCTCGTACTCGCTGCGTGCGGTCTCCAGCAGCCGACGCCAGGACGTGACGGTCGGTCGCCTGCGCAGCAGTGCGCGGCGCTCACGCTCGGTCATTCCGCCCCACACGCCGAACTCGACGCGATTGTCCAGCGCATCGGCCAGGCACTCGGTCCGCACCGGGCATCCGGTACACACCGCCTTGGCCCTGTTCTGCGCTGCCCCTTGTACGAACAGTTCATCCGGATCGGTAGTGCGGCAGGCTGCCTGCGCACTCCAGTCGGTTACCCAGCCCATCACGGCGCCGTCCTCTCCCGAATCGAGGCTCCCCCACGGCGACAGCGGCATATTCACCGCTGCCAGTTGAGGACGTTACGGAAGGTGGCGACAGCACAACACCCCCTTCGGGCCCAATCTTGAATGGCCCGAACGGACTATGCGTATGCGGCAGATCACCCAGGGGAGTGAGGTGGGGGCATACGCGACTATCCCGCCAGAATCGGGACAGATCACCTGGATCACAACGGACGTTCGATGACCAACGAGGCGAATTCGGGAGCGCCTGCGGTCGTGGCCGGGACTTGCACGGGGGTTGATGCGGAACCGGACTGCTGTGACAGTTGAGAGCAGCTTAGGCCAAGGCATATACGTGTGTCCGGCGAATGAGAACGTAGGCTGCCCCCATGCCAAAGAAGCGCTCGGGCGGGGGTCTCTCGACGACCCAGCAGGCCGCCAAGTTCCTCGGTGTCGCCGCGCTCTCCGGAGTCGTGCTCGCGGGCATCGCGCTGCCGGCCGCCGGAGCACTGGGCCTCGCCACCAAGGGAACGGTCGAGGGGTTCGACGAGATCCCGGCCAATCTGAAGACTCCGCCGCTGAGCCAGCGCACCACGATCCTGGACAGCAAGGGCGGGCTGATCGCCTCGGTGTACTCGCGCGACCGCACGGTGGTCCCGCTGAAGAACATCTCCCCGTACATGCAGAAAGCGATCGTCGCGATCGAGGACGCCCGGTTCTACGAGCACGGGGCCATCGACCTCAAGGGCATCCTGCGCGCGCTGAACCGCAACGTGCAGACGGGCGGGACCACCGAGGGCGCGTCGACCCTGACCCAGCAGTACGTGAAGAACGTCTTCGTCGAGGAGGCGGGCGACGACCCGGACAAGGTCGCGCAGGCCACCCAGCAGACGATGGGCCGCAAGGTCCAGGAGCTGAAGTACGCGATCCAGGTCGAGGAAGAGCTCGGCAAGAAGAAGATCCTGGAGAACTACCTCAACATCACCTTCTTCGGGCAGCAGGCCTACGGCATCGAGGCCGCCTCCCAGCGCTACTTCTCCAAGTCGGCCAAGGACCTGACGCTGGAGGAGTCCGCGCTGCTGGCCGGCGTCGTGCAGTCGCCGAGCCGCTACGACCCGGTCAACGACCCGGCCGAGGCCACCAAGCGCCGCAACATGGTGCTCCAGCGCATGGCGGACGTCGGGGACATCTCGAAGGCCCAGGCCGAGAAGGCGAAGGCGACCCCGATCAAGCTGAAGGTCAAGAAGCCGCAGAACGGCTGCATCACGGCCGTCAGCGGCGCCGGCTTCTTCTGCGACTACGTACGCCACGTCTTCCTCACCGACCCGGTCTTCGGCAAGACCAAGGAGGACCGGGCCAAGATCTGGAACCGGGGCGGCCTGACGATACGGACGACGCTCGACCCGCAGTCCCAGCAGTCGGTGCAGGCCTCGATCAAGAGCCACGTCTACAAGACGGACAAGGTCGCGACGGCCGTGACGCTGGTCCAGCCGGGCACCGGCAAGATCATGGGCATGGGCCAGTCCAAGCCGTACGGCTTCGGGACCAACGAGACCCAGTACAACTACTCGGTCAACAAGTCCATGGGCGGCTCCAACTACGGCTTCCCGACCGGTTCGACGTTCAAGCCCTTCCTCGCCGCCGCGGCCATACAGGGCGGCAAGCCGGCCACGCAGGTCTATCCGTCCCCGTACGAGATGGACTACCCGGACACGGTGCGCTCCTGCGGGAAGCCGTGGGTCAACGACGGGGTGCCGAAGTATCACCTGGAGAACGAGAGCGAGACCGAGAAGGGGCCGTACGCGCTGCGGGAGGCGATGGAGAAGTCGGTCAACACCTACTTCGTCCAGATGCTCCAGGACATCGGCATGTGCCCGGTCTCGCAGATGACCGACAAGCTCGGCGTGGTGCAGGGCGACGGCTCCAAGCTTCCGCAGAACCCGTCGACCCTGACCCTCGGCTCCAACGGTCTGTCTCCGCTGACCATGGCGAGCGCGTACGCCGCCTTCGCCAACCGCGGTACGTACTGCACACCGATAGCCATGGAGTCGGTCAGCACGGCCGACGGCACTTCGCTGCCCGTGCCCAAGACCTCCTGCTCGCAGGCGATGTCGCCGACCACGGCCGACACCATCAACACCCTGCTGCGCGGCGTGGTCGACTCCGGTACCGGCCAGGAGGCGGGGCTCCAGAACCGCGACAACGCGGGCAAGACCGGTACGACCGACGCCCGCAAGAACGCCTGGTTCGTCGGGTACACGCCGAACATGTCCGGCGCCGTCTGGGTCGGCAGCCCGTCCCAGAGCGTCGAGATGGAGCGCATCACGATCGGTGGCGTGTACCAGGACAAGGTGTACGGCGGACAGGTCCCCGGACCGATCTGGCGTGACGCGATGACGGGCGCCCTCAACGGGGTGGCCGCTCCCCCCTTCAACACCGTCGACATCCCGGACCCGCCGAAGAACGACGAGCGGGACAGGGACAGGGGCCGCGACCGCGGGGACGAAGGACGGCCCGGCGCCGGAGGCAAGAAGCCCGGCGGCAAGAACCCGTTCCCCGGCATCACCATCCCGCCGAACCTCATCGGCGGGACCAACGGCGGCGGCCACCGCGGCCAGACCAACGGCGGCACGCAGGGCCCCTGAGCGGCACGGCTCATACGCGCGAAGGCGGGTGCCCCGGATCGATCCGATCCGGGGCACCCGCCTTCGCGGGTTCCTGCGCTTCCTGCGCCGCTCAGCCCGCGAGGAGCTTCTTCACCGAGGCGGCCACCCGGCCGCCGTCCGCGCGCCCCGCCACCTTCGGGTTCACGATCTTCATGACGGCGCCCATCGCACGCGGCCCCTCGGCCCCGGCTGCCCTGGCCTCCTCGACGGCGGACGCCACGATCGCGCCCAGCTCGTCGTCGCTCAGCTGCTTCGGCAGGTACGCGTCGAGGATCTCGCCCTCCGCCTTCTCACGCTCGGCCTGCTCGGTCCGGCCGCCCCGGGCGAAGGCTTCGGCCGCCTCGCGGCGCTTCTTCGCCTCCTTGGCGATCACCTTCTGCACCTCGTCGTCGGAGAGCTCACGGGCCGTCTTGCCGCTGACCTCCTCCTTCGTGATGGCGGTGAGTGTCAGCCGGAGCGTGGACGAGGTCAGCTCGTCGCGCGCCTTCATGGCCGTGGTGAGGTCTTCCTTGAGCTTGGACTTGAGCGTGGTCATGTGCTGATTGTGGCAGGTACGGGGCGAGCGGCGCCCGCCGGTTTTCTTCCGGCCGCACGGTGTCTGCGACGATGGGCGCATGCGCGCACGCTACGGAGTACCCCTGAAAGTCACGGCAGTCGGCGCGGCGATCGGCGCAGCCGGCATCGCCTACGCCGCCGGATTCGAAGCCCGCTCGTTCCGCCTGCGACGGGTCGCCATCCCCGTACTCCCGCACGGGGCACGCCCGTTGCGCGTGCTCCAGGTCTCCGACATCCACATGGTGAGCGGCCAGCGCAAGAAGCGGGCCTGGCTCCAGTCGCTGGCCGGCCTGCGCCCGGACTTCGTCGTGAACACCGGCGACAACCTCTCCGACCCCGAGGCCGTGCCCGAGCTGCTCGACGCCCTCGGCCCGCTGATGGAGTTCCCGGGCGTGTACGTCTTCGGCTCCAACGACTACTACGGCCCCAAGCTCCGCAACCCCGCCCGCTACCTCATCGAAAAGGCCCGGGGCAAGCACGGCCTCAACGGGAACGCGCCCGCGGTCGGCGTCGTCCACAACCCCTGGGAGCCGATGCGCGACGCCTTCGACGAGGCGGGCTGGCTGGGCCTGTCCAACACCCGCGGCCGCCTCAAGATCGACGGCCTGGAGCTCGCCTTCACCGGCCTGGACGACCCGCACATCAAGCGCGACCGCTACGCGGAGGTGTCCGGCGGCCCCGAGACGGGCGCCGACCTCTCCATCGGCGTGGTCCACGCCCCCTACCTGCGTTCCCTGGACGCCTTCACCCAGGACGGCTACCCCCTGATCCTGGCCGGTCACACTCACGGCGGCCAGCTCTGCATCCCCTTCTACGGGGCCCTGGTCACCAACTGCGACCTGGACACGGACCGGGTCAAGGGCCTCTCCACCCACACCGTCGACGACCGCCGTGCCTACCTCCACGTCTCGGCCGGCTGCGGCACCAACCGCTACACCCCGGTCCGCTTCGCCTGCCCGCCGGAAACGACCCTGCTGACCCTGACGCCCCGGGACTGAGGCCCCCGCCCCGGGGCCCGGCCCTTCCCCGGCCGACGCATCAGAAACCGGATTTCGTCTGCGGGCGCGGGTGGGCTAAAGTAATCGATGTCGCCAGAACATCGGCGGCGATCGGGGTGTAGCGCAGCTTGGCAGCGCGCTTCGTTCGGGACGAAGAGGTCGTGGGTTCAAATCCCGCCACCCCGACAGCTGAAACACCAGGTCAGGCCCGGTACTGAGAAATCAGTACCGGGCCTGACCTGCGTTGTGGGTCATTCCGGAAGCCATCCGGACGCGTCCGGGGAGCCAGCTTCGGCAGGCGGCTGCCCGGAGGCGCGGGCACTGATGATGTGCTCGGCCGTCACCGCTGTCCCACGCCCTCGGCCAGTGTCGGCGCCCCCCTGCGCAGGGCCGGCGGCTTCGCCCGCGGCCGCTTCGTCGAGCCCGAGGTCTTCGGCCTTCGCCGGATACCCCGGCGCGGACGTGCCCTGATGTGCCGCGCGAACCTGCCGACGTACGGGCTCACCATCACCTCGTACGACTTCCGCCACCTCGACATGGGGGCGAGCACCGCGGCGGGCAAGCGCACCGGGGTCAAGGTGGCGGCGCCGTACTACGCCGTTCCCGTGCACCCGGGCGACCTCGGCACCAAGGGCGGGCTGCTGACCGATGCCGAGGCCCGCGTACTGCGCGAGGACGGCTCCCCGATCGCGGGCCTGTACGCGGCGGAGAACGTGGCCGCGGCCGTGATGGGGCAGACGTACCCGGGCCCCGGTGCCACGATCGGCCCCGCGATGGGCTTCGGCTGGATCGCGGCGGAGCATCCGGCGGCCTCGGTCCCGACGGCCTGAACTTCCGGTCACCGGCGCCGCCCCCGGCATCAGCGCAGCGGCTCGGGCAGTGCTTCCCTGTGGACGATGCCCAGCCGCTGTGTGGCCCGGGTGAGCGCCACGTACAGGTCGCTGGTCCCGAACCGCCCCGGCTCCACGACCAGGACATGGTCGAATTCGAGCCCCTTGGCCTCACGCGGGCCGAGCAGCACCACGGTACGGGTGAGGTCGGGTTCGGCGCCGGCCGTGACCCCGTCGATCCCGGACGCGATCTCCTCGTGCAGGGCGCGCGGCGCGATCACCGCGAGGCGCCCCTCCTCGGGCGTCAGCTCCGCGACGGCCGCCGCCACCGCGCCCGCCAGATCCGCCCCGGCGTCCCGTGTCCACGGCGTCCGGCCGGTGGACCGTACCGACCCGGGCGGTTCGAACGAGGGGTCCTCGGCACGTACGACACCGGCCGCCAGCTCCATGATCTCGGCGGGCGTACGGTAGTTGACCCCCAGCCGTACGTGTTCGAAGCGATCGCCCACGTACGGTTCGAGGATCTTTTCCCATGAGCCGACGCCCGCTTCCTCGGAGGTCTGCGCCGGATCGCCGACCAGGGTCATCGAGCGCGTCGGGGACCGGCGCATCAGCAACCGCCATGCCATCGGCGACAGTTCCTGCGCCTCGTCGACGATGATGTGCCCGAACGCCCAGGTCCGGTCGGCGGCGGCCCGCTCGGCCGCACTCCGGTGGTCGGCCTCCTCGTGCCGCTCGGCCATCCGTTCGGCGTCGATGACGTCGTGGGCGGCCAGGACCTCGGACTCCTCGTCCTCGAACTCGTACGTCTCCGAGCCCCGGGACAGGTCCAGGACGCCCTGCGCATAGGCGACCCGCCGCAGGCGCTCGGCCTCGGCGGCGGCCCGCTCGGCGCTGTCGTCCGCCCCGAGCAGTTCGGCCACCTCGTCCAGGAGCGGCACATCGGCCGGAGTCCACTCGCGGTCTCCGGCAACGCGCCGGATGGCCTCGGCGTCCTCCTCCGGTACGTGCACCGGCTCGGCCAGATAGTCGGCGAGGAAGTCCTCGGGGGTGAGCGCCGGCCACAGCGCCCCGACGGCGGCGTGCACCTCCTCGCTGGCGGCGACGCCCTTGCCGAGCTGGGCGATGTCGTCCGGGCCGAGGAAATTCGGGCCGCCGTACGGATCCGCGCCGATGCGTTCGGTGAGCTGCGCGGTGAGGGCGTCGATGACGTGGAACGCGAAGTACGGACGGGCCAGGTTGTGCGGCAGCCGGGTCTCGCGGGCCGCCCGGCGGGCCTCGTCGGCGATCTCCCGGTCCAGGACGAGATCCCCGTCGTCGTGCGGGATGACCACCGGTTCGCCGGGCTCGGGCAGCCCCTGCCGGTCGCGTACGGCGAGGGCGAGCGCCTCGGCCATTGCCGCGCCGCCCTTGACGGCTGCCGCGCGAGGGGTGTCGGTGCCGCGGGCGTGGACGCCGGGGAAGAGCTCGGCCTGCGTGGCGAGCATGACCCCGGTCTCGCCGAGTGCGGGCAGCACCTCGCCGATGTAGCGGAGGAAGGCCGGGTTGGGGCCCACGACCAGGACCGCGCGCTTGGCCAGCAGCTCACGGTGCTCGTACAGCAGGAAGGCCGCACGGTGCAGGGCGACCGCCGTCTTGCCCGTGCCTGGGCCGCCCTCGACGACGAGGACACCGCGGTGCGGGGCACGGATGATGCGGTCCTGCTCCGCCTGGATGGTTCGCACGATGTCGCCCATGCGTCCGGTACGGGCGGCGCCGAGCGCGGCGAGCAGCACGGCGTCGCCGCTCGGGTCCTCGAAGCCGCTGCGCTCACGGTCCCCGAGATCGAGGATCTCGTCGTGCAGTTCGGTGACCGTGCGGCCGTCGGTGGTGATGTGCCTGCGCCTGCGCAGCCCCATGGGCGTATGCCCGGTGGCGAGATAGAAGGGCCGGGCGACCGGTGCCCGCCAGTCGATTAGAAGAGGCGTGTGTTCGGTGTCGTCCTCGCGAATTCCGATACGGCCGATATGGTGCGCCGCACCGTCACGGAGATCGATTCGGCCGAAGCAGAGTGAACCGTCCACCGCGTTCAGCGCTGCCAGCAGGCCGGAACGTTCGGCGACGAGCACATCGCGTTCGAGGCGGGCCTGCAGCCCGTTCCCCACGGGGGTCAGCGCGTCCTCGACACGCTGCGCGGCGACCCCGCGCAGCGTGTCGACGCGGTCGTAGAGCCGGTCGATGAATTCCTGCTCCTTCTGCAATTCGACGTTTTCGCGAGTTGACAAAATCACTCCCTGCCAGATATGGTGATTCTCGTAGGGTCCCCTTGAGGGGCCTTTTCTGTGCCACACAGAACCACTCAATATACGTGAGAAAATCCCCGCTCCGCAATTGTGGAGCGGGGATTTCCTGTGCTTATGGCACGGGACGCGGGCCCCACAGTTCCCGGCACGAGCGACCTGCCGCCGGCCCCGGAGCGCGGCGGGAGTCGCACCATGCACCCGCCACCCGGAATGCACCTTTCATACCTGCATGCGAGTCTGGTGATGGCCCATCGTCCGAGATCCGCAACAGGAGGCACGATCGTGGGCAAGAAGCAGAGTCGGCAGAACCGGGGTGCCCGCACCGGCGGCCACGAACGCAGCGCTGCTCCGGAGACGAAGGAGCAGACGCGACCAACGGCCGCCCAGGAGACGGTGCACTCGATCTCAGAACAGGTCTCCCACCGGAAGCAGCGGAGGTTCGGCCACAACTGACCCTCTCGGAACCACGACAACCGCCCTCCGCGGCGGCGCCCCCACCCTTGGGGACGGCCACCGCGGAGGGCGGTTTTTTATGTCCGCCGCCGGTTTTTTTATGTCTGCCGCCTGATCCCGTAGGTCCGCGCGCCCGCCGAGCGGGCGCGCGCTGCCGTGCCCCCGCCGCCGTACCGCCCTCCACCGCGGCACCACCCTCCACCGGCGCGCAAGCTCCCGCCGATGCGCGAACTCGCGCCCGCAGAGCACTCGTTCGGGGCGCTCCCAGAGGTTTATCTACGCGCGGAGCTACCGCACCCGAACGATCATTCGGGCATATCAGACCAGTTCTTCCGCAGCTATTACCGGCCGGTACCAACAGCTGCTAGAAACGTGGCGCTCAACCAACCCCCCACCCACCCCCCACATTTCGGAGGGCTGACAGTCATGTCAGTACGGAGATTCTGGGCGTCCGCATCCACTCTGGTCCTCGCCGCCGTGGCCGCGCTGGGCATTGCCCAGCCGGCCTCGGCAGACTCCTTGGCCGCCGCCGGCGGGTACGTCGCCCTCGGCGACTCGTACTCCTCCGGCGTCGGTGCCGGTAGCTACCTTTCCGACAGCGGCGACTGCCGTCGCAGCACCAAGTCCTACCCCTACCTCTGGGCGACCGCCAACTCGCCTTCTTCCTTTGCCTTCGTGGCCTGTTCCGGTGCCACGACCACTTCGGTGGCCGGGACCCAGCTGGGGGCGTTGAGCTCGTCCACCGGCCTGGTCAGCGTCACCGCGGGCGGTAACGACGTCGGGTTCGCCGATGTCATGCAGGACTGCGTGCTCTCCGGCGAGGCCGCCTGCCTCAGCAGCGTCGGCTCGGCCGTTTCACAGGTCCAGAACTCGCTTCCGTCCAAGCTGAGTTCGCTCTACGGTTCGATCCGGTCGCGGGCCCCGCAGGCCCATGTCGTGGTGCTGGGCTACCCGCGCTTCTACCAGCTGAGCGGCAGCTGCATCGCCGGGCTCTCGGAGAAGGAGCGGGCGGCCATCAACAACGCCTCCGAGGTGCTGAACGGGGTCATCGCCAAGCAGGCGGCCGACGCCGGGTTCACGTTCTCCAGCGTGGTCGACGAGTTCGCCGGGCACGAGCTGTGCTCCGGTGACGCCTGGCTCCACAGCGTGTCGATCCCGGTCTACAACTCGTACCACCCCAAGGCCGCCGGCCAGTCCGGCGGTTACCTTCCGGCCTTCCGCTCGGCCGCGTAGGACGCGGACGACGGAGGTGCAGAAAATGCGGCGGGCCGCCGGGGTTCCCCCGGTCGTCCGCCGCACTGCTGCCCCCGGTCAGGCGGGGGGCCGGCGCGGCGTCCGGCCGGTGCAGGGTCAGGGCGGCGAACGCGGCGAGCACGGCGGTGGCCGCAGCGGCCCACCAGCCGTGACGGAAGGCGTCGAGCGCCTCGCCCGGCCCGTCCGGCGCACCGAGCAGCGTGACCATCAGCGCCACCCCCAGCACCGAACCCGTCTGGCGGGCCATCGTGGTGACGGCCGATCCGGTGGCGAAACGGGTGGGCGGGAGGGCCGCGGCGGCCGCGCCGACCAGGGTGGGGAGGGCGAGGCCCACTCCGATGCCGGTGACCACCATGCCGGGCAGGAAGCCGCTCGCGTAGTGCGGAGCCACGCCGAGTGCGACGGCCCACCAGGCGAGCCCACAGGCGAACAGCAGGCAGCCGAGTGCCGCCGTGCGGCCCGCCCCGAGCCGGCGGACGACCGGCCCCGAGAGAACGGCGAGCACCGGCACGACCAACGGCCCCGGCGCGACGGCGAGTCCGGTACGGATCGCCGAGTAACCCCACACCTGCCGGCACCAGAGCACCGACGTCAGCAGCATCGCCGCGAACGCGACGGTGAAGAGCAGAGCCGCGAGAGTGGCCGTCGCGAAGAGCCGGGTGCGCAGCATCGGCAGCTCGACGACCGGGGCCGGGTGCCGCGCGGACCGTATCCAGAAGCCCGCGACGAGAACGGCCGTCGCGAACAGCGGAACCAGGACTCCCGGCGAACTCCAGCCCCAGCCATCGGACTTGACCAGCGCGAGCGCCAGCGCGGCGATCGCGAGGGTGAGCAGCACCGCCCCGACGAGGTCCGGGAAGGGACCCTCGCGGTGCGGGCGGGCATCGGGCAGCAGCCGGGCGCCCGCGAGCAGCCCGATCACTCCGACCGGCACATTGACGAGAAAGACCCAGCGCCAGTCGGCCTCCACGAGCACGCCCCCCACCACCGGACCGAGACCGGCCGCGATGCCGCCGATCGCCGCCCAGCCCCGGATGGCCCGGGGGCGGCGCTCCGCCGGGGTGTCGACCAGCAGGAGGGCGAGGGACGTCGGCATGAGCGCGGCGGCTCCGGCGGCCTGCAGCGCACGGGCGGCCACCAGCCAGCCGACTCCGGGGGCGACGGCGCAGAGCGCGGAGGCGACGGTGAAGACCGCCAGCCCGAGAAGGAAGCCGCGGCGGTGCCCGTACCGGTCGGCGAGCCTGCCCGCGACGACGAGCAGTGCGGCGAAGACGATCGCGTACGCGTTGAGCACCCAGGACAGCGAGGCGAGGGAGCTGCCGTCGAAGGCGTCGCCGAGGGCGGGTACCGCGACATTGACGATGAACAGGTCGAGATTCACGACGAAGACACCGGCCGAAATGATCCAGCCGGAGGCGCGCGAGGAGGACGCGGAGGTGGGCGGGGCGGGGGACTCGGAGGCGAGTGAGTTTGATTCTCCAACTATCATGGCGGCAAGGTAGCGCCAGTGAGTTTGAGATGGCAACCTTGTGATGATGAGTGCTGCACAGGAACCCCACGCCCGCACCGCCCCGACGGTCACGCTGCCCGGCCGGCCCTGCTCGGCCGCCGCCGCGCTGCACGTGGTGGGTGAGAAATGGGCGCTGCTCGCGGTGCGCGAGATCTTCTTCGGCAACCACCGGTTCGAGGCGATCGCCCGTAACACCGGGGCGCCCCGCGACCGTCTCGCGGCGCGGCTGCGTTCACTGGAGCAGGCCGGAGTGGTCGAGCGGCGGCCCTACAACGAACGCCCGTTGCGCTACGAGTACCACCTGACCGAATCCGGACGCGATCTCGCGCCGGTCATCCGGGCGCTGCTGGACTGGGGCGACCGGTGGGTGCTGGAGGACCGGCCGGTGGTCATGGTCCACGAGCCGGTCGCGGACGCCGCCGGGCGCGCGGCCGAGGACGCGGGCGGGGATGCCCATGCGCACGATCTCGACGCGGCGTGGATCTGCCGCACTTGCGGCGAGGAAGTCGTGATGAACACGCTGACGGTCGATGTCCGCGCCCCCGGATGGGACCGCTCGGGCCCCAGGCAGCCGGACCCGTCCGACGGCTGAGCCGGGAACCGGGGCTGGGAGCCGGGACGATCAGTACCGCTCGACGAGGTGCTCCCGGCCCGCCGGGGGCTCGTACGGCTCGGGCCAGAAGTCGGTGATCCCGCTGATCCGCCCCGTCGCGTCGAACACGAAGAAGTGAATGGCGTGCAACTCCTCGCCCCCGGCCGTGAAGCGCGTACGGACGGCGGCCTGCTGCTCCTGGCCGTCGGCCACCACGCGCTCGACGCGGACCCTCCAGTCCCCCGGGTACTCCCGGTTGAACCGCAGGTACCGCGCCTTCCCGCGAATGCGCTCGCGAGTCTGTGGCAAGTCGTACAGCACCTCGTCGGCCAGCGTCGCGGCGAAGGCGTCCCAGTCGCGGGCGTCGGCCGCGCTCCAGTACGTCTCCACCACGGCGCGCAGATCGGCAGTCGTCGTCATGGGTCCGAGTCTGGACCCCGCCACTGACAATCCGCCCTTGCTCAGGAATCGGCCGCCCGCGACGCCTTGACGGAGTACATCAGCGGGATGCGCGGCCGGTCGGCCGGGAAGCGGTAGTAGCCGTCGCTCTGCCGTTCCAGCGTCGGGAAGCGGGCGAAGAGCGAGGCGTCGTGCTCGTGCAGGAACTCGATCCGCAGCCCGGTGGCGGCCAGCGCCGACACCACCTCGCCGATCGGGTGCTGCCACTCGATGCTGCGGTTGTGGACGGTGGGCGCGTCGAAGTCCGCGTACGTGCCCGGCGTCTCGTCCACCCATGCGTCGCGGCTGAAGTAGTCGTGGTCGACCTTCGTCCCGGTCTCGTCGTCGAGGCAGTCCGTCATCGGATGGAACTCCGTGAGGTAGAGGAACCCCCCGGGCGCCACGAGCGATGCGGCGGTCTCGGCCCAGCGACGGATGTCGGGCAGCCAGTTCAGCGCGCCGATGCCGGTGTAGACGATGTCGTACGACGAGTCGGGGACGGCCTCCGCGGCGTCGTGGACGTCGGCCGCGACGAACGCCGCCCGGTCCTGGCCGAACCCGAGCTCGCGGGCCAGGACGCGCGCGGTCTCGACGGCCGGCTCGGAGAAGTCCAGGCCGACGACCTGTGCGGCGCCGTGCCGGGCCCAGGAGAGGGTGTCGACGCCTATGTGGCACTGAAGATGCAGCAGGGTCTTGCCCTTGACGTCTCCGACCTCGGCGAGTTCGAAGTCGCGCAGGGCGTCCTTCCCCGCGCGGAACGCGTCGAGGTCGTAGTAGTCGCTCGTGACGTGGATGGGGACCCGCTCGTCCCAGAGCGCGCGGTTGGCCTCACGCCAGTCTTCAGGGGTCGGTGCATGCATGCCGGGAGGTTATCCACAGGCTGAGGACGACGCGAACGAATTGTCGGCGTTCCGACGCAGAATGGGGGCATGACTGAGATCACTGGCTCGACGACGGCCCCTTCCGCTCAGGGCCCCGCTGCTGCGGCGGCCGCTTCCGCACCGAAGTGGGAGCAGCGCTTCCGGGCGCCGCGGGTGTCGTTGCCCGACTGGGCGGAGGACGCACCCGACCGTGCGCTGTTCGTCTCCAACGCTACGGGGACGTACGAGCTGTACGCGTGGGACCGCGCCACCGGCGCGCAGCGCCAGGTGACCGACCGGCCGAACGGCACGACGGACGGGTTGCTGACGCCCGGCGGGGAGTCGGTCTGGTGGTTCGCCGACACCGATGGCGACGAGTTCGGGGTGTGGATGCGCCAGCCGTTCCACGGCAGCGAGGACGGGCAGCCGGGTGACGAGCCGGCGATGCCCGGTCTCGGCCCTTCCTACCCGGCCGGGCTCGCGATCGGACGGGACGGCACGGCGGTGGCCGGCCGCTCGACCGACGAGGAAGGGACGACGGTCCACGTCGTGCGGCCCGGCGCGGCTCCCGTGGAGATCTACCGGCACCGCGAGTCGGCGGGCGTCGGCGACCTCAGTCATGACGGGACGCTGATCGCCCTGGAGCACACCGAGCACGGCGATGCGATGCACTCCGCGCTGCGCGTGGTGCGCCTGGACGGGACGACGGTCGCCGAGCTGGACGACACCGAGGGCGGCACGAAGGAGCTGGGCCTGTCCGTGCTGGGCTTCGCCCCCGTCGCCGGGGACCCGAGGCTTCTGATCGGGCACCAGCGGCGGGGCCGCTGGGAGCCGATGATCTGGGACCCGACGACCGGCGTGGAGACTGAGCTCGCGATCGATCTGCCCGGTGATGTGGTCGCCGAGTGGTATCCGGACGCCTCCGCGCTGCTGGTCGTGCACGAATTCGAGGCCCGCAGCGAACTGTGGCGGTACGAGCCGGAGGCGGGCGGCGCGCTCGTCCGGGTGGAAACACCCGCGGGTACGGTGTCCGGTGCGACGGCCCGGCCGGACGGCACGGTGGAGTACCTGTGGTCCTCGGCCGAGCAGCCGCCCGTCGTCCGGTCCACGTCGGGTGCGGTGGTGCTCGATCCGCCCGGCGCGAAGGCCCCGGCTTCCGTTCCGGTGGAGGACGTGTGGGTGGACGGGCCCGCGGGCCGCGTCCACGCTCTCGTCCAGCGGCCCGCCGCCCCGGCTCAGGGGCCGTTCGCCACCGTCTTCGAGATCCACGGAGGCCCGACCTGGCACGACAGCGACGCCTTCGCCTCCGGCCCCGCCGCCTGGGTGGACCACGGCTACGCGGTCGTCCGGGTCAACTACCGCGGTTCCACGGGATACGGCCGCGCCTGGACGGACGCGCTCAAGCACCGGGTCGGGCTGATCGAGTTGGAGGACATCGCCGCGGTACGGGAGTGGGCGGTCAAGTCCGGCCTCGCAGATCCGGAGAAGCTGGTCCTGGCCGGAGGCTCCTGGGGCGGCTATCTGACCCTGCTCGGCCTCGGCACGCAGCCGGACGACTGGGCCCTCGGCCTGGCGGCGGTCCCGGTCGCCGACTACGTCACGGCGTACCACGACGAGATGGAGAACCTGAAGGCGATGGACCGCACGCTGCTCGGCGGTACGCCGGAGGAGGTCCCGGAGCGTTTCGAGGCGTCGTCCCCGCTGACGTATGTCGACGCGGTCCGGGCGCCGGTCTACGTCTCGGCGGGCGTCAACGACCCGCGCTGCCCGATCCGCCAGGTCGAGAACTACGTCGACCGGCTGAAGGACCGGGGCGCGGTGCACGAGGTGTACCGGTACGACGCGGGCCACGGCTCGCTCGTCGTGGAGGAGCGGATCAAGCAGGTCCGCCTGGAGCTGGACTTCGCCCGGCGCCACCTGGCCGCGGGGACGGACCCGTCCGGCTCGTAGCGGACAGGCCCGGCCCTCAGTCGGCACCCCGCTCCGGGCGACCGGAGCGGGGACCGTACGGTGGAGGGGTGTACCGGTTCCTGCTGACCCCGCGATGGTGGGGGATCAACCTCTTCGTCGTGCTGGCCATCCCGTTCTGCGTGTTCATGGGCACCTGGCAGCTCGGCCGCTTCGAGGACCGCGTGCAGACGCACGACGCCGCCGAGAAGCAGCCCGCCCCCGGCACGAGGCCCGCCAAGCCGATCGACGAGCTCCTGCCCGTCGACACGGTGACCTCCGGCCGCCCCGCCACCGCCACCGGCCGGTACGCCGACCAGTTCCTGGTGCCGGGACGGAAGTTGGACGACAAGAGCGGCTTCTACGTCCTGAACATGCTCCGTACGGACAGCGGCAAGGCGCTGCCCGTGGTGCGCGGCTGGCTGCCCGGCAAGCCCGGCAGCACCGCCGTGCCCGCCGCACCGACCGGCGAGGTCACGGTGACCGGCGACCTCCAGGCGTCCGAGAACGCCGGCACCGCGGGTGTCGACACGGCGGGCGGGCTTCCCGACGGCCAGCTGGGCATGATCAGCGCGGCGTCGCTGATCAACCTCGTCCCTTACGACGTCTACGACGCATGGGTGACGCTCCAGGACACGGGCGCCGGAGCCGGTTCCAGTGCCGACTCCGGTTCCGGGGACAAGGCGGCCGGCGCGCTGCGTCCCGTGCCCGCCGCCGCGGCGCAGGGCACCGGGCTCGACCTGAAGGCGTTCCAGAACCTCGGCTACACCGGCGAGTGGTTCGTCTTCGCCGGGTTCGTGCTCTTCATGTGGTTCCGGCTGGTCCGCCGCGAGGCCGAAGCCGCACGCGATCTGCAACTGGGCCTCGTCGAGGAAGAGGCAGCGGCGTCGGAAGCGGAAGCCGAGTCCGGCAAGAGCGAGAGCAAGGACGCTGTGGGCTCCGGAACGGTCTGAGGCACGCGCAGGCACGGACACAGACGCAGGCACACACATACGCGAGGGGCCCGCCGATCGATCGTCGATCCGGCGGGCCCCTCGTCGTATACGTCTACGTCATGCATCGCACCGCGTCACGTCGCGGGAGCGAGCACCCCGGTCCGGTAGATCGTGCCCGAGCAGGCGTTGGCGATCTTCGTCTCGGCGACCGGCGCCCCGGCCTCCGGCGTGTGCATCACCGCGACGCTGCCGTCCTGCGTCCCGCCGCCGTCCTCGCTGCCGAACTGCGTCTCCGTCCCCGACGTCCCGTCCGCGCTTCCCGTACCGGCTCCGGCGGCCGCCGCGCCGCTCGCACCGCCCGCGTCGTCGGTCGGCGTCGGGCTCGGCGAGCCTCCGACGGTCGGACAGGTGTCGCTCGGCACCCAGGCGAACCTCACCTCGTACGCCATCGACGGCTTCAGCAGCACCGTCCCCTGCTCCTGCGAAGGGTCGGGCAGTCCGGCCGCCGCATCACCCGCGGTGTGCTGGACGACCGCGATCCTCGCCGGGTCGGCCGCGCCTATCGCCTGGAACCCCACGCTGCCGCCGCTGCTCACCGAGCATTCCGTGCCGGAGACATTGGCGATCCGGAAGGTGCCGTAGACCGTGCCGTCGGCACCGGCCGCACCGGTCTCGGCCGAGGCGACACCGAGCTGTTCCGGGTTGCACGCCGGCATCGCCACCATCGCCGAGCCGGACGGATCGGCGCCCCCGCCCGACAGGTGGCCGTCGGCGCCCTGGCCGCGGCTGTCGGAGGGGCTGCTCGTGCTGCTGGGCCGGCCCGGACCGCCGTCGGCCCGCCCGTCGGTGTTGCCGCTGCCGGCCTCGCCGCCGGACTCCGAGTCGACGTCGGCGCCGTTGCCGCCCTGCGCCTGCTCGCCGTGCCCGGCTATCGCGGGGTTGGCGGTGTTCGAACCGTCGGAGTTCGCGACATGGACGAAGGCGGGTACCGCGGTCCCGATGAGCAGCGCCGCGGCCGCCAGTCCGACGACGGCCTGGCGTCGCTTGGCGCGCCGGACGGGAACCGCACGTTGCAGATGGTCGAGCGTGCCGTCGCTGGGCTCGATGTTCCGGACGGCCCCGTGCAGCATGCGGCGCAGTGCGACCTCGTCGAGATCCGCACCGTCACCGACGCCCGGACCGGCACCCGGACCGCTGTCCGGGCCGAGCCCCGAGCCGAAGAGGCTGCTCAGACTGCCGAGCTCAGCGGTCTCCGCGGCCTCGGCAGTCTCAGCGGCCTCGGCAGTCTCAGCGGTCCTGGTGGCCTCGGCAGCCTCAGCGGCCTCAGCGGTCCTGGTGAACTCGGCAGTCTCAGCGGCCTCGGCAGTCTCAGCGGTCCTGGTGGCCTCGGCAGCCTCAGCGGCCTCAGCGGTCCTGGTGAACTCGGCAGTCTCAG
>NZ_JBIWKI010000029.1:0-41495 GCF_044765565.1 Streptomyces sp. NPDC102437 | reverse complement strand
AGCGGTCCTGGTGGCTTCGGCAGTCTCAGCGGCCTCCGCCGCCCCGTCAGCTCCAGCCGCCTCAGCCGTTCCAGGGTCGTGGTTCACAATTCCGTTTCCAGTCCGGTCATTCCGACGCTCACGCCGATGCTCCCGCTCGGAGCCGCTCACATCTGCGGGGCCGCTCGCGCCTTCGGAGCCGTTCTCGCCTCCGGGGCCGTTCTCGTACTCGCGCCGACTCACTTCTGCGCCTCCATCACGACGCGCAGCGCCGCGATCCCGCGGGATCCGTAGGCCTTGACCGAGCCCAGGGATATCCCGAGCGTCTCGGCCACCTGGACCTCCGTCATGTCCGCGAAGTAACGCAGCACCAGCACCTCCCGCTGGCGCCGTTGCAGCCCCCGCATCGCCTTGATCAGCGCGTCCCGCTCCAGCTGGTCGTACGCGCCCTCCTCCGCGCTCGCCATGTCCGGCATGGGCTTGGAGAGCAGCTTCAGCCCGAGGATGCGGCGGCGCAGCGCGGAACGCGAGAGGTTGACGACGGTCTGGCGCAGATACGCGAGCGTCTTCTCCGGGTCCCGGACGCGGTTGCGCGCCGAGTGCACCCGGATGAACGCCTCCTGCACCACGTCCTCGCACGAGGCCGTGTCGTCCAGGAGCAGGGCCGCGAGGCCGAGCAGCGAGCGGTAGTGGGCGCGGTAGGTCTCGGTGAGATGGTCGACCGTGGTTCCGACAGCCACGCTCTCCTCAGCGCCCTCGCGCTGCGCGGGCAGCCGTGCGGAACGCGCAGCGGGCATGGGCGCGATCACCGGCATACCGCCGGGCGCACGGGGCCGTCGGAGCGGGCGAACCGAAGCGCCGCGCAAGGGGCCCACCACTGTGATTTCGAGAACCTCTGCCACGCCAGTTGGACACGTTTCCCCCCGTCAGGGTTGTACGCGCGCGGCACCACGTTCACCGCCGTGCGACATGCCCTCATACGTACCTGCACTTCCCCGAATACCCCGACTGCCCCGAATTGTTCCCCCCGCCGCGCCAGAAGGTGACCGCATAGACGCTCAGCCTTCGGTCGGCGGTTGCAGTAGGCCGAAAGTCATCGTCGGATACCCCGACCCCCCATCTCAAGAGGTTGAGACCTTCAACTTACTCACAGGACGTTCACAGAGAGTACGAAATCGGTTCGATCAGGACCGGGGAAACTCCGCGGCCACCGATTCGGCGATCTGTGCCACGTTCAACGCCGCCCCCTTGCGGAGGTTGTCGCCGCAGACGAAGAGTTCCAGACCCCGGGGATCGTCCAGTGACCTGCGCACTCGTCCGACCCAGGTCGGATCGGTGCCGACGACGTCGGACGGCGTCGGGAAGTCCCCCGCCGCCGGGCTGTCGTACAGCACCACGCCCGGTGCCGTCGCCAGGATCTCGTGGGCCCGGTCGACCTCGATCTCGTTCTCGAACCGGGCGTGCACGGACATCGAGTGCGTCGCGATGACGGGTACGTAAACACAGGTCGCCGCGATCCGCAGGCTCGGCAGGTCCAGGATCTTGCGGCACTCCTCGCGGATCGCCATCTCCTCGGAGGACCAGCCGTCCCCGGCCTCGGTCCCGGCCCAGGGCACCACGTTGAGGGCGACCGGGGCGGCGAAGGGGCTGCCTTCCGCATCCCCCAGGGCCCTGCGTACGTCCCCCGGCCGCGTGCCCAGTTCCGTGCCGGCGACCATCGACAGCTGTTCGCGCAGCGCGGCGACACCCTCCCGGCCCGCCCCGCTCACCGCCTGGTACGAGGAGACGACCAGCTCCCGTACGCCGAATTCGGCGTGCAGCGCTCCGACCGCGACGATCAGCGCGAGCGTCGTGCAGTTCGGGCTCGCGACGATGCCGCGTGGCCGGATCCGTACAGCGTGCGGATTGATCTCGGGCACCACCAGCGGGACGTCCGCGGCCAGCCGGAACGCGGCCGAGTCGTCGATGACGACCGTGCCCTTGGCGGCGGCGATCGGCGCCCACTGCGCGGAGACCTCGTCGGGCACCAGGAAGAGCGCCACGTCGACGTCGTCGAAGACCTCCTCGGTGAGGTGGAGGACCTCGCTCTCCTCGCCGCGCACGACCAGCTTGCGGCCGGCCGAGCGCGGCGAGGCGATCAGCTTCACCTCGCCCCAGACATCCGCGTGCTGCGAAAGGATCTGGAGCATGACGCCGCCGATCGCCCCGGTCGCTCCGACGACCGCGAGCGAAGGACGGCGCGCGGTCATCGGCCGGTGCCCCCGTAGACGACGGCTTCGTCGGAGTCACTGTCCAGACCGAAGGCGGTGTGCACGGCGCGCACGGCCTCCATGACGTCGTCGGCGCGGGTGACCACCGAGATGCGGATCTCGGACGTCGAGATCAGCTCGATGTTCACACCGGCGTCCGACAGCGCCTCGAAGAAGCCCGCCGTGACTCCCGGATTGGTCTTCATGCCGGCGCCGACCAGGGAGATCTTCGCGATCTGGTCGTCGTAGCGCAGCGACTCGAAGCCGATGGTGCCGCGGTTGCGCTCCAGGGCGTCGATGGCCTTGCGGCCCTCGGCCTTCGGCAGCGTGAACGAGATGTCGGTCAGACCGGTCGACGCGGCGGAGACGTTCTGCACCACCATGTCGATGTTGATCTCCGCGTTCGCGATGGTGCGGAAGATCGCGGCGGCCTCGCCCGGCTTGTCGGGCACGCCGACGACGGTGATCTTGGCCTCGGAGACGTCATGGGCGACTCCGGAGATGATCGCGTGCTCCACCTTCTGGTCCCCTTGCGGCTCGTTGCTGACCCAGGTTCCGCGCAGTCCGGAAAAGGACGAGCGGACGTGGATCGGAATGTTGTAGCGGCGTGCGTACTCCACGCACCGGTGCAGCAGCACCTTGGAGCCGGACGCGGCCAGCTCCAGCATGTCCTCGAAGGAGATCCAGTCGATCTTCCGGGCCTTCTTCACGACCCGCGGGTCGGCGGTGAAGACACCGTCCACATCGGTGTAGATCTCACAGACCTCGGCGTCCAGCGCGGCCGCGAGCGCGACGGCGGTGGTGTCGGACCCGCCGCGACCGAGGGTGGTGATGTCCTTCTTGTCCTGGGACACACCCTGGAACCCCGCGACGATCGCGATGTTCCCCTCGTCCAGCGCAGTACGGATACGGCCCGGCGTCACATCGATGATGCGCGCTTTGTTGTGGACCGAGTCGGTGATGACGCCTGCCTGGCTACCGGTGAACGACTGTGCCTCGTGGCCCAGGTTTTTGATCGCCATCGCCAGCAGGGCCATGGAGATCCGCTCTCCGGCGGTCAGCAGCATGTCGAACTCACGCCCGGCAGGGATCGGGGATACCTGCTCGGCGAGATCGATCAACTCGTCCGTCGTGTCGCCCATCGCTGACACCACGACAACCACCTGGTTGCCGTTCTTCTTGGCATCGACGATTCGCTTGGCGACGCGCTTGATGCCTTCGGCATCGGCTACGGAGGAGCCTCCGTACTTCTGCACGACAAGGCCCACGTGCGCTCCTCGCTCAGTCCATTACTGCGGTCGGCTCAGTTTAACGAGCAGTCCGGAATCGCCCCGCTGATACCACATGGTGAGATGTCCCGCTCAGCACGTGATCATCGGCGCGACCTCCCGGACCGCTCGTACAGGTGTGCTGCCCGCCGAGCCTGCTCGCATGCCGTATGTGGTCCAGGACACACGCCCGGCGGTCCAGCTCCACGATTCACCGGTCCTGCACCTCTAGCGTGAACCGGAACCTAATCATCCGCCCGCCGGAGACCTGCCATGCGCACGCCGCTACGCGCACTGCCCCTGCGCGCGCTGCCCCTGCTTCTCGCCTTTGCCGCGCTCCCTCTGACCGCGTCCCCCGCGCACGCGGGCTCCACCTGCTTCACCACCCATGCCGACGCCCCGATCTACGGGGGCGCCAACCCTGTCCCGACACCGTCCGACATCGCCGGCCACCTGGACCCGGGTATTCCGGTGAACGCCGCCCGCCAGGGCGCGGACGAGCTGTGGCGCGTGTCGCGCACGGACGACGGCGCACCTCTGGGGTACATGCGCGACGGCGACCTGCGGTGCGACGGGGGCTGAGAGAGCCTTGAGGCAGCGGGGCAGCGGGGCAGCGGAGCGGCGCCTACTGCACCGGCCGCAGCCCCAGCGGTCCCGCAATCTCCTCGGCCATCACCCGGCCGGCCTCCTCGGCGAGGTCGTCGTCGAGGGTCTCCGTGTCGGTGTCCAGGCCGTCCAGCTCCTGGAGGGGCTGGTTGAGGCGGATGTGGGCGATCAGGGACTGGAGTGCGCGCAGGGTGGCGGAGGCGGTGGAGCCCCAGTTGGAGAAGTAGGAGAACTGCCACCACCACAGCGCCTCGGTGGTGCGGTCCTCCTCGTAGTGGGCCAGGCCGTGGCGCAGGTCGGTGACCAGGTCGGCCAGGTCGTCGGAGATCCGGGCCGGGACCGGGGCCTTGCGGGGCTCGTACGGGTCGAAGACCTCGGAGTAGACGTCGATCGGCTCCAGCAGGGCGGCGAACCGCTCGCGCAGCCCGTCGGCGTCCGGCTCGGCGCCCAGGTCCGGCTCGTAGCGCTCGTCGGGGACGATGTCCTCGTACGCGCCGAGCCGGCCGCCCGCCAGCAGGAGCTGGGAGACCTGGAGCAGCAGGACGGGGACGGCTTCCTCGGGCTCCTCGACCTTGGACACCTCGGTGACCGCGACGATGAACGTCTTGATCTGGTCGGCGATCTGGACGGCGAAGTCGTCCGGGTCCTGCGTGACGGAGTTCAGCGTGGCGTCAGACATCGAGGGGACCTCCCGTGGGCACGGTCGCGAACGGTGAGTAGAACATAGCGTCGCTGAACGTAAAGCCGCCGTGAGTCGCGGGAACGCCCTTCGAAACGGTCACCGGAAGAACATCGGAAGTCGTAAAGGCGTCACACATCGAGCAGGCGCCTCCCCTCGAAGGCGCGGCCCAGGGTGACCTCGTCCGCATACTCCAGGTCGCCGCCGACCGGGAGGCCGCTGGCCAGTCTGGTGACCCGCAGGCCCATCGGCTTGATCATCCGCGCCAGGTACGTCGCGGTGGCCTCGCCCTCCAGGTTGGGGTCGGTCGCCAGGATCAGTTCCGTGATCGAGCCGTCAGCGAGGCGGGCGAGCAGCTCGCGGATGCGCAGGTCGTCCGGGCCGACGCCCTCGATCGGGCTGATCGCGCCGCCGAGCACGTGGTACCGGCCCCGGAACTCACGGGTCCGCTCGATCGCGACGACGTCCTTCGGCTCCTCGACCACACAGATCACCGACGGGTCCCGGCGCGCGTCCCGGCAGATGTTGCACTGCTCCTGCTGGGCGACGTTGCCGCAGACCGAACAGAACCGGACCTTGTCCTTGACCTCCAGGAGGGCATGGGCGAGGCGGCGTACATCGGTCGGCTCGGCCTGCAGGATGTGGAAGGCGATCCGCTGCGCGCTCTTGGGACCGACGCCGGGCAGCCTGCCCAACTCGTCGATGAGGTCCTGAACCACGCCTTCGTACAACGGGAACGCCTTCCTTTCCTGTTCTGTCTCTGTTCTCGACCGGTCAGAAGGGACAGGTCAGAAGGGGAGGCCGGGCACGCCGCCCAGGCCCTGGGCCAGCGGGCCCAGCTTCTGCTGCTGGAGCTGCTGCGCGTTCTCGTTCGCCGCCTGGACCGCGGCGACGACGAGGTCGGCGAGCGTCTCGGTGTCCTCCGGGTCGACGGCCTTC
The DNA here is from genome assembly GCF_044765565.1 of Streptomyces sp. NPDC102437. Lineage (NCBI taxonomy): Bacteria > Bacillati > Actinomycetota > Actinomycetes > Kitasatosporales > Streptomycetaceae > Streptomyces > Streptomyces sp. NPDC102437. Next base: position 35,775 of record NZ_JBIWKI010000029.1, on the reverse strand, counting down.
GGGTCGATGACCAGATTGCGGAGCTCGCCGGAGCCGGTCACGGTCGCCTTCACGAGACCGCCACCCGCCTGACCTTCGACCTCGGTCCTGGCCAGCTCCTCCTGGGCCGCGGCGAGGTCCTGCTGCATCTTCTGGGCCTGCTGCAGCAGTTGCTGCATATTGGGCTGACCACCACCGGGAATCACGGTCACTCCTGGCAATTCGACGACAAAATGTTTCGGTAAGCCGAGCCTACGTGGTCCCCGGGCAGCGCGCCCCACTCGCTGGCGCGCAACTCTTTCGAGTGAGTTTCAGGCAGCCCTTGCCGGGCTCCTATACCTGATCACAGGCCCTGCGCACCCGGGAATACCGCGTTTTCTCCTCCGCAGCCCACCATTCGGCGGTAGGAAGGGCACACGCATCAGGACACCCAGGCACTCCGATCGTCACGCAAAGTTACCCACTCGGGACAGTCGGCCACGCCGGAGAGCAGTGAGCACCCCACCGTCTCGAAACACATCGCCACATCAGGCGTCGCTACGCAGAATGCAGAGGAGTACCCGGTGAGTCAGCCGGAGAAGCAGCCCGAAGGGCCGCCCCGCAACGAGCCCCGTCCGGCCGGCTCGGACTCCCGCGCACGGGGCCGGGATCTGACCGGTACGCCATTCCCGCTCGGCGACTGGGGCGAACCCGCCGACCGCCTCGACGAGTTGTACCGCTGGGTCGAGGCCGACGCGCTGCGCACCGCCGACTGGTACCTGAACGACCGGGTGCACAAGCGCCGCGGCGCCAGGACGCTGCGGATCGGCACCGCGCTCGGGACGGTCGCGGGCACAGCGCTGCCGCTGCTCGATCTGACCGGGGCGCTGCCCGAGGCGGCGGGCTGGGGATATCTGTCGCTGCTGCTGGGCGCCGCGTGCATGGCGTGCGACCGGTACTTCGGCCTCACCTCGGGCTGGATAAGAAACCTCGCCACCGCCCAGGCCGTGCAGCGGCGCCTCCAGGTGCTGCAGTTCGACTGGGCGTCGGAGTGCGTACGGGAGGTGCTCGGCCCGACCGAGGGGACGGCCAGCGAGGCGGCCGAACGGTGCCTGGGGGTGCTGCGGCGGTTCTCGGAGGACATCACGGAGCTGGTGCGCACCGAGACCGCGGACTGGATGGTGGAGTTCCGGGCCGGGCCGGCACCGATGGGGCTGCAGGCCCTGTCGTCGGGCTCAGGGAACGGCGGGCGTCCGGATCAGGGGGTGTTGTCGGGGCGGTTCCCGCTCCAGACGATGACCCGGCCGAACATGCCGCGCCAGCGCCCGCCGGAGTCACCGCGATGACCTCGCGGTGACCCCGGGGGCCGCCCCGGGGGCCTTGCCGGCCTCAACTGAAGATGATCATCGAGCCCTGGGCGAGGCTGCGGGTGGCCGCCGCGTGCAGGCCCAACCAGACGTGCCGCTCGCGGGCGAACGGGCTGTCGTCGTACGGGATCGGCGCCGCCGGTTCCTCCAGGGAGGTCGGCGCGGCGGGCGGCAGCGGGGCGGCCGGTGGGTTCGCCGGGTCGATACCGATGGACGGGGCGACGTACTGCAGCTCCCGCAGCAGCCCGTGCGAGGAGCCGAGCGGGCCGCCGCCCGCCAGCAGGTCGTCGTTGGAGAGCGGGGCGGCGAAGTCCAGCGGGACGTAAGCCCCGGCGTGGTCGTAGTGCCAGACCAGGTGGGACTGCTGGGCCGACGCCTCGAACATCTCCAGCAACTGCTCGTAGTCCCCGCCCAGTTCGTCGACCGGTGTGACTGCGAGGCCGCTGAGCTGGAGCAGGAAGGCGCGGCGCAGGAAGTGCAGGGCGTCGTAGTCGAAGCCCGCGATCGGGGCGACATCGCCCGTCAGGCCCGGCATGTAGGCGTACACGGGGACGGGCGGCAGTCCGGCCTCGCCCAACGCCTTGTCGTAGACGGCTATCTCTTCGGCGAACGGGTTGTCGGGGCTGTGGCACAGCACATCGACGAGGGGGACCAGCCACAGGTCACAGGCCACGAAGTCTCGCTCTCCCCTTGGGTGCGCATGGAACGTGTGGAACGTTCGGGTTGGTCGGGACAGCGTAATGCGGTGGGTGCGTTGCGCACAGTGCCGGTACCGACGGGGGCAGGAGGCAGGCCCTACGGCTCCGGCGTACCCGCTGCCGGCTCCGGCCCGCCGCGCCCCGGATGTTCGAGCTCACCGGCCGCGAGCCGGTCCGCCCAGTTCAGCGCGTGCGTGCTGTAGTCGTCCATCACCGCGCGCACCGCGTCGTGGTCGCCGAGGGTGATCGCCGCGACCAGGTCGGGATGACCGTGCCAGAGCCAGTCCCGGGCCCTTGCGTCATGGCGCAGGTACGGCACCGCGAACACCCAGGCCTGGACGCGCAGTCGGTGCAGGAAGTCGTTGATGTAGGCGTTGCCGACCAGCACGCCCAGCTCGCGCCAGAACCGCAGGTCGTAGCCGATGAGGATGTCGAGGTCGCCGCCCAGCGCCGCCCGCGCCGCCTCCTGGGCCCTGCGGCGCACGGAGACCAGACAGTCCTGGTACCCCTCCAGCTGCGCGGGCCAGGGCCCAGGGCCGAAGAAGACCCCGCGGATGACTCCGTCGATGACCAGGCTGCGGGCCTCGACCAGCGACCGGTAGTCGGCGACGGTGAATTCCCGTACCCGGAAGCCCCGGTGCTGGTCCGATTCCAGCAGCCCCTGCGCGGAGAGGTCGAAGAGCGCCTCGCGCACCGGCGTGGCCGAGACGCCGTACTGCTCGGCGATCTGCTTGACCGTGAATTCCCGCCCCGGCTGCAGACGCCCGGCGAGCACTTCGTCACGCAGCGCGTCCGCGATCTGCTGCCGCAGCGTACTGCGGGTCACAGCTCCGCTCGCGCCCATGGCGCCCCTCCCCGTTCTTTGCTTTCGGTCACCTTAAGCCAGGGCCGCTGTGCCCGGATCCGGGCAGGGGAGGGGCGACGTACCGCGGGGCGCCTACCAGGCGGCCCCGCGGCTGCGGGTCACGCTGTGTGCTCGTCCGCGACCGACAGCGCCGCGTCGAGGGCCGCGAGGCCCTCCTTGGCCTCGGCCTCGGTGATGTTGCAGGCCGGAACGGCGTGCGTGCGGTTCATGTTGATGAAGGGCCACAGGCCGTTCTTCTTGGCCGCGGCACCGAAGGCCGCCATCGGCGCGTTGGCCTCGCCCGCCGCGTTGTACGGGACCAGCGGCTCGCGGGTCTCCTTGTTGCGGACCAGGTCCAGCGCCCAGAACGCGCCGAGGCCGCGGACCTCGCCGACCGACGGGTGGCGCTCGGCGAGTTCGCGCAGGCCGGGGCCGAGGACCGTCTCGCCGATGTGGGCGGCGTTCTCGATGACCTTCTCGTCCTCCATCACGTGAATGGTGGCGACGGCGGCCGCGCAGGCCAGCGGGTGACCGGAGTACGTGAGTCCGCCCGGGTAGGCGCGGGTCTCGAAGGTGGCGGCGATCTCGGCGGAGATCGCGACGCCGCCGAGCGGCACGTAACCGGAGTTGACGCCCTTGGCGAAGGTCATCAGGTCCGGCACCACGTCGAAGTGGTCGGCGGCGAACCACTTGCCGGTGCGGCCGAAACCGGCCATGACCTCGTCGAGGATGAAGACGATGCCGTACCGGTCGCAGATCTCGCGGACGCCCGCGAGGTAGCCGGGCGGCGGCGTCATGATGCCCGCGGTGCCGGGGATCGTCTCCAGGATGATCGCGGCGATGGTGCCGGGGCCCTCGAAGGCGAGGGTGTCCTCAAGGTGCTGGAGCGCGCGGGCGCACTCCTCGGCCTCGGTCTCGGCGTGGAACGGCGAGCGGTAGAGGAACGGCGCCCAGAAGCGGACGACGCCCGCCGAGCCGTTGTCGGACGGCCAGCGGCGCGGGTCACCGGTCAGGTTGATCGCGGTGGAGGTGGCGCCGTGGTACGAGCGGTAGGCGGAGAGCACCTTCGAACGGCCGGTGTGCAGCCGGGCCATCCGGACGGCGTTCTCGACGGCCTCGGCACCGCCGTTGGTGAAGAAGATCTTGTCCAGGTCGCCGGGGGTGCGCTCGGCGATGAGGCGTGCGGCCTCGGAGCGCGCCTCGATCGCGAACGCGGGGGCGAAGGTGGCGAGCTTGCCCGCCTGCTCCTGGATCGCGGCGACGACGGTGGGGTGCTGGTAACCGATGTTGGTGTAGACGAGACCGCTGGTGAAGTCCAGGTAGCGGTTGCCGTCGTAGTCCCAGAAGTACGCCCCCTCGGCGCCGGCGACGGCGAGCGGGTCGATCAGGCCCTGGGCGGACCAGGAGTGGAACACGTGCGCGCGGTCGGCGGCCTTCACGGCCGCACCGGCAGCGGGGTCGACATGCGGTGCATGCGGGGCATGAGGGGTCATGCGGCGAGCGTAGGCGGTACCGGGAGCGGGCCGACATGGCCACCTTGTATGGCGTGGGGCGCTCCGCTGGGCAGGGTGTCGGGTTGCCGCCGTACGGGGCCGGAGCGGAGCGGAGGCGGAACGGAGGGAGCCCGGATCGCAACCGGCCCGGCCACGCGCTGCGTGGATCCCTATGATCGAGCGAGCCATGCGAGGCATCGCTCAGTTCGAACCCGGGGGAAGGACGTTCAGCGCCATGCAGAGCCTGACGCCACAGGATCCGCGTGCCATCGGCGCGTACCGGCTGCTGGGCCGTCTCGGCGCCGGCGGCATGGGCCAGGTCTATCTGGCCCGGTCCGACCGCGGCCGCACCGTAGCGATCAAGCTGGTACGGGGCGAACTCGCCGAGGAGCAGGAGTTCCGCGACCGCTTCCGCCACGAGGTACGGGCCGCCCGCCAGGTCGGCTCCGTCTGGACCGCCCCCGTGCTGGACGCCGACACCGAGGCCGCCGTGCCCTGGGTCGCCACCGGCTACGTCGCCGGCCCCTCCCTGCACGCCACCGTCACCGGCCGCGCGCGCTCCCCCGAGGCGGCGGCCTCCGGTGCGTACGGTCCCCTGCCGGAACGTTCGGTCCACATCCTGGGGGCCGGTCTCGCCCACGCCCTCCAGGACATCCACGCCGCCGGGATCGTCCACCGCGACCTCAAGCCCTCCAACATCCTGCTGACGATCGACGGGCCGCGCGTCATCGACTTCGGCATAGCCCGCGCGCTGGACACCGTCATCGACGGCGCCGTCACCCGTACCGGGGCCCTGGTCGGATCGCCCGGTTTCATGTCTCCCGAGCAGGTGCGGGGCGAGCGGGTCACCCCGGCGTGCGACGTGTTCTGTCTCGGCTCCGTACTGGCGTACGCCTCGACCGGCCGGCTTCCGTTCGGGCCGTCCGACAGCAACCCGCACGCGCAGATGTTCCGGATCGCGCAGGAGGACCCGGATCTGACCGGCGTCCCCGTGGACCTCGTCGAACTGGTCCGGGACTGCCTGCACAAGGACCCGGCCGCCCGTCCGACGACGGACGCGATCCTGGAGCGCCTGGCCGGCGGCGACACGGCGGAACCCTGGCTCCCGGGCGCCCTGATAGCCCAACTCGGCCGTCACGCGGTGGAGTTGCTGGACTCCGAGGACCCGGAGGAGAGCCCGGCGGAGGCCGCACCCCAGGTGCCACAAGCTCCACAGGCGCCCGCCGCATCCCCGGAGCCCGCGCCGCCCGCGCCCGCTCCCGCACACATCCCCACGCCCACGCCCGCCCCCACGCCTGCCCCCGCCTACGGATACCCGCCGCACCCCGGCCAGGGCTTCGGCCCCCAGCAGCCCCCCGCCGGCTACGGGTACCCGCCGCAGCCACAGCAGCAGTACCACCAGCCCCAGCACCCGCAGCCCGGATTCGGCAGCACGCCCCCGTACGGCCCCGGGCCCGGCTACCCCACCGCTCCGCAACAGCCCGCCCCCGAACCGGCCCGCCGCCGGAGGGGCTCGACCATCGCGCTCATCGCCGTCGCCCTGCTCGTCGCGGTAGGGGCGGGCGGGTCCGTCTACGCGCTCATGAACGGCAAGCCGGTGGAGCCCACTCCGGGCCCCACCGGCTCCGCGGCCCCCACGGACCCTTCGTCGGACTCCCCCGGGACCGACGACCCGTCCTCGCCGGACCCCTCCCCCAGCGACGGCAAGAAGAACAGCGACGGTCCCATCCCGTCCGGCTACCTCGGCACCTGGTCCGGCTCCATCGAGAACGCGGCCGGCCGCTCCACCCGGAAGCTCGTCATCCAGCAGGGCACGGTCGGGCAGAGCGTCCTCACCCTCACCGCGGACGGCCCGCTCGACACCGGCGGCACCTACCACTGCGTCTTCCAGGCCGAGTTGACCGCGGAGCCGTCCCCGGGCGGCCCCGTCGAGGTCGGCCCCTCCACGGTCACGGTGGGCGAGCCCATGACGTCCTGCACGGCGGGCAAGGCCACCACGCTCACCCTGCTCCCGGACGGTTCGCTGCGCCGTGCGAACAACGACAACGGCGAGCAGCTCACGTACACGAAGGACGACTGATCAGCCCAGACTGCGCACCGTGAGGCCGATTCCCACCGCCAGGACGGCCAGCGCGGTCAGGACGCTCCCGTACGGGGTGCAGCGCCGCAGGGCGGGCAGCCGCCGCTCGCCCAGGACGGCGAGCCGGTTGCTGCCGCCGGCCAGCAGCAGTCCGGCCGAGGTGAGGGTGAGCGCCATGCCGACGCCGTAGCCGACGACCAGCAGGACGCCGAAGCACGTCCTGCTGAGCGCGACGGCCCCCAGCAGGACGACCAGCGCGGACGGACTGGGCACCAGCCCGCCCGCCAGCCCGACGCCGAGCAGCGCGGGCAGCCCGGTACGACGGGAACGCCCGTGTTCATGCCTGTGATCGTGATCGTGGTCGCGCCCATGCGCGTGCCCGTGCTCGTGCGCATGGCTGTGCCCGTGTCCATGCCCATTCCCGTGTTCATGGCTGTGCGAAGCCGGGCGCCCCGTCCGCAGTGCGCGTGCCGCCGTCACCACGAGCCCCGTGCCCAGCACGGCGATCACCGCCCCGCTCACCGCCCCCAGCCACCCCAGCAGCCGCTCCCCCAGGAAGCCGCCCCCCGCCGTCAGCGCCAGCCCCACCGCCAGCACGCCCGCCGTGTGGGTCACCGTCACCGTCGCACCCACCGCGAACGCGGCCCGCACGCCGCCCTCCTTCCGTGCCAGGCAGGCGGCGACGGCGAGCTTCGCGTGACCCGGCAAGGCCGCGTGCCCCGCCCCCAGGAGCATCGTCAGCAGGACCGCGAGCAGGCCCACCGGCACCGTCAGGTTCCGGCCCGACGTCAGACCGGTGAGCCGGTCCTCCAGCGCCGGAAAGAGAATCGCCCCCCGGTCCACGGCCGGGGCCGCGCCCGGCAGCCGGGACCCGGCGGCACCCGCCCCGCCCCCCGTACCCGCCGCACCCGGCTCCGTACGGATCCGCGCATCGACCACGTCCGACGACCACCCGCCGTCCCCACCCGCCGGGTAGCTCCGCAGCGCGTCGCTCGAACTGCGCGCCGGAACCGAGGAGTCGACCAGCCGCACCCCGCTCCCGACCGCCGTGATCTCCTTCCAGCCCGTCCGCGCCGCCTCCGCCCCCGAGGCGAACGTCACGTCGGCGGGCCCGGACAGATCGGCGTCCGCCCGCAGTACGCAGGTCAGCCGGGCGATGGGCAGGCCGGCCGCCCCTTTCCCGTACGTCAGGGAGGTGCGCCCGACGTGCCAGTCGAGCGCCTCGCCGGCCGCCGAGGCCCGGGTCCGCCCGGCCAGTTCCGCGCACCGGGCCTTCGCGCGGGCGGCGGCCTCCGCCGCCGAGACCCTCCCGTCCCGGTCCCGGTCGGTGGCCTCCTCGTCCTGGGCGGTGGGGATCTCCGCGCTGTCGACGACGGCCGTGTCCTCGATCCCGTCCGGCACGAGCCGCAGCCCGTCGTAATGATTCAGGCTGAAGTTCCCGAGCGGATGGGCCGGTTGGGCGTGCACCGGCGGCGCCGTGGCCGGGCAGAGGAGCAGCGCGGCAGCCACCGCACCGCCGATTCGCTTCATCATCAACAACAACGCAAGAACTCAGTTCTGTCGGTTCTTCTGCTGGTTCTTCTGCTTCAGCATTCGAGTGGCCAACGGAGCGTGGTACGGCGAGAAATTCGGGTTCAGGGCGAGCGCCTCCCGCAGGTGGTGGTCGCCCTCGGGCAGCCCGAGGGTGTGCTCGATCGCGCCCCGGTGGTACCGGAACAGCGCGTTGCCCCACCCCGTCCGCGCCGCCTGCCGGGCGTACCCGACGGCCTCCGCGTCGTGCCCCGCGCGGTGCAGCGCCCAGCCCAGCGCATCGGCCACGATCACGCTCCGGGCCCGCTTCCACTCCCCGCGCATCAACTCCACCGCGACCTCCGGGTCCCCGTGGTCGGCCACGTACAGGGCGAGATGCGGGTCGACCGGCCCGCCGGAGGCGCGCAGCAGCCGCACCTGCGCGTCCAGCGCCGCCTTCTCCCCCCGCATCCGCTCCCCGCCCCCGCCCAGCTCCACGGCCTCCGCCAGGAACTGCGGCAACGGTGTCCGCGCCACCAGCCGCCGGTACATGTCCAGGGCCTTCGCCGTGTCGCCGCGCACCGCGTGCACCTTGGCCAACCCGGCTTCCCCGTACGGATGCCCGGGTACGGCGTCCACCGCCCGCTGGAAGTGCCACTCGGCCCGGTCCACCGCACCCTCGTTCCAGGCCAGGTCACCCAACCGGGCCTGCGCGAAGGCCCGTTCGTCGGCGGTGGCCGCACTTTCCACCGCCCTCCCCAGCGCGATCGCGGCGTCCTTTGGCCTGCCGTTGGTCTCCAGGTCGTACGCCGCCCTGCTGTACGCGGCCCCCGCCGGAGCGATGTCCAGCAGGCGCTGCACGGCCGACCTGGCCGCCGGGTAGTCGCCGAGCTGGATCTCCGCGTCGGCCAGCACCGCGTAGCCGTCCGCCCGGTCCGGCGCCATCCGGGTGGCGCTCAGCCCGAACTTCCGGCCGTCCGCGAACTCGTGGCGGGCGTTGGCCACCAGCCCCTGCCCCGTCACCGCGGCGTAGTTGTCCTTGCGATTGAGGGCCAGCGAACGGCGCAGGGCCTCGTCGGCCGCGTCGAGCCGGGCCGCGTCGAGCGTGACGCGGGCCTGTTCGACCTCCGCCCGTGCCAGGTTCGACCAGACCGTCGGGTCGTCCGGGTAGCGCTCCGTGCGCTTGCGCGCCGTGGCGACCGCGAGGGCCACGGCGTCGGGCGCCGCACCGGCCCGCGGGGCGGTGGCCGTCGGATGGTTCTCCGTGCCGGGACCCAGGTACAGCAGTCCCGCCACGCACCCGGCGACGGCCACCGCCGCGCCCGCAACGGAGATCGGACGCCTCACGGGCCCGCGTGCGGGAGGTTGAGATACGGGAACGTGTTCTGCGCGTCGGCGACCTCCAGCGCGACCACCGGCTTGGGCAGCAGTCCGGGCGGTGACGGCTGGGCGGGCTCGCCCTCCAGCATCCGCAGCAGGGGTCCGTCGATGTTGTCGTTGAGCCGGCGCCCGTTGGGGAAGCCCTGCCGGTCGCCGTCGAGGACGCCCATGGCACGCGGTGCGGCGGTGATCGGCGTCGTCAGATTCAACCGCAGTTCCTCGGCCATCACGATGCGGCTGCGGTCGGCGTCCGCGTTCATGGTGTGGGTGTTCAGGTCGAAGCCGAACTTCGAGCCGTTGTCCGCGCCGATGCCCTTCAGGAACAGGGCCTGGATGTCGGTGCGCGGGGTCGCCGGTGCCGGGTACCCCTGGGCCGTCTGGATGCGGTGGGGCGGTACGGGGTCCAGGGTGTCGGCCAGGAACTCGTTCTCCAGGTGGTCGTCCTTCGGCGCCCGCGCCTGGAAGCGGTCCTCGGGCCCGCCCGGCCTGGAGAGGCCGACGGTGGAGCCGTACACCGTGAACGCCAGGTGCGGGTTGCCCTGCCGCGATACCTGGCGGAACGTCGGGGCCTGCTTCGCCAGGCTGCGGCCCAGGTCCGCGCCCGGCCTGGAGACGCTCGCCCACACCCCGATCACCGGGTTGCGCGCCGGGTCGCCCTTCAGCGCCACCTCGCTCTTGGGCACCTGGATGATCAGGCTGTTCACATTGAGCACCGACAGCGGCTGGGCGTCCGGCAGCCAGCCGGGCACGGGCCCCCGCGTCCCGACCGTGTACAGGCCGAAGACCTGGGTGTCCGCCTTGAACGAGTCCGCGACCTGGCTCGCGAGGGTCTGGCCGCCGCCCGGCAGCCTGCGGATCGCCTGCGCGCGCAGCTTGCCGTAGTCCGGCATCAGCAACCGGCCGGTGTCGGTGGGCGCGGCGATCGCGTCGCTCAGCAGCGTCTGACCGGCGCCTCCCGCCGTGACCCGCTCCAGGTTGTACTTCTGACGAACCCCGAGCGAGCGGTCGTCCAGCGAAGTCACCGGTGCCGGACCGACCTTGGGCCCGAGCCCGAAGGGCCTGCGGTCGTCGTCCCGGAAGGTCCAGCGGTACGTGGTGTCGGGCACCCCGTCACCGTCGGCGTCCGTGTGGATCTCGTACCGCGCACCCGTCGCGAACGGATAGTCCACCAGCGCGTTCAGCGCGGTCCCGGGCGTCTCGAACGGCCGGACGTTCGCGATGAGGGTGACCATGTCCGGGTTGTCCGGGCTGCTGAACGCGTACACGTCGGTGAGGTCCGCCGCCGTGTCCAGCACCGACGAGGGAGCGTCGATGTGGCCGCCCGCCTCGCCGCTTCCGGTCAGCGGTCCCCACAGGGACGCGGCGGTCAGTGCGGCGGCGGTGGCGGTCAGGGCGGCGAGACGGCCGGATGGAAAACGGCGTGGCTGTCGGGCGGTTGCGGACACGCGACGCTCCAGTGCTCGGTGGGGGGAGTCCGCCCAGACTGGAGCGCTGTTGATCAAGGCGCGAACTCAGCGCGCCGATCGCCCCCAATCGCGTGGAGCTTTTCCGCCGGGCGGTCTAAGGACCGTTTGACCGAGCACGCATGTATGCATTGATGGACACGCCCGACGGACGGTCGAGAACCGTGGCGCTTCTACGTCAATCGGTCAACTCCGCTCTCCATGCACCCCGTTGGGACGTCCGGGCAGCTCTGCCCGGCACTTCCCCCCACGCAGCATCAGATCAGGAAGGCCCCATGAGCATGCGCGTAATCCGCCGTCTCACCGTCCTCGCCGCAGTGGCCGCACTCAGCGTGCCGCTCGGCCTGGCATCGGCCGGAGCGGCCGAGTCGAACTCCGCCCGCGCCCCCCGCACGGTGGTTGCCGACCCGTTCCCCGGCGTGTACATCTCCCCGTGGGGAGACGCCCAGGTGGAGCTCAGCCCGGAACTGCTGACGTGGATGCGGACCGAGGGAATCACGCTGGAGGCCATCAGCCCGTTCGTGATGGACGCGGACGGCCGGGGCTTCTCCATGCCGATCGGCTCGACGGCGGGTGACGGCCTCGACTCCAAGGGCCGCATCTTCTACCCCGGTGGCCTCAACTTCCATCACGCCGCCTCGAGCAAGACCATCACCCTGAAGCCGACGTACATCCGTGTGATGCCGACCCCGGGCTACGCCGCCGGGGTCGCGGTGGACGGTGTGCCGATCGCCGACGAGTTGCTGATCGCGGACACGACCCCCGCCGAGGCCCTGCTCGGCGCCCGCCCGAGCCCCACGGGCTTCCGGCTGGAGAAGGTGCCGTTCCGTATCACCGCCGAGGCGTCGGCGCTGTTCGCCCAGGTGACGGGCCGCCCGGGTCCGCGCGTCGGCAGTCTGCTCGGCACGCTCACGCCGAACTTCGACTACATCCCGGGCCAGACCTCCTCGCCCATCGGCTTCCCGAGCTTCTGACCGGCCCTTTCGGCCGCCCCCCGGCCGGGGGGCGGCCGTTTCGTGCTGCCCGCGCCCGGTCAGCAGAGCAGGGCGGTCGCGGCGTGCAGCAGAAGCATCGTGTGGACGAACCGGTCCGGCGCCGTGGGCGGGAAGTGCCAGGCCAGCGGCCAGGTCCGGCCGCTCAGTGCGGGGATCGGTACGTAACTGATCCGGCCCGCCTTCGCGTTGAGCGAGCAACACCCTGCATTGGTTCAAGTCCAGCTACAGCAACGCCAACGGCGGCGAGTGCATCGAGGTGGCCTTCGACTGGCACAAGTCCTCGTACAGCAGCGACAGCGGCGGCCAGTGCATCGAGGTCGCCACCTGCCCCCACTCCGTCCACATCCGGGACTCCAAGGTGCCCGACGGCCCCACCTTCGCGATCGCTCCTGGTGCCTGGGCGGCGTTCCTCACCTGGGCGGACTGACGTTTCGCGGGGCCGGGGGGAGGCGTCCTGCCCCGGCCTCACAAATGTGTGGGAGTTGTGGACGCCATGGCATACCCTGCGTTCGTGGGCCGCACCCCTCTCATCTCGGGTGCCACGGCCCTCTCTTCCCGTGGGGGTAAACAATTTTGCGTACGCGCAGAATCTCGGCCGCGACCTCGCTCGCGGTTCTCTTCAGTTCCGTAGTTCTGATCGGTGGTGCGGCGAATCCGGCCGCCGCCGACTCCACCAAGGTCCTTCCCGCCGCTTCGGTCGGCGACATCGTCGCGGACGGTGTGCACAAGCGGGTCTTCATCAGTGACCCGACCGGCGGCAAGGTGCTCGTCACCGACTACAACGGTGCGGTCGTCGGCACCATCACCTCTCTGCCGGGCGTGACCGGCCTTGAACTCTCCGCCGACTCCGGCACGTTGTACGCCGCCGTGCCCGGCGCCGACGCGATCGTCACCATCGACACGGCCGGGCTCACGGAGTCCGCCCGGTACGCGACCGGCGAGGGCACCGACCCGAAGCACCCGGCGCTGGCAGGCGGCAAGCTCTGGTTCGGCTACGGAGCGGGATCCGAGGGCAACATCGGATCGCTCGATCTGTCCGGCGCCGAGCCGGTCGTCACCCTGGACCAGGACCCGGACCGCACCTGGTACTCGGCCCCTACCCTGGCGTCGGCGCCCGGCGCGCCGGGCACACTGGCCGCCGGGATCGAGACCCAGAGCCCGACGGAACTGGCCGTGTACGACGTCTCCTCGGGGACGGCCACGCGGACCGCGCACGTGCGCGCCGACGGGGGCAACATGCGCGACCTGGCGCTGAGCCCGGACGGCAAGCAGGTCGTGGTCGCCAGCGCGGCCCCGTACCTCCACCAGGCGTACAACACGACGGACCTCACGCCGGGGACCGCGTACCCGTCCACCTCGTACCCCAACGCGATCGACATCGCCCCGAACGGAACGATCGCCGCGGGATCGTTTGCCTGGTACGAATCGGATGTCTACGTCTACAAGCCCGGCAACTCCACCAAGCCGGTGCGGACGTACGAATTCCCCAACACCGGGAACAGCAGCGGTTCGGACACCCTGGCAGACGCGGGGCTGGCCTGGGCACCGGACACCAGCCGGCTGTTCGCGGTCACTGTGAACAGCGCGGGCGTCCGTTCGCTGCGGGTGCTCACCGATGCCGTGAAGTCCGCGAGCACCGTCACGGTCGACGCCCCGGCGAAGTCCGCGCTCGACAAGAAGCTCACTGTCACCGGCCGGGTGAAGTCCGACGGCGCGTTCCCGGCGGGCGCCAAGGCCGCCGTGACGCGTACGGACATCGAGTCGCCCAAGGGCAAAGCTCTGCCCTCGGTGACGCTGAAGTCCGACGGCAGCTTCTCCTTCACCGACACCCCGACCGCCGGTGGCCAGGTCACGTACAAGGTCTCGTACGCGGGCGACACCACCCACTCCGCGGCCTCCGGCTCCGACAAGGTCGCCGTGCCCCGGACGGCCACCTCGCTGACCCTGAACCACAACAAGGCGCTGTACTCGTACGGCGCCGACGTGACGTTCACGGCGCACCTCGGCAAGACGTACAAGAACCGCACCGTCGAGCTGTGGGTGGACCCGTTCGGGTCGGACAAGCCGAACAAGCTGGTGAAGACCGGCAAGGTCAACTCCAAGGGCAACCTGTCGACCACCGTCGACATGACCCGGGACACCACCGTCACCGCGGTCTTCAAGGGCGACGGCCGGTACACCTCGAAGAAGGTCACGTCGACCGCGTACGCCAAGGTGAAGGTCTCCACCTCCATCTCGAAGCAGTACAAGACGGCGGAGATCGGCAAGACTTCGTACCGGTACTTCCACAAGAAGACCGACCCGGTCTTCACGACGACGATGACGTACTACAAGAACCGCTCGCACAAGCTGTCCCTGCAGCTGTACTACCAGGGCAGGTGGTACGACGCGGGCTCGCAGTACTTCAAGCTCGGCACCAACGGGAAGACCATCGTGACGCTGAACGGCACCCATGACACGGGCTACCGGATGCGCGTCCGTGCCTCGTACGTCAACGGCACCTCGGGCGACACGGTGAACTCGACCACGCACGGCGCCTGGCAGTACTTCATCTTCACGAAGTAACCAGGCACGAACTGGCAAGGCGCGAAGTAGCCAGGCGGCAACAAGCAGCACCTGGCAGCCTCGTGAGTGCGGTCGGCATGAATGCGGGGCCGGGCTGTTCGCCCGGCCCCGTACGCGTGGCGGCGCGCGCCGGCCCGGCCCCGGCGCTCCAGCCAGTCCATGCCCTCGCGCAGGGCTTCGCGCACCGCCGCCCCGGCAGCGGGCGGCGGTTTCCGGGCGTGCCAGGTACGCAGCCGCGCGATCATGACGTCAGCATCACGTGACACGCCCCGCCCCTGGTACGTCCTGGAGCAGCGGCTTGGCCGACATCAGCAGATGCTGGTGAGCGGGCCGGGAGCCCTCCGGGTCCTCGCCGGGCGTCCGGCCGGTGACCATCGCGCGCTGGCCGGGGCCCATCAGCTCGAACCTGATCACGGGCGTGCCGAACGAGCCCAGCGCATCCATCAGATACGCCGGGTTGAAGGCGACCGTCAGATCCTCGGCGCCCTCCAGCACGGCGGGCAGGCGCTGGGAGGCGACGTCGTCCTCGTAGCCCGCCTGGAGCAGCACCGAGCCCTCGGAGAAGACGAGGTGGAGCGGGCTGCCGCCCTCCGCGACCACGGCGACCCGCTTGACGGCCTCGACCAGGGGCACCCGGTCCGTCTCGGCCGTGACCGCGCCGGTCATCGCGAACAGCTGGTCGTGGCGCGGCAGCCGGCCGTCGAGGAGGCGCACCGTCGTACGCATCCCGGCCAGTTCGAACCCGGCCGAACCGCCGTCCAGGGCCAGGCTGACCACGCCGCCCCGGCCGAAGGAGCGGGCGATCTCGGTGAGCCTGCGGGCAGAGACCACGACATCAGCCGTGACAGCGTCCCGGCCGGGCTTCCAGGAGAGCGTGCGCACCGCGAAGCGGTAGCGGTCCGTGGCGGCCAGGGTCATCGTGTCGCCGTCCAGCGCCAGCCGGATGCCGGTCAGCGTCGGCAGCGAGTCGTCCCGGCCCGCCGCCACCGTCACATGGGCGACGGCCGCCGCGAACTCCTCCGCGTCCACCCCGCCGAGCACCTCCGGCAGCGACGGCAGCGACGGGTAGTCGTCGAAAGGCAGCACCGAGAGGCCGAACCGGGCACCGTCACTCGCCAGCGAGAACCGGGAACCCTCGACCGCGCACTCCACCAACTTCTCGGGCAGCACCTTGCAGACATCGAGCAGCCGCCGGCCCATGACCAGCACCTTCCCGGCCCGTACGGTCTCTGCCGCCACCTCGATGCGGGCCGACGCCTCGTAGTCCAGCCCCGAGATGCCCAGCCGGCCATCGGCTGCCTCCAGCAGGAGGCCGCCCAGCACTGGAACGGGCGAGCGCGTGGGCAGCACGCGGGCCGCCCAGGCCACGGCATCGGTCAGTGCGCTGCGCTCAATGCGGAACTCCATGGCGGCGGCCTCTCCCGGTCGGCTTCGATCGCGGACGCGATCGTGAGCCGACACTAGGGGCCGCCACTGACAACGGAAGAAAAAGAACGGTTGCGGCCGACGCGACAGCGGCCACCCCCGTGAGCCGCTGCTGTCGCCCCCGTACCCCTCCCCCAAGGGGTGCCGCAACCGTGTTCGGACTCTAGGTCCTCGGGTACGTACCTGAAAGCTTCAATCAGCACTGTGTGGGCCATGTCAGGTATCAGTCCGCACAATCAAACCGGTAGCCTTCATTCCGGTTTTGAGCAGGGGTGGAGGACTTGTGCGCGCGCGGGAACGGGCCGATGACGTACTTCGGATGTACCGGCTGGCCCGGTCGGGCGGATCGCGGGAGCTCCTGCACTGGGTGTCCGGCCGGGCGGCGGGCTGGGCCGGGCTCCTCGACGGGGACGGCACCGTGCTGCACGGCGTGACCCGGAGCCCGGACGGTACGGGCGTGGAGGCGGCCGCGCTGGCACGCGAGTACGCGAGGAACCTGCCCGGGCTCGACGCCCGCTCCTTCTCCTTCGACCGCGGGGCGAACACCGCGCTGCTGTTCCCGCTGGACGGCCCGCCGGACGCCGCCGCCCCCATTCTGGCCGTGGTCGCGCCACGCCCGCTGCCGGACGGGCTCGCCATCCTGCTCGCCGACGTGGCGATGCCGCTCGCCATGTGCTGGGCGGCGGAGGCCGTGGAGCGCAAGCGGCGCCGCGTCGACCTCGCGGAGTCGCGCAGCCGGGAAGCGGTGCTGCACCTGCTCATGACGGGTCAGCTGTCCATCGCGCACCAGGTGGCGGGCGCGCTGAAGCCCAACCTGCCCGACCCCGTCCGGGTGTACGTCGTGGAGTGCCCGCCCGGCCGCCGGGACGAGGTGGCGCGGATCTGCACGGAGCTCTCCGGCGGGCGGTCCTGGATCGTCCGGTGCCCGGTCTACGCCCGCCATCTGATCCTCGTCGTGCCGGCCGACGCGGGCACGGCCGAACAGCGGCTCGGCATCCGGGTCGCCGAGGCGGTCACCGAGTGCGTCGCGGGGGTGAGCGAGGACGTACCGCTGGCGGACACGGCGACCGGTTACCGCCAGGCGTTCCACGCGCTGGCGGTGGCCCGCGGACTGCCCGCCCGGCACGCCTGCTTCGGATCGGCGCCGGATCCGGCCGTGGCCGCCGGGGCGGTCGGGGCGCGGTGGGCCGACGAACTGCTGCACCCGTTGCTCACGTACCTGCCCCGGCGCAGCCAGGACCCGGGCAGCCAGGAACTCGCGGCGACGCTCGCCTCCTGGCTGGCGTTCTCCTCGCACGCGACCCAGCATCTGAAGATCCATCGCAACACCCTGGCCGCCCGGCTCCGGCTGATCGGCGAACTGCTCGGCCTGGACCTGAACCGGGTCGGCGACCAGGCCGCCCTCGATCTGGCCCTGCGCATCCGCGCCACCCCCACCGTGCCCGGCAGGGCCCGCCGGAACGAGCGCGCGCCCCGGCCGCCGCTCGGCCTGGACGACATCCTGGGCGTGGTGGCCGTACAGGAGTGGGCGGCCCAGCAACTGCGCCCGCTCCCCGGGCCGGGCACCTCGCGGAGCTCCGCCGATCCGTGGGAGACCCTCCGTGCCTGGCTGGAGTGCGAGGCCCAACTCTCCGGTACCGCCGAGGCGCTGGGCATCTCGGTGCCGGGCGTCCGCAAGCGCCTCACCAGGCTCGAATCGGTCCTCGGCCGCTCACTGCTCCAGCCGCCCAGCGCCCGTTACGACCTGTGGCTCGCCTTCCGGGCCCTGGACCTCGCGGAGGCCGGCACCGCCCGCTGAACCGGAACGGGGGCGTGCCCGGCCGGAGCCGGGCACGCCCCCGCAGCGTGGGGGAGAACAGGAGCCGCCGGTCAGCAGCTCAGGTTGGAGCCGGGGGTGGCGCCGAGGATCTGCACGAACGCCTTGTAGCGGTCGATGCGGCTCTGGACC
Organism: Streptomyces sp. NPDC102437; assembly: GCF_044765565.1. Classification (NCBI taxonomy): domain Bacteria; kingdom Bacillati; phylum Actinomycetota; class Actinomycetes; order Kitasatosporales; family Streptomycetaceae; genus Streptomyces; species Streptomyces sp. NPDC102437. The sequence goes on along the minus strand of NZ_JBIWKI010000029.1, from coordinate 18,050 downwards.
TGGGCGGGGTTGCCGCCGTTGCACTCCAGGGTGCCGTTGATGGACCGGATGGTCTCACCGAACCCGGCGCCGCTCACCATGGCGTTGTGGGCGGTCATGGTGCCGGGGCCGTTCTGGGTGTTCCAGTACCAGAGGCCGGTCTTCCAGGCGACCGAGGCGTTCTGCTCGACCAGGTACGGGTTGGCCAGCAGATCGATGCCGAGTGCGTCACCGGCGGCCTTGTAGTTGAAGTTCCAGCTGAGCTGGATCGGGCCGCGGCCGTAGTACGCGGCCTGACCGGCCGGGCAGCCGTAGGGCTGGCTGCTGTCGCAGTAGTGGGGGTAGTTGGACGTGTTCTGCTCGACCACGTACACCAGGCCGCCCGTCTCGTGGCTGACGTTGGCGAGGAACGCCGCCGCCTCCTGGCGCCTGACGCTGTCGCTGCCGGTGTTCGCGAAGGCCGGGTAGGCACTCAGGGCTGCGGCCAGACCCTCGTACGTGTAGAACGAATTCCGGTTCGGGAACATCTGGTTGAACTGCGCCTCGCTGACGACGAAGCCGGACGGGTTGCCCGGGTCCGTACCGCCACCGCCGCAACTCCCCCGGTCCGACCAGACGTCGGAGCTTCCGGGGGTTTCGTTCTGGGTCCACCACTTGGCGGTCCAGTTGTGTCCGTTGTAGGAGGCCGTCCCGCCACCGGTGTACACGGACGAGGAGTTCCAGGGGGCCGCGCAGTCGGCCTCGGCCGCCGCGCCGGACGCGTTGGCCACCGGGAGAAAGACGACCGTTGCGACGACCGCGGCCAGCGCGGCCAGCAGACCCGTGAAGCGCCTGATCATGCGATCACTCCTTCGGCGCGGTGCACCGGACTGGACGGTGCGCCGCCATGGGGTTGCCCGCCACTCAAGCGGGAATGGTCTGAACCTGTCAAGGTCTAGACCAGAACGGCGCTCCTTTCGGGGCGCATCCGGGGCGCACCGACGGCGCATAGCTGACTCGGCGTCAGCAGATCAGTCCTGAGCCGGGTCCGTGCCGAGAACGGACGTAACCCGTTCGCACTTGGCAACCCGGGCCTCGACCGAGGCGGGGTTGCCGCCGTCGCACCCCAGGGCTTCACCCCGGCAGCCGGGCTGCGCCAGAGCGGCTCGCTGATCCGGCTGCCGCGCGTACCGCTCAACCGGGGTGAGCACTTCAAGCTGCTGGTGCTGCTGACCGGGGCGGCCGTGGACAGCCGCGTCCGCATCATCGGCGGCATCCGGGACGCCCGCCCACCGGCTCACTGGCCGCGGGCTTCCTCGGCTACCTCACCCGGGGCAACGGCCAGGACGTGATCCGCGCCCACAGCCATCTGCCGTGCGCGACGCCGGAGGGGCTGCGGATCTGCGGCGAGGAGTGAACGAAACACCAAAAGGGCCGGGACTCGCCGTCCCGGCCCTTTTGGTGTTCGCCGCTCGGCGGCGGCCGCTCCTAGAGGAAGGAGTTGATCTCGATGGTCTCGGTGCGGCCGGGGCCGACACCGATCGCGGAGATCGGGGCGCCGGACATCTCCTCCAGCGCCTTCACGTACGCCTGCGCGTTCTTCGGCAGGTCACCGAAGGACTTGGCCTTGGTGATGTCCTCGGACCAGCCCGGCAGCATCTCGTAGACCGGCTTCGCGTGGTGGAAGTCGGTCTGGCTGTACGGGAGTTCCTCGACGCGCTTGCCGTCGATCTCGTACGCCACGCACACCGGGATCTGCTCCCAGCCGGTCAGCACGTCCAGCTTGGTGAGGAAGAAGTCGGTGAGACCGTTGACCCGGGTCGCGTACCGCGCGATGACCGCGTCGAACCAGCCGCAGCGGCGGTCGCGGCCGGTGGTGACACCGCGCTCGCCACCGATCCGGCGCAGCGCCTCGCCGTCCTCGTCGAGCAGCTCCGTCGGGAACGGGCCGGCGCCGACGCGGGTGGTGTACGCCTTGAGGATGCCGATGACCCGGCTGATCTTCGTCGGGCCCACGCCGGCACCGGTGCAGGCGCCGCCCGCGGTCGGGTTCGACGAGGTGACGAAGGGGTACGTGCCGTGGTCGACGTCGAGCAGCGTGCCCTGACCACCCTCGAAGAGGACGACCTTGCCCGCGTCGATGGCGTCGTTCAGGATCAGCGTCGTGTCGGCGACGTACGGCTTGATCTGCTCCGCGTACTGGAGCATCTCCTCGACGATCTTGCCGGACTCGATGGCACGGCGGTTGAAGACCTTGGCCAGGAGCTGGTTCTTCTGCTCCAGGGCCGCGTCGACCTTCTGCTCCAGGATGGACTCGTCGTAGAGGTCCTGGACGCGGATGCCCACCCGGTTGATCTTGTCGGCGTACGTCGGGCCGATGCCTCGACCGGTCGTGCCGATCTTGCGCTTCCCGAGGAACCGTTCCGTCACCTTGTCGATCGTGACGTTGTACGGGGTGATCAAATGGGCATTGCCGCTGATCAGCAGCTTGGACGTGTCCACGCCGCGGTCGTTCAGCCCACTCAGCTCGGAGAGCAGGACGGCCGGGTCGACGACGACACCGTTTCCGATGACCGGGGTACAACCCGGCGAAAGGATTCCGGAGGGGAGGAGATGCAGTGCGTACTTCTGGTCACCTACGACCACCGTATGGCCGGCGTTGTTGCCGCCTTGGTAGCGCACTACATAGTCCACGGATCCACCGAGGAGGTCGGTGGCCTTTCCCTTGCCCTCGTCACCCCACTGAGCACCGAGCAGCACAAGTGCGGGCACAGGCGTACACCCCTTCCGGGCGGGGCATGTCCAAGGTCAGGGGGCGTACGTAAACGTCGTACATGCCGTACGACGATGTACGACAAGGCCTGAACCGTCGAACCGGGTGCCCCGGAATAGACGAAGCCCCTGGCGCAATAGCGCAAGGGGCTCTTGCACCAAGATGCTACCCGAGGAAGGACCGAGGTGTCGGCTGCCCAGCCCCCCGGCGACGGTGCGCACCAGCTGCTGGTGGTCATCGACCCGGTCGCCCGCCGGACCGACGGCGAGTCCGTGCGTATCGCGAAGGACGTGCTGAGCGCCGGTTCGCACGCCAAGATCTGCCTGCCCGACGGGCCCGAGGAATTCGCCAGGGCCCTGTCCCGCCGGGGTGGGAGGCGCCCGGTGGTGGTCGGCGACGACCGCGCGCTGCGGCGGGCGGTGGCCCAGCTGCACCGGGAGCGGGAGCCGGACGGGAGCGTGCTCTCGCTGATCCCGGTCGGCAGCGCGGCCGCGCTGGAACTGGCCCATTCGCTCGGCGTGCCCCTGGGCGCGGTGGCGGCGGCGCGCACCGCGCTGGACGGCGCCGCGCGCAGGCTGGACCTGCTGGTGGACGACAGCGACGGTGTGGTCCTGGGCGCGCTGCACATCCCGGCGCAGAGTGCGCTGCCGGGTGCGTCGGCCGCGCACACGGGGGTCACGGCGGTCTGGGACACCTGCCGCAACCTGGTCCGCACCCTGGTGCGCCCCGTCCCGCAGACACCCGCCGCCCCGCCGCCCACGCACCGGCTGCGGGTCGAGGCCGACGGTGTCCTGCTGAACGACCTGGACCAGCCGGTCGAATCGGTGACGGTGACCTCGCAGGGCGGTGACGGGGGCCTCGCGGAGGTGGTGATCCGCCCGCCTGCGGCCGATCCGGTGACGGCGGAGGCGAAGGCCGTCACGGTCTCGGGCGCGGACTTCCGCTACCGGGCGGACATACAGGTCGGCGGCCCGGTCCGGACGCGGACGTGGACGGTGCGGGCGGGGGCCTGGGGACTGATGCTGCCGATGGCGGAGGGCTAGCCTCCGGCCGAGGAGTGGGGGGATGTCCTGCTGTTCGACGTGAACGACGCGGCTGCCGGGCCCCTGCTCATGCTCTTCCCGGCCGGGGAGGCGGGCGAAGAGGCGGGTCCGGGGGTGGTTGCCGATGACGGCGATGCCCTGCCGGAGGGGCTGCTGCGGCTCATGCCGCCGGGTCCCCCGCACCCGCCCAAACGGTCGCGTGCCCGTCAGGCGGTCGCGTGCCCGTCGCGGGTCGGGAGGTCGAGCGCCTTGCGGTGCTCGTGCCAGCGGTCCATCATCCCGACCAGCTCCGCCTGCAGGAACTCGAAGAACGCCACCGTCTCGGCGAGCCGGGCACCGGCCGGGGTGTCCTCGCCCAGGATGCGGACGCCTTCCTTGAGGGTGCTCTCCCAGCGGGTCAGCACCCGGTCGCGGCTGGCGAAGGTGGCGAACCAGACCTCGTCGAGCAGGCGGTAGCGGTCGCGGCGCGAACCCGGGTCGCGTTCACGACTGACCATGCTGACCTGCGTGAGATAGCTGACCGCGCCGGACACGGCCGCCGGGCTGATCTGCAGCGCGAGGGCGAGCTCGGCGGAGGTCATGGAGCCGTCGTCGTCCGCGAGGAGCGCGGCGAAGACCCGGGACGCCATCCGCTGCATCCCCGCCTCGGTCATCTCCGACGCGAACCGCTCCACGAACCGCGACACAGCCTCCGCGTCACGCCCGGAGCCCCCGCTCCGCCCGGTCTCGCCGCTCTGACTCCCGGCCCCGGTCTGGGTCTGGGTCTCGCTGGTCATCACCCGATCGTCTCCCCTGTTTTCCCGGCCCCCGCCGCAACGTCAACTTTATACGCTTCCTTAACTTCACAAAATTGTGAAAGTAGCGTACGTTCAGAAACATGACGAAGGCGATCACGGTGGCCGGACTGCACAAGTCCTTCGGCCGGACACACGCGCTGGACGGGCTAGACCTCATCGTCGAGGGCGGTGAGGTCCACGGCTTCCTCGGGCCCAACGGCTCCGGGAAGTCCACCACCATCCGGGTGCTGCTGGGCCTGCTGCGGGCCGACTCCGGCGCCGCCCAGCTGCTCGGCCGCGACCCGTGGCGAGACGCGGTGGAGCTCCACCGGAAGGTGGCGTACGTCCCGGGCGACGTCACGCTGTGGCGCAACCTCTCCGGCGGCGAGGTGATCGATCTGTACGGGAGCCTGCGCGGCGGCCTCGACCGGGCCCGGCGCGCCGATCTCGTCGACCGGTTCGAGCTCGACCCGACCAAGAAGGGGCGTACGTACTCCAAGGGCAACCGCCAGAAGGTCGCCCTCGTCGCCGCTTTCGCCTCCGACGTGGATCTGCTGATCCTGGACGAACCCACCAGCGGACTCGACCCGCTGATGGAGGAGGTCTTCCAGGAGTGCGTGGCCGAGGAGCGTGCGCGCGGGCGGACGGTCCTGCTCTCCAGCCACATCCTCAGCGAGGTCGAGACGCTCTGCGACCGGGTCAGCATCATCCGCCAGGGGCGGACGGTGGAGACGGGCTCGCTGGCGGACATGCGCCACCTGACGCGTACGAACATCAGCGCCGAGCTGGCCGCCCCGCCCAACGGGCTCGCCCGGCTGCCCGGTGTCCACGACCTCGAAGTCCAGGGCCTGCGGGTCACGCTCCAGGTCGACACGGACAAGCTGGACGCCGTCCTCAAGTCGCTCACCGCGTCGGGCGTACGGACGCTGACCAGCACTCCGCCCACGCTGGAGGAGCTGTTCCTGCGCCACTACGCAACCGACACGGCGGACACAGCAGGCGCGACAGACACGGCGGACGCTCCTGGAAAAGGCGAGGGCGCGGGGGCGGTGGCGCGATGACTGCCGTGACCATGACCACCCCGGCCGGCGCCCGGCGCCGGACCCGGGCCGCGACCGGGCAGCTCGCCGGGACGTGGACGCTGCTGCGGCTCGCGCTGCGGCGCGACCGGATCATGCTGCCGATCTGGGTGCTCGCCCTCGGCGGCTCCTTCTCCTCCGTCGGCAACTCCATCGCCTCGATCTACGACACCGCCGCCCAACGTGCCGAACTCGCCGCGTCGATGAACGGCAACAGCTCCCTCCGCGCCATGTACGGCCCGGTCTTCGACGACTCGGTCGGCGGACTCGTGAGCTGGCGGATGGCCGCCTTCGGGGCGGTGCTGGCGGCCGTGATGAGCCTGATAGTCGTCGTACGGCACACCCGGGAGGAAGAGGAGACCGGCCGTCAGGAGATGCTTTCCTCCGCGATGGTGGGGCGCCGCGCCCCGCTGACCGCCGCCCTGCTCGCCGCCGTGATCGCCAACACGGCACTGGCACTGGTGATGGGCGCGGGCCTGGCGGGGTCGGGCGCGGGCGGCGCCGGGGCGGTGGCCCTGGCCCTGGCGGTCGCCGGGACCGGTGTGCTGTTCGCCTGCACGGCGGCGATCGCCGCCCAGTTCACCGAGAGCGCCCGGCTCGCCAAGGGGCTCACGGCGGCGGTGATCGGTGCCGCGTTCGTCCTGAAGGCGGCGGGCGACTCGGCTTCGGACGACGGCTCGTCCGTGCTGACCTGGCTCTCCCCCATCGGCTGGGCGGAGAACGTCCGGGCGTACGCGGACGAGCGCTGGTGGGTGCTGCTCGTCCTCGCGGCGGCCGTGGTGGTCCAGGCCGTCCTCGCGTACGGGCTGGCCGGGCGGCGCGATGTCGGGATGAGCTTCCTGGCGACGAGACCGGGGCCCGCGCGGGGACGGATCTCCACGGCGTTCGGTCTGGCGCTGCGGCTCCAGCGCGGTGCGCTGACCGGGTGGACGCTCTCCTTCGCGGTGGTCGGTGTCGCCTTCGGCGGGCTGACCGGCGGGGCGGCCGATCTCGTCGGCGACAACGCGAAGACCAGGGAGGTCTTCGAGCGGATGGGCGGTCAGGCCGGGTTGACCGACGCGTTCCTCGCCGTGATGATCTCCGTGCTCGGGATGGTCGCGGCGCTGTACATCGTCGCGTCGGTGCTGCGGCTGCACGGCGAGGAGACCGTCGGACGTGCCGAACCGGTGCTGGCGGGCGGAGTGGGCCGGACGGGGTGGGCGGCCGGTCATCTGGTCATCGCGTTCGGCGGCGCGGCCCTGCTCATGACGGCCGGCGGCCTCGGCCTGGCCCTCGGCTACGGCCACGAACTCCCGGCCGTGCTGGGTGCGTCGCTGGTGCAGCTCCCGGCGATCTGGCTGCTCGGCGGGGTGACGGTCCTGCTGTACGGGGCGTTCCCGAAGGCGGCGGTGGCGTCCTGGGGCGTCGCCGGGATCTGTCTGGCGCTGGGGTGGCTCGGGCCCGCCGTCGACATGCCGCAGGCGGTGATGGACATGTCGCCGTTCACACATCTGCCGAAGCTGCCGGGCGGCACGGGAATGGAGTGGGGCCCGGTGCTCGCGCTCACCGCCGTCGCAGTGGCACTGGTCGGGACCGGGGTGGGGGCGTTGCGCAGGCGCGATGTCCTGACGTGACGGGGCGTTGCGGGACGATACGGGCCCTGGATGGTCCCGGGAAACCCGGCGGGCGCAACCCCGCCGGGTTTCCCGGGCGTCACTGCGTGCATGGAGAACCGAAGCGAAGCCGTCCGTGGGGCCGTCGGATGCCTGGTCGTCGCCGCGGGCGCGGCGGCCGGGGTGCTCGCCTGGGCGCCGTACGGCAGGCACGGCATCTTCGGCGGCTTCGAGGGCGAGTCGGAGTGGAACGTGCTCTGGCTCGGGCTTCCGGTCATGACGCTCGGCGGCATCGCGGCCGGGCTCGTCCTCGTCGCCCTCGCGGGGCGGAAGTGGCGGCGGGCGCTCGGGGCGGCGGTGGCGCTCGCCGCCCTCACCGGTTTCGGGGTGGCCTTCGACGTACTGGAGGGCCCGCCGCTGGCCTGCGGACCGGGGTGCTGAGCGCGGGGCGGCCCCGCGCCGCCCCGGCTGTCGTCACAGCTCCACGCGGAGTTCCTTCAGACCCCTGATCACATAGCCCGGGTTCCACTCCGGCTCGGCCGCCAGCCGCATCCGCGGGGCTCGGCGCAGCAGTTCACCGAAGGACGCGGCCAGTTCGACCCGGGCCAGTGGGGCGCCCAGACAGAAGTGGATGCCCGCACCGAAGGTGATGTGCGGGTTGTCCTGCCGGGCCAGGTCCAGGGTGTCCGGGTCGGTGAAGCGGGCCGGGTCGCGGTTGGCCGAGCCGAAGAGCAGCGCCACCTCCGAGCCGCGCGGAATGACTGTGCCGTCGATCTCGATGTCGTCCAGGACCCAGCGCTCGAACATCTGCAACGGGGTGTCGTACCGCATCAGCTCCTCGATGGCCGTCGGCAGCAGGCCGTGGTCGGCGCGCAGTGCGGCCAGCTGCTCGGGGTGGCGCAGCAGCGTCCACCAGCCGTTCACGGTGGTGTTGACGGTCGCCTCGTGGCCCGCGTTCAGCAGCAGCACACACGTGGAGATCATCTCCTGTTCGCTCAGTCGCTCCCCCTCGTCGTGGGCGGCGATGAGCGCGGAGATCAGATCCGTACCGGGGTTCTTGCGCCGCTCCTCGATCAGCTCGCGCAGATACGCGGAGAAGTCGAGCGAGGCGCGGACGGCGGCGTGCGCGGTCTCCTCGGACGGGTTCAGCTCGAACATTCCGCAGATCGCCGCGGACCAGGGCCGCAGCGGGCCCCGGTCGGACTCCGGGATGCCGAGCATCTCGGCGATGACGGCCACCGGCAGCGGCTCGGCGACCGCCGTGAGCAGATCGCCGCCGCCCGCCTCGACGAAGGAGTCGACCAGCTCGGCGGCCAGCCGCCGCACGGTCGGGACGAGTTGCTCGACCGTACGCGGGGTGAACGCCTTGGAGACCAGGCGCCGGATCCGGGTGTGGTCGGGGGCCTCCAGGTCGAGGAGCCCCTGTCCGTTGAGGGTGTGGAAGGGCTCGTGCCCGGCGGGCGGCGGCGTGCGGCCGAACTCCTCGTGGGTGAAGCGGTGCAGGTACGTGCGGCCCAGGCGGCGGTCGCGCAGCAGCGCGGACACATCCGCGTGGTGCGGGACGAGCCACTGGTCGGTCGGCTCGAAGCGGTGCACCCGGCCGGTGGCGCGCAGTGCGGCGTAGGCGGGGTACGGGTCGGCGACGAAGGCCGGGGACCAGGGGTCGAAGGGGGCATCGGCCGCGGAACGGGGGGACTGGTGCATAGCCGGACGCTAACCGCATCCCCGGGCCGCCGACCACCCCCGGCCACGGACCGACCCCAGCCATCCCCCGGCCAAGGACCGACCCGGCCATCCCGGGTCACGCCCCCGGCCAAGGACCGACCCCAGCCATCCCGCGGCGGCGACCAGCGGCCCAGACCTCTCCCGGCCGCCGACCGCCCCCGTCCGTCTCCCGTCCACCACCCCGTCTCAGGAAGGTGTGACCAGGCGGGCCTCGTACGCGAAGACGGCCGCCTGGGTGCGGTCGCGCAGTCCCAGCTTCACCAGGATCCGGCTCACATGGGTCTTGATGGTGGACTCGGCGACCACCAGATACGAGGCGATCTCCGCGTTGGACCGGCCCTGCGCGATGAGGACGAGCACCTCCGTCTCGCGCTCGGTGAGGTCGCCGATCCGGGCCAGCGCGGGTGAGCGCGGGGCCTCCGCGAGCTTCGAGAACTCGTTGATCAGCCGCTTGGTGACGGTCGGCGCGAGCAGTGCCTCGCCCGCGGCCACCACCCGTACCCCGTCCGCGAGCTGGCGCGCGGAGGCGTCCTTGAGGAGGAAGCCGGACGCCCCGGCGCGCAGCGCCTGGTACACGTACTCGTCGAGGTCGAAGGTGGTCAGCACCAGGACCTTGGCGTCCGCGTCAGCGGCGACGATCTCGCGGGTGGCCTCGATGCCGTTGAGTTCCGGCATCCGGATGTCCATCAGGACCACGTCGGGGCTCAGGGCCGCGACCTGTGCGATGGCCTGTCGGCCGTCGACCGCCTCGCCGACGACCTCGATCCCCGGCATGGCGTTGAGGAGTACCGAGAAGCCCTCACGGACCATCATCTGGTCGTCCACGATCAGCACCCGGATGGACGGGGCCGGGACGGTGGAAGTGCCCGTGCCGCTCATGCCGCTCATGCCCGGTCCGCCTGTTCCAGGGGCTCGGAACCGGTCTGTACGGGGATGAACACCGTGATCTCGTACCCGCCGTCGGTGGTCGCGTCGGCCGTCATGTCGCCGTTCAGCATCGCGACCCGCTCCCGCATCCCGGTGATCCCGTGGCCCGCGCCCGGTGAGGGCTTCACCGGACCGGTGGGCGGCCCGTTGACGACACGTACACCGAGCCCGCCCAGCACATAGCCGATCTCCACCCTGGCGGTGGCGCCCGGTGCGTGCCGCAGCGTGTTGCTGAGGGCCTCCTGGATGATCCGGTACGCCGACAGCTCGACCCCCTGCGGCAGTTCGCGCACCGCACCCGTGACGGTCTTCTCCGTCGTCAGGCCCGCCTCGCTCACGTTGGCGAGGAGCCCGTCGAGCTGGGCGAGCGTGGGCTGCGGGGCGTCCGGCGCCTGGTAGTCCTCGGCGCGTACGACGCCGAGGACCCGGCGCAGCTCGGTGAGGGCGGCGACGGCGTTCTCCCGGATCGTGACAAAGGCCTGCTCCAGCTCGGGCGGCGGATTCTCCACCCGGTACGGGGCGGCCTCGGCCTGGATCGCGACGACCGACATGTGGTGCGCGACCACGTCGTGCAGCTCACGGGCGATGGTGGTGCGCTCCTCCAGCAGTGTGCGCCGGTCGCGCTCGACGGCGGTCACAGTCCGCTGCACCGTCACCTCGCGCTCCGCGTCGCGGCGGATCTGCACCGTGGAGACCACCAGCAGGGCGAACGCCGAGGTCAGGGCCATCCCGAAGGTGGTGGTCCCGGGCCGCCAGACGAGGTTCTCCATGACCACACCGAGCAGTGTGGTCAGGCCCCACATCCAGGCCGCGGTGCGCCGCCCGGTCCTGGCCGCGACGACGATCAGCACGACCAGGTGCGCGAAGAACGTGACCGGCCCCCACGGCCACCCGCCGTTGCCGAACACCGCGGTCACCGGCGTCAGCAGCAACGACATCCAGAACGCCCCGACCGGCCTGACCAGCGTCATCGCCACAGCGATGGCCGGGAACACGGCGAGCACCTCGGCGAGCGGATACTCCGCCTCGGCCACCCCCAGCAGAAAGACGATGAGCGCGGCCAGCACCACGACCGCGTGCAGCGCCCAGGTCGCACGCTCCCGCATCCGCTTCGGCAGTTGGCGGATCACCGGCCCGTCGGTCCCCAGCCGCGGCATCGGGCGGTAGGCGAACGCGTCGTTGAAGAGGGACTGCCGGAGGCCGCCTATCGCCCCCGCCGCCAGTTGGAACTCCGGGCTTCTGCTCTTGGTCTCGGTCACGCTTCCACGTTAGGCGGGCGGGCCCGGCCCGGTCGTCAGCAGTGATACGGATTCCGGGCCGTCCATCGCAAGTACTACGGACTCCGCCGAGCGGCCTGCCCAGCTCGCCAGGCGACCGGAAACGTCCCTCACCAGGCGAGCTGTGCGAGCTCCTCCGCCACCACCGCGCACGCGTCCGCCGCCGGGTCGATCAGCGGGAAGTGACCCACCTCGGGCAGCAGGGTCAGCCCCACCGTCTCGCCCGCCTTCGCCGCCGCGTCGACGAATGCCTCCGCGACCGCCTGCGGCACGTCGATGTCGGTGGTGCCCTGCACCACAGTGGTGGCGATGCCGGTGGGCAGCAGCACGGCCGGATCGGCGTGCGCGGCCCGATCCGCGAAGTCCTCATCACCGCCGAGGAGTTGACCGACCGCCCCCGAGCACACGTCCAGCCCGACGGCGGTGGCGAAGTCTGCGATGGGTGCGAGGGCGACGACGCCCCGCAGCTGCGGCGGCGCGGGCAGCCGCCACGGCGACCCCTCGGGCAGTACGTGCCGGGCGGCGGCCCACAGCGCCAGCTGCCCGCCGGCCGAGTGCCCGGTGACGACGATCCGCCGGGCGTCGGCCTCCGGGAGTTCCCGGGCCAGCAGCGCCGGCAGCGCGTCCATCGCCGCGGCGACGTCGTCGAAGGTCTCCGGCCAGCGGCCCGCGACCGGACCGGAACCCCGCTGCTGCGGGATCTCGCCGCCGCGCCGGTACTCGACGCTGGCGACGGCGAACCCGCGCCGGGCCAGGAAATCCGCGAACGGCGACACGTGCTGCCGGTCGTACGGCGCCCGCCATGCCCCGCCGTGCAGCACGACCACGACCGGCGCCCCGGTCCGCCCGTCGCGCGGGGCGTAGAAGTCGATCAGCTGGTCGGGGTGGCTGCCATAGGAGGCTGACGCATCGGGGGCGACCGGTGGATGCGAGAGGGCCGATTCGGTCTCGGCTGCGTCCCGATCACGCGCGGCAGAATCCGACATGCTGCTCCAACCGTCCTGTAGCTGTGCCCAACTGGCCTGACCTGCGGGGACGGTACCAGTACGGAAGGTTCCCGTCCCCGCGGAGGATCACGGGCCCAAAGATGCCCGCGGGCTTCCCCTGCTACTGCTGGGCCAGCACCTCGCCCAGCACCCGGGCCGCCCGCTCCACGTCCGCGAACCCGACGTACAGCGGCGTGAATCCGAACCGCAGCACGTCCGGCCGGCGCAGGTCACCGACGACGCCCCGGGCGATGAGTTCGTCCATCACCTGTTCCGCGTCCTCGCAGCGCAGCGCGACCTGGCTGCCGCGCTCCGCGGGTGCGGGGGTGATGGAGGGGACCCGGCCCTCGGGCGCGTACCGGGCGACGCACTCCTGGAAGAAGTCCGTCAGCGCCAGGGACTTGGCCCGTACCTCGTCGATGGACACCCCGTCCCACACGTCCAGCGCTGCTTCGAGCGTGAGCATGGAGACGATGTCGGGGGTGCCGACCCTGCCTCGTACCGCGCCGTCGGCCGGGGTGTATTCAGGTGTCACGCCGAACGGGTCGGCGTGCGAGGTCCACCCCGGCAGGGGCGAGTCGAAGGCCGCCTGGTGGCGCTCGGCGATGTAGATGTACGCGGGCGAACCGGGGCCGCCGTTCAGGTACTTGTACGTGCAGCCGACCGCCAGGTCCACGCCGTGCTCGTCGAGGCCGACGGGCAGGGCGCCCGCGCTGTGGCACAGGTCCCAGACGGCGATGGCGCCCGCCCCGTGCACGGCGGCGGTGAGTCCGGGCAGGTCGTGGAGCCTGCCGGTGCGGTAGTCGACATGGTTGAGCAGCACGGCCGCGGTACGGGGGCCCAGCGCGTCCGGCACCTCGGCGGGGGCGACCGGGACGATCCGGTGGCCGGTCATCCGGGCGGCGGACCGGGCGATGTACCCGTCCGTGGGGAAGGTCGTCGCGTCGACGAGGATCTCGTCGCGGCCCTCCGGCGCCAGCCGGGTCGCGGCGACGACGGCCTTGAAGACGTTCACGCTGGTGGAGTCGCCCACCACGATCTGTCCGGCGGCGGCGCCGACGAGCGGGGCGATCCGGTCACCGATCCGTTCCGGCGCGGTCCACCAGCCGCTCTCGCCCCAGGACCGGATGCGCAGCTCGCCCCACTCGCGGGTGAGGACCTCCTGCACCCGGGCGGGCACGTGCGCCGGCAGCGCGCCGAGCGAGTTGCCGTCGAGGTAGACAGTGTCGTCGAGGGCGAAGAGCTTGCGCCGGTCCGCGAGCGGGTCGGCGGCGTCGAGTGCCGCGGCCCGCGCGGCGAGGGACTCGGAGGCGGCAGCGGAGGTCTCGGACGTGACTGCGGAGTTCTCGGGCATGGCAGCGGAGGTCTCAGACATGGCTGCGCGCCGTCCACAGCTCGGGGAAGACGTTCTTCGTGGCCCGCTTCTCCAGCCAGGCGACCCCGGCGGATCCGCCGGTACCGGTCTTCGAGCCCATGGCGCGCCGCGTGGCGACGAGATGGTCGTTGCGCCAGCGCCACACCAGCTCGCCGACGTCGGTGAGCGCCTCGCCGAGCCGGACGAGCTCGTCGTGGTGCTCGGGGTCCGCGTAGATCTCCGCCCAGACCGCCTCGACCTCGGGCGACGGTTCGTACTTCCGCGTCAGGTCCCGGCCGAGCACGGCCTTGGGTATGGCGAACCCGCGCCGGGCGAGCAGCGCCAGCGTCTCGTCGTACAGACCCGGCTCGCCGAGCGCCTTCTCCAGCTCGGCGTGGACCCGGGGCGCGCCCCGGTGCGGCACCAGCATGGACGCGGACTTGTCGCCGAGCAGGAACTCCATCCGCCGGTACATCGCCGACTGGAAACCGGAACCCTCGCCGAGCGCGGAGCGGTAGGAGTTGAACTGGGCGGGGGTGAGCTGGGCCAGCGGCGTCCAGGAGGCGTTGAGCGCCTCCAGCTCGCGCACCGAGCGCTTCAGCGCGTCGCGGGCGACATTCAGCCGGTCCTGGCGCAGGGCGTGCGCGGCGGTCTCCCACTCATGGACGATGACGGTGAACCACAGCTCCATGACCTGGGTGGTGACCAGGAAGACCATCTCGCCCGGATCGTCGGAGAGAGGGTGCTGGAGATGGGTCAGGACATCCGCCTGGACATAGTCCTCGTACGGAGTCGTACCCGCGAAGTCGAGGTGCGGGGTCTGCGCACCGGTGGCTTCGGGGTCGGGGTGGATCGTCGACATTGCTGTCTCCTCGACACAAGCTTCCGGGTAGCGGTCCGCCCCTTCCGTGAGGTGATGGAGCTCCGGTCCCCTGTCGGCATCCTAAGCGGACACCGGGAGAACGTGCAGGCCCCGCGGACGACGATATGTCCGCGAGGCCCAAAGCACCTTCTCGCAACCCTTGGGGGGCCCGGCGGCCCTAACCCAGCGTCTCGGCGGCGGTGGGCGAGGAGTCGCGCAGGAACGTCGAGCAGCGCTCGTACTCCTCCTGCTCACCGATCGCCCGCGCGGCCCGTGCCAGGGCGTGCAGGGCGCGCAGGAAGCCGCGGTTCGGCTCGTGCTCGAACGGCACGGGGCCGTGTCCCTTCCAGCCGGCCCTGCGCAGCGCGTCCAGGCCGCGGTGGTAGCCGGTGCGGGCGTAGGCGTACGACTCGACCACGCGGCCGGCGTCGTACGCCTCGTCGGCGAGCTGCGCCCAGGCCAGGGACGAGGTCGGGTACTTCGCTGCGACGTCGGCGGGGGCGACGCCGTTCGCCAGCAGTTCGCGCGGCTCCGGGTCGTCGGGCAGGTGGGTGGGGGGCGGGCCCCCGAGCAGGTTCTCGTGGATCGACATGGGTTCAAGTGTGCCTGGCGCCCGCCCGCCGGGGGCACCCGGGCGTCGGCGTGCGCGGTCAGCGTGCGCCCGGGTTCTGCTCCTCCTCGTGCGCCGGTTCCAGGGGCGGTGCGGCGATCCCGCAGTGCACGGTGCACTCGGGCCGCACCTGCTCCTTCTCGTCCGCCGTGACCGGGGGTCTGCGTACGGTCACCCAGGCGATCGCCGCCCCCAGCACGAGGAGCCCGGCGCACATCGGCATGGCCCGGCGGAAGGTCGCGGCGAACTCGTCGGCGTTCCGGTAGGCCTCCGGTCCCATTCCGGCGAGCAGCGGCAGCGCGGCCACCGCGATCAGCCCGGCGGCGCGGGCGGCCGCGTTGTTGATCCCGCTGGCGAGGCCGGCCCGTGCGGTGTCCACGGAGGCCAGGACGGTCGCGGTGAGCGGTGCGACCAGGGTGACCAGTCCGACGCCGAGAACGGCGACCGCGGGCAGCACGTCGGTGAGGTAGCCGGACACGGTGTTCGACCCGGGCCCGACCCGCAGCATCAGCAGCATTCCGGCGGCGGCGACCAGCGGCCCGGCCGTGAGCGGAATACGGGGCCCGATGCGCTGGCCCAGCTCGCCCGAGGCGGCCGAGAAGAGCAGCATCAGGACGGTCGACGGCAGCAGCGCCGTGCCCGCGCCGAGCGCCGAGTACCCGGCCACCACCTGGAGCTGGATCGCGGAGAGGAAGAAGTAACCGCCGAGGGCCGCGTACACGCAGAGGGTGATCACATTGACAACGGTGAACTGCCGGGACGCGAAGACCGAGGGCGGCAGCATCGGTTCCGCCCGGGTGCGCTCCACCCGTACGAAGAGCGCCCCGAGCAGCACCCCCGCGACGGCCGCCCCGATCACCGCCCCGGACGCCCCCTGCCCCGGCGCCTCGATCAGCGCGTACGTCACCAGGGCGAGGGCGAGCGCCGCGAGCACGGCGCCCAGCACGTCGAAGCGCCCGTGGGCGTGCGGGTCGCGTGATTCCGGTACGTGGCGCAGCGCCACCGGCACACAGACCGCGGCGAGCGGCACATTGAGCAGGAACACCCACCGCCAGCCCGGCCCGTCGACCAGCCATCCGCCGACGAACGGCCCGACGGCGGCCCCGACCCCGCCCAGCCCCGACCACAGCCCGACCGCGCGGGCCCGGTCGTCGGGGTGGAAGCTCGCCTGGATCAGGGCCAGCGAACCGGGCGTAAGGAGCGCCCCGCCGATGCCCTGGAGAGCGCGGGCGGCGATCAGGACGGCGGCGTTCGGCGCCAGACCGCACAGCACCGACGCGGCGGCGAACCAGACGACGCCGACGACGAAGACCCGCCGCCGCCCGTACCGGTCGCCCAGGGCGCCGCCGAGGAGGATGAGTCCGGCGAGGGTCAGCATGTAGGCGTTGACGGTCCACTGGAGCGCGGCCAGGTCGGTGCCGAGGTCCTTGCCGATGCGGGGCAGTGCGACGTTGATGACGGTGGAGTCCAGCATGGCCATGCTGGAGCCGAGGACGGTGGTGAGGACGACCCAGCGTCCGGCGGCGGAGGCGACGCGGATGGCGCCCGGGGTTCCCGTCTCGGCTGCGTCAGGCATACGAGCAGCATCCCCGCTCCGGGCCGGGAGAGCCATCCGGCGGCGGCGCTCCCGGCCGACGGGGGGCGGCTGCACGGATCTCCCGCACGACATCGGGCGGCACCGAGCGACACCAGGCGGCGCCGGGCCCCGGGCAGCACCGGGCAACACCGGGCAGCCTACGACGCCTACGCCGCCCGCCCCGTCACCGCCCGCACGCCCCGGATCAGCGCGTCCACCCCGGCCTCCGTCTTGGCGCGCGGGCATCCCACGTTCAGCCGCACGAAGCCCTCCGCGCCGTACACCCCGCCCGGCATCACCGCGACCTTCTCCCGCTCGATCAGCACCCGCTGCAATGCCTCGTCGCCGTCGACACCGGCGGGCCGCAGATCGATCCACGCCAGGTATCCGGCCTGCGGCGGCCGCCACCCCAGCTCCGGGAACGCCTCGCCCAGCCGTTGCGCGACCAGCGCCAGGTTCCCCGCGACGTACTCCCGCACCGAGTCCAGCCACTGTGCTGACTCCCGGTACGCGGCGATGTGCGCGGTCAGCGACAGCACCGCCGGGGAGGCGAGCCCCTCGGCCGTCTCCATCCGGCGCAGGAACTCCGTCCGGTCGGCCGGATCGCCGATCAATCCGTACGAACCGGTCAACGCCGGGAAGTTGAACGCCTTGGACGCGGAGGTGACCAGCGCCCAGCGCCCGTCACCCGCGACCCGCGTCCACGGCACATGCGTATGCCCCTCGTGCACGAAGTCCGCGTGTATCTCGTCGCTGATCACCGCGACGCCGTGCCGCGCGGCGAGCGAGGCGATCTCCTCCAGCTCGGCCGTCGTCCACACCCGGCCGGTCGGATTGTGCGGGGAGCACAGGACCAGGACCTTGCTGTCGGGGCGGGCCAGCTCGCGTTCCAGCGCGGCCGGGTCCCCCACCGGCACACCGCGCAGCTCCCGCCCGAGCCCGGTGACCGCCTTGCGGAAACCGTCGTAGGTGGGGGTGTGGACGACCACGCCCTCGCCCGGCGACGTCCACATCTGCAACAGCTGCGAGAGCTGGCTGAGCACGGAGGGCCCGTACACCAGCTGCCCGGTGTCCACCTCCGTGCCGTACCGGGTCGCGTACCAGTGGGCTATCGCCGAGCGGAAGTCGCCCTGCCGCCAGTCGGTGTAGCCGAACACCCCGTGGCCGAGGCGGGAGCGCAGCGCGTCCAGCACCTCCGGGGCCGTCTCGAAGTCCATGTCAGAGATGGTGAACGGCAGCAGCCCGTCCACCCCGAACCGGTCCGCGACCCCGTCCCACTGGACGCACCAGGTGCCCCGGCGGTCGACGACGGTGTCGAAGTCATAGCGCGCGCTGGAAGCCACAGCGACTCCTTACGTATGTATCTGTCAGAAAACGTCCCTCGGACATGCCGTGGGGGGGGGGCCCCCCCCCGGGGGGGGGGCCCCCCCCCCCCCCCGGCCCCCCGGCCCCCCCCCCCCGCCGGGGGGGGGGGGGGGCGGGGGGTGTGGGGGGCCCCGCGGCGCCCAGCGC
>NZ_JBIWKI010000028.1:0-113846 GCF_044765565.1 Streptomyces sp. NPDC102437 | reverse complement strand
GCAACTCTGGTTCGCTTTATGCTGGTGTTTGTGGGGGGGTTTGTGGGTGGGTGTTCCCGGGGCCCCCTCCGTGGTTAATTATTCTACCCCCCCCCCCCCCGGGGGGGGGGGGGGCCGGCCCCGGGGGGGGCCCCCCCCCACCGCCGTTTTCCGTCGGCCGCACGAGGCAGTTCCCGAAGGGGAGTTGGGGCTTCGGGTTGCGCGGGAGCTGTGGCGAGTGCGTCACAGTCGTGACTCCGAATGAAGACCAACTGCGAATAAAACAGTGCATATTGCACGGAACGGCCTTGACGTAGTCCTTAACTGTGGACAGGGTGCTAGGGCAGCATGCGTATGTCTGGGACGGGTGTGATCGGGGGCGGGCGGCATGACCACGGCTCCAAGTGGCGCTGCTCGGAGCGAACCCCGCAGAGCCGGGGCCCGCATATGGCTGCTCCACTGACGAGAACAGCTACTGGGGGTAGCAGCACATGACGAAGAAGACGCGACTGCGCGTCGCGCGGATCGCCGCCGGTGCGGTCATCGCCGCCGGCGCCTCGCTCACTGCCGCCGGTGCGGCATCGGCGGTCGGTGTCGGTGTCGACCTCGGCGGCATCTCCGCGAAGGCGGAGGCCGACGAGGGCGGCCTGGGCATCGACGCCGGCATCAAGGCGCCCGAGGGCGAGTCCGACGGCGGCGGCGACCTGGGCGGTGTCGACGCGGGTACGGACGCGGGCACCGACGCGGGCACGGATGCCGGTACGGACGCGGGCACGGATGCCGGTACCGACGCCGGTACGGACGCGGGTACCGACGCCGGTACGGACGCGGGCACCGACGCCGGTACGGACGCGGGCACCGACGCCGGGACCGACGCCGGGACCGACGCCGGGACCGACGCCGGGACCGACGCCGGGACCGACGCGGGCACCGACGCGGGCACCGACGCCGGTACGGACGCGGGCACCGACAACGGTGGCCAGGACAACGGTGGCAACGGCAACAACGGCGGCAACGGCAACGGCGGCAACGGCAACAACGGCGGCAACGGCAACGGCGGCCAGGACAACGGCGGCAACGGCAACGGTGGCCACCAGTCCGGCGGCAACGGCAACGGCGGCACGGACAACGGCGGCACCTCCGGCAACGGCGGCACCACCGGCTCCGCCACCGGCGGCGACGATGCCTGCACCGTCGACCTCGACGGCGCGAACTGCGCGGACAACACCACCCCCGACTCCGCCGGCAACCAGCCGGTCGAGCAGGGCAAGGGCAAGGACGAGCTCGCCGAGACCGGCGCCGCCGAGACCACGTTCCTGCTGGTCGGCGCCGCGACGATGATCGCCGGAGGCATCGGCTTCCGGGTCATGCCGCGCCTGATGGGCGGCCGCTCGGTCGCCTAAGGGTCACCTGCGGTAACAGACAGGCACAGAGGGGCCCGGGACGCCGATCGGCATCCCGGGCCCTTCCGCGTACACGTCCCGACGCCTGCGGGCGGTCCGGTGGAGCGCGCGGCTACGCGGTCTGGTGCGCCAGCAGCGCCAGCGCGCCCAGCAGCACCACCAGCAGGGCCACCAGCATCGCCGGGCTCAGCCCGGCGAACATTCCCTGCTCCTGTTCCTGCTGCAGCCGCGCGCGGCTTGCCCGGCACACGGGGCAACGGCCCTCGTTGACGGGTGCCGCGCAGTTCGCGCACACCAGTCGGTCATAGGTCATGCGCTTTCCTCCTCCCGCGCGGCGGAGCCGCATACGCTTTCTCTCCGCACAACGCTCATGGAAACGCAACCGTTCCCCCTACCACTGTGCCAGCTCGCGCGGATTTCGGCGCGGCCCGCCGGAAATCACCCGATCCGTAGTGCTTCGGACCCGCTTCGGACCGGCTTCCGGCCGGTCCCGTTCCGCCATAAAACGCCCATCCTCGGACTCGCGCCTGCACGCCTCAGTCCAGGTCGCGTATGGTCACGCACACCTACTCCCGGCCGACCGTGGTGCATCCGTGATCCGATTCGACAACGTCTCCAAGACCTACCCGAAGCAGAGCCGTCCCGCTCTACGGGATGTGTCTCTCGATATCGAGAAGGGCGAGTTCGTCTTCCTGGTGGGCTCATCCGGCTCCGGCAAGTCCACCTTCATGCGACTCATCCTCCGCGAGGAGCGTGCCAGCCAGGGCATGGTCCACGTCCTGGGCAAGGACCTCGCGCGCCTGTCCAACTGGAAGGTGCCGCACATGCGGCGCCAGCTGGGCACCGTGTTCCAGGACTTCAGGCTCCTGCCCAACAAGACCGTCGCGGAGAACGTGGCGTTCGCGCAGGAGGTCATCGGCAAGCCGCGCGGAGAGATCCGCAAGGCGGTGCCCCAGGTTCTCGACCTGGTTGGCCTCGGCGGCAAGGAGGACCGGATGCCCGGTGAGCTCTCCGGTGGTGAGCAGCAGCGCGTGGCGATCGCGCGGGCGTTCGTGAACCGCCCCATGCTGCTGATCGCGGACGAGCCGACCGGCAACCTCGACCCGCAGACCTCCGTCGGCATCATGAAGCTGCTGGACCGGATCAACCGGACCGGCACCACCGTGATCATGGCGACCCACGACCAGAACATCGTCGACCAGATGCGCAAGCGCGTCATCGAGCTGGAGAAGGGCCGTCTCGTACGCGACCAGGCCCGTGGCGTCTACGGCTACCAGCACTGAGCACCGAGCACTGAAAGGACGCCATGCGCGCCCAGTTCGTCCTGTCGGAGATCGGCGTCGGCCTCCGTCGCAACCTCACGATGACCTTCGCCGTCGTCGTCTCCGTCGCCCTCTCGCTCGCCCTGTTCGGCGGCGCGCTGCTCATGCGCGAGCAGGTCAGCACGATGAAGGACTACTGGTACGACAAGGTCAACGTCTCGATCTTCCTCTGCAGCAAGAGCGATGTGACCTCGACTCCCAAGTGCGCCAAGGGCGCTGTCACCGCGGAGCAGAAGAAGCAGATCCAGACCGACCTCGAGAAGATGGACGTCGTCGACACGGTCACGTACGAGTCCGCCGACCAGGCGTACAAGCACTACCAGGACCAGTTCGGCGACTCGCCCATGGCGAGCAACATCACGCCGGACCAGATGCAGGAGTCCTACCGGGTCAAGCTCCACGACCCGAAGAAGTACAAGGTCGTCGCCACCGCCTTCGCCGGCCGTGACGGGGTGCAGTCCGTCCAGGACCAGAGAAGCATCCTGGACAACCTCTTCCAGCTGATGAACGGCATGAACGTGGCCGCCCTCTTCGTCATGGCGCTGATGCTGGTCATCGCGTTGATGCTGATCGTGAACACCGTCCGGGTGTCCGCGTTCAGCCGACGGCGCGAGACAGGCATCATGCGGCTCGTCGGGGCCTCCGGCTTCTACATCCAGATGCCGTTCATCATGGAGGCCGCGTTCGCCGGTCTCATCGGCGGTGTCCTGGCCTGTGTGATGCTGCTGGCGGGCCGTTACTTCCTGATCGACGGCGGTCTGGCGCTCCAGAGCAAGCTGAATCTGATCGACTTCATCGGCTGGGACGCGGTCTTCACCAAGCTGCCCCTGGTTCTGGCAATCGGCCTGCTGATGCCCGCCGTTGCCGCGCTCTTCGCGCTCCGCAAGTACCTCAAGGTGTGACAAGCGCCCCCTCGGCGCACGGCCAACCGGCCGTGCGCCGAGGGGGCGTTGTCCTAGACTCGGCGGCATGTCGGGCCCCACGCAGTGTTTCGGGCCCCGCGGCGTGCGCCGCGGGGCTGCTCTGACATTGGTCTTCGCGGGCGTGCTGGCCACCGGGGCGGTCACCGGCTCGCTTCCCCGCTGCGCGAAGTCCGAGGCCCTGGCGAGCCGTTCCGTCGCCTCCACCGTCGACCAGGAGGAGGTGGCCGACGCCGCCGCGCGGGCCGTGGCCGACGGCAAGTCCGGCAAGGAGGCGGCCGAGGAGGTCGTCAGCCGCAGCGGCGACCGCTGGGGCGCGGTGTACGACGAGCGACAGTACGAGGAGTTCGAGCAGGCCCTGGACGGCTCGTACACCGGTGTCGGGATCGCCGCGAAGCGCTCCGCCGACGGGCAGGTCGAGGTGGCCCGGGTGCAGCCCGGCGGCCCCGCCGACCGGGCCGGCATCGAGCCCGGGGACCTGCTCCGTACGATCGACGGCCACCGGGTCGACAGGCGCCCCGTCGCCGAGGTCGTCGCCCTGCTGCGCGGAGACCGTACGGAGGCCCCCGCGGGCTCCACCGTCGTCCTGGGCATCGGGCGCGGCGCCCGCCTGCGGACCGAGACGCTGCGCCGGGCCAGGCTCACCACCGACCCCGTGACCGTGCGCCGCATCGGACCGCCCCGTTCCGCCGCCTCCGCCGCCTCCGCCTCCGCCTCTTCCCCCTCCTCCGGGGCCGTGATGATCGAGGTCGACTCGTTCACCAGGGGCTCGGGCGCCAAGGTCCGTGACGCGGTCCGGGACGCGCCGTCGGATGCCGGGGTGCTCCTGGACCTGCGCGGAAACTCCGGCGGCCTGGTCACCGAGGCCGTCACCGCGGCCTCCGCCTTCCTGGACGGCGGCCTGGTCGCCACGTACGACGTGCACGGCGAGCAGCGCGCCCTGTACGCGCAGCCGGGCGGCGACACCGACCGCCCCCTCGTCGTCCTGGTCGACGGCGGCACGATGAGCGCCGCCGAACTCCTCACCGGCGCGCTCCAGGACCGGGGCCGCGCCGTCACCGTCGGCTCACGGACCTTCGGCAAGGGCTCGGTCCAGATGCCGAGCAAGCTCCCGGGCGGCTCGGTGGCCGAGCTGACCGTGGGCCACTACCGCACTCCGGCCGGGCGCAGCGTCGACGAACACGGCATCACCCCGGACCTCGCGGTCGGCTCGAAGGCCGAGCAGCGGGCCGAGACGGTATTGAGTGGCCTCGGGGGTGGGTCGTAGTGCGAAAATGGCCGCACTATGGCTAAGGAAAAGGACACAGGGCGCAAGCTCATCGCGCAGAACAAGAAGGCGCGGCACGACTACCACATCCTCGACACCTACGAGTGCGGCCTCGTGCTCATGGGCACCGAGGTCAAGTCACTGCGGCTGGGCCGGGCCTCCCTGGTGGACGGCTTCGTCCAGATCGACGGCGGCGAGGCATGGCTGCACAACATCCACGTGCCCGAGTACGTGCAGGGGACCTGGACCAATCACTCGGCCAAGCGGAAGCGCAAGCTGCTGATGCACCGGGCCGAGATCGACAAGCTGGAGTCGAAGTCGGGCGAGACGGGCCACACGATCGTGCCGCTCGCGCTGTACTTCAAGGACGGCCGGGTCAAGGTCGAGATCGCGCTCGCCAAGGGCAAGAAGGAGTTCGACAAGCGCCAGACCCTCCGCGAGAAGCAGGACACGAGGGAGACCAACCGCGCGATCGCGGCGGCGCGCAGGCGCCAGCGGAGCGCCTAGCACCGGCTCGGGCGGCCCGTGGCAGGAATAGGCTGGCATCGTCGCGCGTTGGTCACGTACGATGGCACTGCACCTCACAGCAGGTGCACGCATTGAAAACAAAACATGGGGATGATCGGTTTCGACAGCGGATGTCGAAGCAGGGGAAGCGTGTCGAGGAAGCGGCAATGATCTCGTAAACCATATGTCGCAACCAATAATCGCCAACACCAAGCGCGATTCCTTCGCCCTCGCTGCCTAAGTAGCGACTTGCGAAGTGTCAGCCCGGGGGTGATCCCGACCCGGATCCTGGCATCATCAAGGGATCTAAACTTCTAGACCTGGTCACGGGGCCTAGAAGGAAATCAAACAGTGACTGAGCCCGTCGGAGACTTGTTCGCGTGATTTCCGGGGCTGAGAAAAGCGCAGCGAACTGCACACGGAGAAGCCCTGATTCTGCACCGTTGGACGCGGGTTCGATTCCCGCCATCTCCACAATTCCCATGTGAACGAGGACCCCGCTGCCCACAGGCAGCGGGGTCCTCGTTCTTGTGCCGGTCACCGTCCCCGGGGCGCCCGGACCCCGGCTGCCGTGACGGCCAGTGCCAGGCCCGCTGCGCAGACCGGTACGACGTAGCCCGTCACGCGGCCCGTGTGCTCGACCATCCAGCCGCCGGTCGCCGATCCCGCGGCGATTCCGCCCAGCAGTGCGGTCACGGCCAGCGTCATGCCCTCGTTCAACTGGCTTGCCGGGGTGAGGCGTTGCACCAGGGTCATCCCGGTGACCATGGTCGGTGCCGTTGCCGCGCCGGCCAGCAGCAGCGCGCCGGCGAGGGCGAGCAGCGAGCCGGTCGAGGCGGCGGCGAGCAGCGGCAGGGACATCAGGGCCGTCATTGCGGCCAGGCAGATCAGCAGCCGGCGCCGGATGTCGGCGGCCGGGCGCAGCGAGCCGTACAGCAGGCCCGCCACGCACGAGCCGGCCGCTTGGAGCGCCAGGATCGCGCCTCCGGCGTGGGCGATCGTGACGACCTCCATCGCGCCGAAGACCGCGCCGGTGGCGAGGAAGGCGGCGAGCAGCGCGGGCATGCCCCGGGTGCGGAGCGGGGAGCCGGCATGGGTGCGGGGCGCCACCGGTGGTTCGGTGGCGCGCTGGGCGGCGAATATCAGTACGCCGGTCATCAGCAGGATCGCCCCGACGAGCGTTCCGGCCTCCGGGAAGAGCGCCGCGCACAGCAGTGCGGCGAGGGCCGGGCCGAGCATGAAGCAGAGTTCGTCGGCGGCCTGTTCGAAGGAGTTCGCGGTGTGCAGGGCGGCCGGGTCGCCCCGGTGCAGATGGGCCCAGCGAGCCCGGGACATCCCGCCGGTGTTGGGGGTGGTGGCGGTCGCGGCGTAGGAGGCGAAGAGAGTCCAGGCCGGGGCGCCGTAGTGGACGCAGAGCAGCAGGGCGAGCGAGCCGAGCGCGGCGATCGCGGTGGCGGGCACCGCGACCCTGGCCTGCC
This sequence comes from Streptomyces sp. NPDC102437, assembly GCF_044765565.1. Taxonomy (NCBI): domain Bacteria; kingdom Bacillati; phylum Actinomycetota; class Actinomycetes; order Kitasatosporales; family Streptomycetaceae; genus Streptomyces; species Streptomyces sp. NPDC102437. The sequence goes on along the minus strand of NZ_JBIWKI010000028.1, from coordinate 106,970 downwards.
CGTACCGGTCGACGAGCCGGGCCGTCCAGGGGGCGACCACCGCCGTGGCGGCGAGGCCGGTCGCGGTGACGGCTCCGGCCAGGGCGTACGAGCCGCGCGACCCGGCGATCATGATGACCGCGCTGACGCTGAACATCCCCATGGGCAGCCTGGCGATCAGATTGCCCACGGTGAAGGCGCGGGCGCCCGGGGTGGCGAGCAGCCTGCGGTACGGGTTGGTGGAGGCCCGCCGGACGGGGGCGGTGCGCTGGGCGATGACCAGCAGGTCACCGGAGACGGTGAGCAGGGGCTCGGTGGCGGGGTTTCTCTCGTACGGCATGGAGCAAGCCTCCGGGCGGGCGGTCCCCGGGGTCCAACACCTTCTCCGCGCCGATTGACGCATCTGTGTTGTAAATTCTGGTGTGGCCTCCTCCGCCGACGATACGAGCACCCGGACGCGTACCGCCCATGCCCCTACCGACCCCCGGCTGCTCCGGGCCTTCGTCGTGGTGGCCGAGGAGTTGCACTTCACTCGCGCCGCCACCCGGCTCTACATCGCCCAGCAGGCACTGAGCCGCGACATCCGCCGGCTGGAGCGCGAACTGGGCGCGGAACTGTTCGTACGGACCACCCGGCAGGTCGCCCTCACCCCCGACGGCGAGCGGCTGCTCCCGTACGCGCGACGGGTGCTGGACGCGCACGCCGATCTCGCCGCCGCCTTCGCCGACCCGGCGGCCCGGCCGCTCTTCGTCGACCTCAACACCGACGGCATGGCGGCCGCCAGGGTACTCGCCCGCGCCCGCGAACTGGCTCCGGAGTGCGAGCTCATGGCCCGGTTCGAGAGCGGTCTGACCTGGGCCGCGGACGAGATCCTCGCCGGGCGGCTCGATGTCTCCTTCGGCCGCGCCGCCGGTCTCGACCCCGCGGTACGAGCCCGGCTGGCCACACAGCCGGTGCGGTACGAGCCGATGGCCGTGCTGCTCCCCGGCGACCACCCGCTCGCCGCGCGCGAGACCGTCGCGCTCGACGACCTGGCCGGTGAGACCGTCTACGCGGGCGCCGGGAACCCGCGTACGAAGGAGTGGACGGACTTCGCCCGGCTGCTCTTCGCCGAGCGGGGCATCGAACTGGCGCCGCCCGCCCCGCTCGCCATAGGCGTGGCCGAGTTCCAGCGGGTCATGGCCAAGTCCCGGCAACCGGTGCTCGCCGTGGTCGACTTCCCCCCGGTGCCGGGCACCGTGGTGCGTCCGCTGGTCCGGCCGGTGCCGCTCTCGCCGCTTCTGCTGGTCTGGCGCAAGGGGCTGCGCCACCCCGGCCTCGACGCCCTGCGCGAGGCCGCGGCCCGGCTGGGTTCCGAGGAGGGCTGGCTGGTGCGCCCCGCCGACACCTGGCTTCCCGGGCCGGACGAGGCACTGATGCTGTCCGGCTGAGCCTGCTCGTACGCGCTGTGCGCGGCTGACCTGCTCGTACGTGCCGTGTGCGCTGCGTGCGGTATACCTTCGGCGTGCCGGGTACGGGTACGGCCGTTCGGTGCCGGGTGACGTAACCGGCGGGAAATACGGGTGAACCAGCCCTGTCACGCGTCATTGGCAGGCTCGCCCCTCGGCATCATCGGGCAGCAGCGGGACGAGAGCCGGGAAGACCACATGCGCGAGGACGAACAGCACGGCCCCCTCACGGGCTTCACCGTCGGGGTCACCGCCGCACGGCGCGCGGAGGAGTTCGGCGCGCTGCTGGAACGCCGGGGCGCCGTGGTCCTGCACGCGCCCGCCCTGCGGATCGTGCCCCTCGCCGACGACGGAGAACTCCTCGCCGCCACCCGCGCAATCGTCGACGCCGCCCCCGACGTGGTCGTCGTCACCACCGCGGTCGGCTTCCGCGGCTGGGTCGAGGCCGCCGGGGGCTGGGGCCTGGGCGAACGGCTGTCGGCGGCCCTGGGCCGCGCCGAACTGCTGGCCCGGGGCCCCAAGGTCAAGGGCGCCGTCCGGTCCGCCGGGCTGACCGAGACGTGGTCACCCGCCTCCGAGTCCATGGCCGAGGTACTGGACCGGCTCCTGGCCGAGGGCGTGGCGGGCCGCCGCATCGCCCTCCAGTTGCACGGCGAACCCCTTCCCGGCTTCATCGAGTCGCTGCGCGCCGCGGGCGCCGAGGTCCTCGCCGTACCCGTCTACCGCTGGACGGACCCCGAGGACATCGCCCCGCTCGACCGGCTGCTCGACACCACCCTCGCCCGCGGCCTGGACGCCCTCACCTTCACCAGCGCCCCGGCCGCCGCCTCCCTGCTCGGCCGGGCCGAGAAGCGCGGGCTGCTCCCGGAGCTCCTGAGCGCACTGCGCGAAGACGTCCTCGTTGCCTGCGTCGGACCGGTCACCGCCCAGCCCCTGCAGGCCCGGGGCATCGGCACCGTCCAGCCGGAACGCTTCCGGATCGCCCCGCTCGTCCAGCTGCTCTGCCAGGAACTTCCCGCCAGGGCCCCGGCGTTGCCGGTGGCCGGGCACCGGGTCGAGATCCGGGGCCATGCCGTGACGGTCGACGGGGAGCCGTGCCCGGTTCAGCCCGCCGGCATGGCCCTGCTGCACGCCCTGGCCCGCCGGCCGGGCTGGGTGGTGTCCCGCGCCGATCTGCTGCGCGCGCTGCCCGGAGGCGGCACCGACGAGCACGCGGTGGAGACGGCCATGACGCGGCTGCGCACGGCACTGGGTGCTCCCCGGATCGTCCAGACGGTCGTAAAGCGCGGCTACCGGCTGGCGCTGGACCCGGCGGTTGGCGGCGAGGACCGCCGCTGAGGCTGCCCCTGAGCCCGCCCCTCAGACCGCTGCCGCCGGTGCTCCGTTGTCAGTGGCGCTTGGTAGAACGGGGGCAGGCAGGAAAGACCGGCGGAAGGGGGCCCCGTGGGTACCTGGGGCAGCGGGAATTTCGACAGTGACGCGGCGGCGGACCATCTGTCGGGCATCACAGGACGGCTCGTCTCGGAGATCGAGGAGGCGATGGCCGGTGACCCGGTCGGCCTGGAGCCCGACGAGTACGACGGCGTCGCCGTGCCGTGCAACGTCGAGCTGCTGTGCCTGATGGCGGAGCAGAACCACGTCGGCGCGAGCGTGCCGGAGCAGACGGTGGCCGAGGGCTGGAAGAAGACGTTCATGGACGTGTGGGAGCGGACCATCGACGACCTGGAGCCCGAGCCGGAGTACAAGGAGGACAGGCGCGCGGAGCTGATCCGCACCTTCGACCGGCTGATAGCCCTGGCCGAGCAGGCGCACCCGGCGCAGTGAGGGGGCGCGGGGCGGGATCGCACCGGGATAGCGTGCCGGGATGACCCAAGACATCCACCGGCTCGACGCGGAGGTACGACTCCGCCCCGCCGCCCTGGCCGACGCCGCCTCCCTCGCCGTCTCGCTGATCCGCAGCCGTGCGTACATGGCGCGCTGGGAGCCCGTGCGGCCCGACTTCTTCTACACCGAGCAGGGGCAGTCGGAGCGGCTGGCCGCGCTGTTCGCGGACCGCGACGCGGGGCGGGTGATGCCCTGGGTGCTCGCCGACGAGGAGGACCGCGCGATCGGCGCGTTCAACCTGAACGGCATCGTGCTCGGGCCCCTGTGCAGCGGGACGCTCGGGTACTGGGTCGACGTCGAATACGCGGGCCGCGGTCTCGCCACGGCCGCCGTGGAGCGGATCTGCGAGCTGGCCAGGGACGAGCTGCACCTGCACCGGGTGGAGGCGGGGACGGTACTGGACAACTTCGCCTCGCAGCGGGTGCTCGCCAAGTGCGGCTTCGAGCAGTTCGGGATGGCCTCGCGCTACCTCCACATCAACGGCGAATGGCGTGACCACTGCCTGTTCCAGCGGATCCTGCACGACGGTCCGCCCACGGGCTGAGCGACGGGCCGGCCGGTCGGCCGGGGACGGACGGCTACGGGCGGACGTCCCGGGTATGCCGCGCTTCGCCGGCAGGCAGCCGCACATCCCCGCCGGTACGCGGCCGCGGTTCCCCGGTACCCAGCTGCACGTTTCCGGTACGCAGCCGCGAGTGCCGGTGCCCGTCCACCGGCCAGGGCGGCCGCGCCGGAAGTACCTCCACGAAGCCGTACCCGCTCTTCTCCGCGACCTGGCAGGACGCCTCGTTGTCCAGTCGGTGCATCAGGTCCAGGCGCGTCAGTTCCTCCCCTGCGAACGCCTCGAACGCCCAGTCGCCGAGCGCCCCGAGCGCCAGCGGAGCGACCCCCCGGCCACGTGCGGGCGCCGCCGTCCAGTAGCCGACCTCCGCGCTGCCGGTGTCCGGTGCCGGGTACTTGAGCGCCACATTGCCGACCAGTTCGCCGTCGCGATCGCGGTCCACCACCGCGAAGCTGAAGTATCTGCCGGACTCCCAGCCCTCCTGCCGCACCCGCAGCCACTGCTCCGCCTCCGCCGCGTTCGTGACCTGGGACCGCAGCATGGCGCGCATCGCGGGATCGCGGTACGCCTCGATCAGGGCCGGGAGGTCCGCGGCCAGCCAGGGCCTGAGCAGGAGCGGGCCGGCCGAGAGGGCGTCGATGGCGGTGTGATCGTCGTTCATTCGGCAACCGTACGGCCCATGTCCCCGGACACCGCGCGACGGCAGGGGTTCCGGGCTCGCCCCGCGAGGAGCACTCTGGGGGAGACCCCACCGGTGACCCCGAGGCGGTGACATGCGCATGGCGGCCAAGAGCTCGTGCGACTGGCGGTTCGACTCCGGTCGGCCCTGCCTCGACCTGGTGGCGACCGGGGTCGGAACCACCGGCGCGTGCGAACTGCTCGACTGCGCCGAGCGGTTGGCCGACTGGCTGCTCGCCGCAGGACTCGTACCGGACGGCACGTGCCTCGATGCCGTGGACGAGAGCTGGGTGGTGCGTTTCCGGCAGCTGCGGACCGGCGTCGAACGGCTGTTGACCGCAGAGTTGGGCGGCCGTGGCGGCGGGAGCGCCCTGGACCGGGTCAACGCGCTCGCCGCCGAGGCGCCACCGGGCCTGCGGGCCGTGCGCGGCAGGAGCGGAAAGCTGGTACGGACACTGAGCGCCGACCCCGAGTGCGGGGAGCTGCTGGCCGCCGTGGCCCGTGACGCCGTCGAACTCCTCACCGACCCCGTGGCCCGAGCCGGGCTGCGCCGCTGCGAGGCGGACAACTGCCGCCGCCTCTACCTGGACACCTCGCGCGGCCGGCGGCGCCGCTGGTGCTCCGGCGAGGTCTGCGGGAACCGTGAGCGGGTGGCCCGGCACCGGCGTCGGGCGGCGGCCGTGGCGGTGCCGGACGCGGCGGTCCCGTAAGGAAACCCGAGCCAGGTTTGAACGGATCGCGGTCCGCCTTCGTATTCGATGACCTAGGAGCTCCACAAGGTCTCGACCGGGAGGTTCGGGTGCGCAAGGATGCGGCCGTGGCCGGTGATCGTCCGCACAGGGCTCGGCACCGTGGCGGACAGGCGCAGCCGCCACCGCCCCAGCCTTCCGCGCCCGCGCCTCCGCCTCCGGCCTCGTCACCTTCCGCCGTCCCGGACGAGGAGCTGATGCGGGCGCTCTACCGGGAGCACGCCGGGCCCCTGTTCGCGTACGTGCTCCGGCTGGTCGCCGGTGACCGGCAGCGCGCCGAGGACGTGGTGCAGGAGACGCTCATCCGCGCCTGGAAGAACGCCGGACGGCTGGGCAGCGCCACCGGATCGGTCCGGCCCTGGCTGGTGACGGTCGCCCGGCGCATCGTCATCGACGGCCACCGCAGCCGGCAGGCCCGGCCGCCCGAGGTCGATCCGTCGCCGCTGGAGGCCGTTCCGGCGGAGGACGAGATGGAGAAGGCGCTGTGGCTGATGACACTGTCCGAGGCGCTCGACGATCTGACCGCCGCGCACCGGGAAGCCCTGATCGAGACCTACTTCAAGGGCCGCACGGTCGGTGAGGCGGCCGAGGTGCTGGGCGTTCCGAGCGGGACGGTACGGTCGCGGGTCTTCTACGCACTGCGCTCGATGAAGCTCGCGCTGGAGGAGAGGGGGGTCACGGCATGAACGACGACCACGAGTGGGAGCCCTTCGGACCCGGTCCGGCCGGGCCCTGCGGCCACCCCGGTCCCGTTGGTCACGCGGCCGACGCCGCGCACGACGCCGCCGGCGCGTACCTCCTCGGTGTTCTCGACGACGCCGAGGCGTCCGCCTTCGAGGCGCACCTCGCCGACTGCGAGCTGTGCGCCGCCCGGCTCGACGAGCTCGTCGGCCTGGGGCCCGTGCTCGCGAGGGTCTCCGTGTCCCCGGGCGCCCCCGCCGCCCGCTACGTACCGGGGCAGCCCGGCCCCCGCGTGCTGGAGCGGCTGCTCGACGAGGTGAGCGCCGGGCGGGCCCGGCGCAGGCGCCGCTCCGTCTGGCTGGTGGCGGCGGCGGTGGCGCTGATCATCGGCGGCCCGGTGGCCGTGGTCCTGGCGAGCGGCGACGACGGCCCGACGACACGGGCGGCCGAACCGTACCCCACCAGCCCCACCAGCCCCACGAGCCCCGTCGACCCCACCGGGGACGCCTCCGTCGACCGCATGCCTGAGAAGGTGCGGGCCGCCGACCCCGTCACCCGGGTCGACGCCACGATCGGCATGGCGAGGAAGCCCTGGGGCACCAGCACCGTGCTGGAGCTCAGGAACGTCAAGGGCCCGCAGAAATGCCGGCTGATCGCGGTGTCGAAGACCGGTGAGGAGGAGGTCGTCTCCTCCTGGTCCGTGCCGGAGTGGGGATATGGCATCGAGGACTCCTCGTACCCGGGAGCGCGATATCCGCTCCAGGTGTCCGGCGGTGCCGCCATGGGCCGGGGTGACATCGACCATTTCGAGGTGCGTACGTTCGACGGCAGGCGGCTGGTCGAGGTCGATGCGTGACCGAGATCCCGGGCAGACCATTTCGAGACGCGCGGCAGGTGCGCGGCGGGTCCCCCTTCGCATAAGGTTGACGGCTGCCCAATGCACGTCAGAAGGGGGCCTCGGTGGCCGCGCAGGATGCCGCTGTCGATTCGTTGCGGGACCGGGAAATCGGTGTCGAGCAGGAACATCTCGACCGTGTGTACCACCGCCTTGAGGAGAAGATCCACGAGGCGGAATTTCTCATGAATGACGCCGTCAAGCGCGGCCAGGTCGGTACGCCGGGGGCGCTCGCCGAGCGCGACGCCCAGGTGTTCCGGGCCGGAATCCACCTGAACCGGCTGAACAGCGAGTTCGAGGACTTCCTCTTCGGCAGGATCGACCTGCTGCTCGGCAAGGACGGCGTACGCGGTCCGGACGGCGCGTACACCTCCGTCGAACCGGCCGAGGACGCGGTACGCGAGGACCTGTCGGCCGATATCGCGGAGACGCTGCACATCGGCCGGATCGGGGTCCTCGACTCCGACTACGCGCCGCTGGTCATCGACTGGCGCGCGCCGGCCGCCGCACCGTTCTACCGGTCGACGCCGAAGGAACCCGGCAGGGTCGTGCGCCGCCGGGTCATCCGCTCCAAGGGCCGCAAGGTCCTCGGGGTCGAGGACGACCTGATGCGCCCCGAGCTGACCGCGTCCCTGGACGGCGACAAGCTGCCCGTCATCGGCGACGGCGCCCTGATGGCGGCGCTCGGCCAGGCCCGCAGCCACACCATGCGCGACATCGTCTCCTCCATCCAGGCCGAACAGGACCTGGTGATCCGGGCCCCCGCCGCCTCGGTCACCGAGGTCTCCGGCGGCCCCGGCACCGGCAAGACGGCCGTCGCCCTGCACCGCGCCGCGTACCTCCTCTACCAGGACCGGCGGCGTTACGCGGGCGGCATCCTCGTCGTCTCGCCGACCCCGCTCCTGGTCGCGTACACCGAGGGTGTGCTGCCCTCGCTGGGTGAGGAGGGGCAGGTCGCGATCCGTGCCGTCGGCTCGCTCTCCGACGAGGCGGCCGGCGTCGAGGGCGCCACCACCTACGACGAACCCGCCGTCGCCCGGATCAAGGGCTCCTCCCGGATGCTCCAGGTACTGCGCCGGGCGTCCCGGGGCGCGCTGGAACAGCCCGGCACCTCCCGCAAGGCGGCGGACCGGGACGGCCAGCTGTCCTTCGGCGACGACGAGACGGATGGGGCCGACGCGACCCCCGCCACCCCCACCCGGCTGCGGGTCGTCGCGTTCGGCGCCCGCGTCGAGCTGAACGCCGACGAGCTCCACCGCGTCCGGCAGTCCGTCCTCGGCGGCACCGCACCGGTCAACCTGCTGCGCCCGCGCGCCCGCAGGCTGCTGCTGGACGCCCTGTGGAACAAGTCCTCGGGCCGGGGCCGCTACACCGACCCCGAGCTCGCCGCCGAACTGCGTTCCTCCTTCGACGAGGACGTCTCCACCGAGACGGACTTCCTCGACTTCCTGAACGCCTGGTGGCCCGAACTCACCCCGCGCGGGGTGCTCGCGGCGATGGCCGACGAGAAGCGGCTCGGCCGCTGGGCCCGCCGGGTGCTCAACCAGGGCGAGGTGCGCCGTTTCGCTCGCTCCCTGAAGCGGCTCGACAGCGCGGGGAACGGGCCGCTGTCGGTGCACGACGTGGCCATCCTCGACGAGCTCCAGACGCTGCTGGGCACCCCGCACCGGCCGAAGAAGAAGCGCGAACCCGACCCGCTGGACCAGCTCTCCGGTCTGGAGGAGCTGATGCCGCAGCGCGAGGAGACGCAGCGCGAGCGCGCCGAGCGGCTGGCGGCGGAGCGTACGGAGTACGCGCACGTCATCGTCGACGAGGCGCAGGACCTGACGCCCATGCAGTGGCGGATGGTCGGCCGTCGCGGCAGGCACGCCACCTGGACGATCGTCGGGGACCCGGCGCAGTCCTCCTGGTCCGACCCGGACGAGGCCGCCCACGCGCGCGACGAGGCGCTCGGCAACCGGCCGCGCCGCCGCTTCACCCTCACGGTCAACTACCGCAACCCGGCGGAGATCGCCGAGCTGGCCTCGAAGGTCCTGGCGCTGGCGATGCCCGGGATGGAGTCCCCGTCCGCGGTCCGCTCCACCGGTGTGAAGCCCCGCTTCGAGGCGGTACGCGACGGCGACCTGGCCGCCTCGGTGCGCGAGGAGGCGCGGCGGCTGCTCGGCGAGGTCGACGGCACGGTGGGTGTGGTCGTCGCGATGAACCGCCGGGCCCAGGCCCGCTCCTGGCTCGCCGAGCTCGGCGAGCGGGTGGTGGCGCTGGGCAGCCTGGAGGCGAAGGGCCTGGAGTACGACGCCACGGTGGTCGTCTCGCCCGCGGAGATCGCGGACGAGTCCCCCGCGGGCCTGCGGGTGCTGTACGTGGCGCTGACGCGTGCGACGCAGCAGCTCACGGTGGTCTCGGGGGAGCGGGACCTGCCCGACGAGGACGGCGTCCCGGACCTGCTGAGGGACTGATCGCCTGTTTTCCGGGTCAACCTGTGCCGCGGGGAATCACTTCTTCGGGGTCTTTGTTAGCCTGGTGTCGGCACCGGCTCGATCCAAGCCCCCGGGCCCAACCTTCGTCGCTACGAGCGACCACTTGCCGCGAGGCGAGCATGGCGGGTCGGTGCCGCTCGATCCGTACGACAGACCCCCGTCACCTCTTGGTGGCGCGGGTCTGTTCTTGTTTTCCGGTGCTTCCACCGGAGTTCTGGGAGTTCCGCCGGAGATTCGGGGCTTCCACAGGGGCCCCCATATCTCGTATGGTGGAAATTACTTTCCGAAGAGTGGCAGTCATTACCGGCTACCGGCTAGTAGGTGCGACGATCGGGAAGCGTGTCCGAGGCGAGCGCCCCGGCCGCGCGGCAAAGAAGCTAGGGAAAGCGAAGGACTCGGCCATGGCAACGGCGCCCAGCGTCTCGTACTCGATGACGGTCAGGCTGGAGGTGCCCGCGAGCGGCACAGCGGTCTCCCAGCTCACCACGGCCGTGGAGTCCTCCGGCGGTTCGGTCACCGGCCTCGACGTGACCGCTTCCGGTCACGAGAAGCTCCGGATCGACGTCACCATCGCGGCCACCTCCACCTCGCACGCCGACGAGATCGTCGAGGGCCTGCGCGGCATCGAGGGTGTCGTCCTCGGCAAGGTCTCCGACCGTACGTTCCTGATGCACCTCGGCGGCAAGATCGAGATGGCGTCCAAGCACCCCATCCGCAACCGTGACGACCTCTCGATGATCTACACCCCGGGCGTGGCCCGGGTCTGCATGGCGATCGCCGAGAACCCCGAGGACGCCCGCCGCCTCACCATCAAGCGCAACACCGTTGCGGTCGTGACGGACGGCTCCGCCGTGCTCGGCCTCGGCAACATCGGCCCGATGGCCGCCATGCCGGTCATGGAGGGCAAGGCGGCCCTCTTCAAGCGGTTCGCCGACATCGACGCCTGGCCGATCTGCCTGGACACCCAGGACACCGACGCCATCGTCGAGATCGTCAAGGCGATCGCCCCCGGTTTCGCGGGCATCAACCTGGAGGACATCTCCGCACCCCGCTGCTTCGAGATCGAGGCACGGCTGCGCGAGGCCCTGGACATCCCGGTCTTCCACGACGACCAGCACGGCACCGCGATCGTCGTGCTGGCCGCGCTGACCAACGCGCTTCGCGTGGTGGGCAAGGGAATCGGGGACGTACGGGTCGTCATGTCCGGCGCCGGAGCGGCCGGTACGGCCATCCTGAAGCTCCTCATCGCCGCGGGCGTCAAGCACGCCGTCGTCGCCGACATCCACGGCGTGGTGCACGCCGGCCGCGAGGACCTCGTCTCCGCCGATGCCGATTCGCCGCTGCGCTGGATCGCCGACAACACCAACCCGGAGTCCGTCACCGGCACCCTCAAGCAGGCCGTCGTGGGCGCCGACGTCTTCATCGGCGTCTCCGCCCCGAACGTGCTGGACGGCGACGACGTCGCGGCCATGGCCGAGGGCGCGATCGTGTTCGCTCTCGCGAACCCGGACCCCGAGGTGGAACCGGCAATCGCTCGCCAGACGGCAGCAGTTGTCGCCACCGGCCGCTCCGACTTCCCGAACCAGATCAACAACGTGCTGGTCTTCCCGGGTGTCTTCCGCGGTCTGCTGGACGCCCAGTCCCGCACCGTCAACACGGAGATGATGCTCGCCGCGGCGGGTGCCCTCGCCGACGTGGTCGCCGAGGACGAGCTGAACGCGAACTACATCATCCCGTCGGTCTTCAACGACCGGGTCGCGGGCGCGGTCGCCGGCGCCGTCCGGGAGGCCGCGAAGGCCGCCGCCGGGGTGGCCCCGGGCAACCTCGTCTGACCCGGATCCACCCGCACGCCCCGGCGCGACCCCTGTCGTCGCCGTGCGTGCCCGCGGCGCCCCACGCCGGTCCGGCCCACGTCGGCCCGGCCTACGGCGCGTCGCGGGTCGCGACGCCCCAAACGCCCCTTTAGGGTGGGCGGGCGGCGCGTCCCGCCCGCCAGGGATTACGGGGCAGTCCTGAGCCCCGCATCCACTGCGGAACGCTTTCGGGGAGTCGACGGAACGTCACCACGAGGAGGCCGTGGCGCTTTTCGTGTGACTCCGGAGGGTGCCGGATTGGCGTTACCGCCGCAGGTGGGGGCAGGATGCGTAATCGGGCGCGAGGGTCTGACGACAGACCCGGGTCCGGGGACTGTCCGAGGGCCCTGGCAGCATCGGCTTCGATCTCACGCCTCACAGGCAAGAAGAACACGGGAGTAACAACATGAACCGCAGTGAGCTGGTGGCCGCCCTGGCCGACCGCGCCGAGGTGACTCGCAAGGACGCCGACGCCGTTCTGGCCGCCCTCGCCGAGACCGTCGGTGAGATCGTCGCCAAGGGCGACGAGAAGGTCACCATCCCCGGCTTCCTGACCTTCGAGCGCACCCACCGTGCCGCTCGCACCGCTCGTAACCCGCAGACCGGCGACCCGATCAACATCCCGGCCGGCTACAGCGTGAAGGTCTCCGCGGGCTCCAAGCTCAAGGAAGCCGCCAAGGGCAAGTAAGCCCCACAGGCGCGACGAAGGGCGGTCACCCCACCAGGGTGACCGCCCTTCGGCGTACCGGCCCGAGAGGCCCCGTTCTGTGCCTCTGAGGCCCGGTATCGAGGCCCCGGGGGCCCGGCCGACGGGGAACAGGGGCCCGGAAACGGGCAACGGGGGTCCGGGGCAGTGCCCCGAACCCCCGTCAGCAGCCGTCCGGCGCCCGGTCTCAGACCAGCGCCCCGCCCGGCAGCTCGACCTTCGCGCCCAGCTTCTCCAGCTTGTCCATGAAGTTCTCGTAGCCGCGGTTGATCAGGTCGATCCCGTGCACCCGCGACGTGCCCTGCGCCGCCAGCGCGGCGATCAGATACGAGAAACCGCCGCGCAGGTCCGGGATGACCAGGTCCGCGCCCTGCAGCCGGGTCGGCCCGGACACGACCGCCGAGTGCAGGAAGTTGCGCTGGCCGAAGCGGCAGTCGGAGCCGCCCAGGCACTCGCGGTAGAGCTGGATGTGCGCGCCCATCTGGTTGAGCGCGGAGGTGAAGCCGAGCCGCGACTCGTACACCGTCTCGTGGACGATGGACAGGCCCGTGGCCTGCGTCAGGGCCACCACCAGCGGCTGCTGCCAGTCGGTCTGGAAGCCGGGGTGCACGTCCGTCTCCAGGGCGATGGCGTTCAGCGCGCCGCCCGGGTGCCAGAAGCGGATGCCCTCGTCGTCGATCTCGAAGGCGCCGCCGACCCGGCGGAAGGTGTTGAGGAACGTCATCATCGAGCGCTGCTGTGCGCCCCGTACGTAGATGTTGCCCTCGGTGGCCAGCGCCGCGGACGCCCAGGAGGCCGCCTCCAGGCGGTCCGGGATGGCCCGGTGGGTATAGCCGTCCAGCCGGTCGACACCGGTGATCCGGATCGTCCGGTCGGTGTCCATCGAGATGATCGCGCCCATCTTCTGCAGTACGCAGATGAGGTCCTCGATCTCCGGCTCCACGGCCGCGTTGGACAGTTCGGTGACGCCCTCGGCGAGGACCGCCGTCAGCAGCACCTGCTCGGTGGAGCCCACCGACGGGTACGGCAGCCGGATCTTCGTGCCGCGCAGCCGCTGCGGGGCCTCCAGGTACTGCCCGTCCGCCCGCTTCTCGATGGTCGCGCCGAACTGCCGCAGCACGTCGAAGTGGAAGTCGATCGGCCGGCCGCCGATGTCGCAGCCGCCGAGCCCGGGGATGAACGCGTGGCCGAGCCGGTGCAGCAGCGGGCCGCAGAACAGGATCGGGATGCGCGAGGAGCCCGCGTGGGCGTCGATGTCGGCGACGTTGGCGCTCTCCACATGGGTCGGGTCCAGGATCAGCTCACCCGGTTCGTCACCGGGCCGGACCGTCACCCCGTGCAACTGGAGCAGCCCCCGGACCACCCGCACGTCGCGGATGTCGGGCACGTTGCGCAGCCGGCTGGGCCCGCTGCCGAGCAGCGCGGCGACCATCGCCTTCGGCACCAGGTTCTTGGCGCCTCTGACGCGGATCTCGCCCTCCAGCGGGGTTCCGCCGTGGACAAGCAGGACATCGTCTGTGCCGGTCATGAATCTCGCGTTCCGGAGTGGTCGGGCAGGGGGCCAAACGAAAGAGTAATGGCCGACCACCCCCATTCCGTAAGAGCACCGGGGGCGTACGAACGTCATGAATCCGCCACAACACGCTCTGCTCCCCGGGTCTTGCGGAGGGTTACCGTCCGCTAGGCTCTCCGGATCGCGCGCTCCCCCTGCATCCGTGCGCCCTGAGCTGCGCTCCGGCCCGGCCGGTGACCGGGCCGTCCGCTTGGCCCCCGCGGCGGGCGAAGATGCGGGATCATTTCTGCCATGACGGAGGTGTCCTCGCTCACAGGGCGACTGCTCGTGGCCACACCCGCGCTCGCGGACCCGAATTTCGACCGTGCGGTGGTGCTCCTCCTCGACCACGACGAGGAGGGCTCACTCGGCGTGGTCCTGAACCGCCCGACCCCGGTCGGCGTCGTCGACATCCTCACGCCCTGGGCCGGCCTGACCGGCGAGCCGGACGTCGTCTTCCAGGGCGGCCCGGTCTCGCTCGACTCGGCGCTCGGCGTGGCCGTGATCCCCGGCGACGAGGGCCCGCTCGGCTGGCGCCGGGTGTACGGGGCGATCGGGCTGGTGGACCTGGAGGCGCCGCCGGAGCTGTTGGCCGCGGCGCTCGGCTCGCTGCGGATCTTCGCCGGGTACGCGGGCTGGGGCCCCGGACAGCTGGAGACCGAACTGACCGAGGGTGCCTGGTACGTGGTCGAGTCCGAACCCGGGGACGTCTCCTCCCCACGCCCGGAGCACCTCTGGCGCGCGGTCCTGCGCCGTCAGCGCAGCGAACTGGCGATGATCGCCACGTACCCGGACGACCCTTCGCTGAACTGAAGCTCCGGGTGGTCGGTACCCTTGGCGGTTATGAGCACTCTCGAGCCCGAGCGCGGGGCAGGTACCGGAACCCTCGTGGAACCGACGCCGCAGGTGTCGAACGGCGACGGCGACCACGAGCGCTACGCCCATTACGTCCAGAAGGACAAGATCATGGCGAGTGCCCTGGAGGGCACCCCCGTGGTCGCACTGTGCGGGAAGGTCTGGGTGCCGGGGCGTGACCCCAAGAAGTACCCGGTCTGTCCGATGTGCAAGGAGATCTACGAGTCCATGGGCGCCGGTGGCGACAAGGACAAGGGCAAGGGCGGCAAGGACAAGAAGTAGCGAGAAGCGGGCCGGAGCCGTCCGGCGACCTCCGCTTCGGGCCCCCGGGGCACGCGTACGACGCGTGCCCCGGGGGCCCTTTGCGTTGCCCGGACGTGTGCCCCGGGGTGCCCTTGGCGTTGCACGGGCTGCTTCGCCGGGTCACAGAGTGGTAGAGACCACTTGTCGGCGCCTGCGTGCGCACCTACTCTCCTGCCAGTTGTGCATAACGAAACGCCCGTCGCGTATGTTGCAACGCCGATCGGTAGGGGTTCCCGGATGAAGCTGTCTGCCCGAATTGCCGCCCCGGCCGCAGCCCTTGTGCTGGCGGGTCTCACCGCCACCGCATGCGCGCCGCAGACCTCCGGCACCGGAGCCAAGCGGGACGAGAAGACCGGCACACTGCGTGTCTGGCTCTTCCAGGAAGTCGGCAACAAGCCCAAGGAACAGGTCGTCGACGCGGCGGTCGCCGACTTCAGGAAGGCCCACAAGGACGCGGAGGTCGAGATCGAGTACATACCGGTCGACACCCGCGCCCAGCGCGTCAAGGCGGCGTTCAACGACCCCAAAAGCGCCCCGGACCTCATCGAGTACGGCAACACCGACACCGCCGGATACGTCAAGGACGGCGGACTCGCCGATGTGAGCGCCGAGTTCGCCGCCTGGGACGAGGCCAAGGACACCGACCCGACCGCCAAGCAGTCCGTGACGGTGGACGGCAAGATCTACGGCGCCCCGCTCGTTCATCTCCACCTGGAACGACTTCCTGTTCGCGAAGTCGTTCATCATCAGCGACACCTCCCAGTCGACGCTCCCCATGGCGCTGCTGGTCTTCTTCAAACCCGATGAGAACGACTGGGGAGGGATCATGGCCGCCTCGACGGTGATGACCGTTCCCGTACTGGTCTTCTTCGTACTCGTACAGCGCCGCCTGGTCTCGGGACTCGGCGGAGCGGTAAAGGACTGACGCCATGGACACCGACAACGACACGAACCCGGCACCGGCGCCCGCGGATATCGTCCCGGCGCCCGCGCACATCGTCCCGGCACCCGTGCGCGCCGGCGGTGAAGGGCGCTGCGGCTTCCTGTTCGATCCGTCCACCACCATCACGGCGGCCCCAGGCACGGAGAGCACCGAACGCTGGCTGCGCTCCACGCTCGGCGCCGCCTTCGGCCTGCCGCTCGCCCCGCGGCCGGCCGCCGAGGGCGACGAGCACGCCACGAACACCGTCCGGCTGGGCATCGACCCGGCGCTCGAACCGGAGGGCTACCGGCTGAGCACCGGGACCGGCACATGCGTCGAGATCACCGGCGGCAGCCCCGCCGGGGTCTTCTGGGGCGCGCAGACCCTCCGTCAGCTCCTGGGCCCCGAGGCCTTCCGCCGCGCGCCCATTGCCCACGGCACCCGGCGCGCCATCCCCTTCGCGGACATCGAGGACAGCCCCCGGTTCCCCTGGCGCGGAATGATGCTCGACGTGGCACGGCACTTCCTGCCCAAGGACGACGTGCTGCGCTACCTCGACCTCCTCGCCGCACACAAGCTGAACGTCTTCCACTTCCACCTCACCGACGACCAGGGCTGGCGCATCGAGATCAGGCGCTTCCCCCGGCTCACCGAGGTCGGCTCCTGGCGCTCCCGCACGAAGCACGGACACCGGGCGTCCGAGCTGTGGGACGAGACCCCGCACGGCGGTTACTACACACAGGACGACATCCGCGAGATCGTCGCGTACGCCGCCGAGCGGCACATCCGGGTCGTCCCCGAGATCGACATCCCCGGCCACTCGCAGGCCGCCATCGCCGCCTACCCCGAACTGGGCAACACCGACGTCGTCGACACCACCGCCCTCTCCGTCTGGGACACCTGGGGCATCAACTCGAACGTACTCGCCCCCACCGACGACACCCTGCGCTTCTTCGAAGGCGTCCTCGAAGAGGTCCTCGACCTCTTCCCCGCCGCCACCTCGCCGTTCATCCACATCGGCGGCGACGAATGCCGCAAGGAGCAGTGGAAGAACTCGCCGGTCGCCCAGGCCCGGATCGAGGAATTCGGCCTGGCCGACGAGGACGAGCTGCAGTCCTGGATCATCCGGCACTTCGACACCTGGCTCACCGCGCGCGGACGCCGGCTGATCGGCTGGGACGAGATCCTGGAGGGCGGCCTCCCGGCGGGCGCCGCCGTGTCGTCCTGGCGGGGTTACGGCGGAGGCATCGCCGCCGCCGAGGCCGGCCACGACGTCGTCATGTGCCCCGAGCAGCACGTGTACCTGGACCACCGTCAGGACGGCGGCCCCGACGAGCCGATGCCCATCGGCTTCGTCCGCACCCTGGAGGACGTGTACCGCTTCGAGCCCGTACCGGCGGGCCTCTCCGAGGAGGCGGCCCGTCACATCCTGGGCACCCAGGCCAATGTCTGGACCGAGGTGATGCAGAACCGGGACCGCGTCGACTACCAGGTCTTCCCGCGCCTCGCGGCGTTCGCGGAGGTCGCCTGGTCGCCGCTGCCCGCCCCCGCCGAGCGGGACTTCGCCGGCTTCGAGAGCCGAATGACCACGCATTACGCCCGACTCGACGCCCTCGGCGTCGACTACCGGCCGCCGGGCGGCCCGTTGCCCCGGCAGCAGCGCCCAGGCGTGCTGGGCCGGCCCATCGACGGGGTGCCCCCGAACGTGTGATCCCGGCCGTACCCGGTCGCCGGCCGGCCCGCTCCGAAAGGGCGGGCCGGCCGCGCTTTTTTGTCCGGAACTCGCTCTGTCGGAACGGGACGCGGCAACGAAGCGCCAGAACGGAACAATCAGTCATGAGCCATGCCGAAGAGCTGCAATTCACACTCTGCGCCGAAGCGGGGTGAAACGGGAACATTCCCCTGATCAAGGATGGATACGCCCTTCGCGGACCCTCGCGTCGGACCGATCCGAAGATGTGCCAGAGTTGCCACGTCCAGGCCTTGAGCACGTACCGTACGGCAAAACAGCCGGACAGCCGGGACACCGGGAAGGGGCAGCTGGGTTGACCACGCACGCACCGCAGGCGACGCAGTCCGTGACGCTGCCGGCCTCGCTCGACGAGGCCGTGGCGGCGCTCGGCGCCATGCCCGCCGCCGTTCCCGTGGCGGGCGGCACAGACCTGATGGCGGCCGTCAACAAGGGGCTGCTGCGCCCCTCGGGCCTGGTCGGCCTCGGCCGGATCAGCGAGCTGCGCGGCTGGCACTACCAGGACGGCCACGCCCTGCTCGGCGCCGGCCTCACCCACGCACGCATGGGACGGCCCGACTTCGCGGCCCTGATCCCCGCACTGGCCGCGTCGGCGCGCGCCGCCGGCCCGCCCCAGATCCGTAACGCCGGAACGCTCGGCGGCAACATCGCCACCGCGGCCCCGACCGGCGACGCCCTGCCGGTGCTCGCCGCACTGGAGGCCGAGCTGGTCATCGCGGGTCCGGGCGGCGCCCGGCGCGAGATCCCCGTCTCGCACCTGCTGGCCGGCCGCGACATGCTCGAACCCGCCGAGCTCATCGGCTTCGTCCGGGTGCCGCTGCTGCACGCCCCCCAGGTCTTCCTGAAGGCCACCGGCCGTACCGGCCCCGGCCGCGCCACCGCGTCCGTCGCGATCGTTCTCGACCCGGCGCGGCGCGGGGTGCGCTGCGCGGTCGGCGCCATCGCCCCGATGCCGCTGCGGCCGCTGGAGGCCGAACGCTGGATCGCCTCGCTGATCGACTGGGACGGCGAACGGGGCCTGGCCCCCGACGCGCTGGCCGCGTTCGGCGAGTACGTCGCCGCGGCCTGCATCCCGGACCAGGAATCACCCGCCGACGGGGGAGAGGCGCAGCCGCTGCCCCCCGCCGTACTGCACCTGCGGCGGACCGTCGCCGCGCTGGCCCGACGCGCGCTGGGGAGGGCACTGTCGTGACCAACGAGGACCGCAACGAACAGCACGGGCAGCAGGAGCACCTGCAGCACGGGGGCTGGCAGCCGACGCCGCAGGGCGGCGAGTACGACGCGGAGGCGACCGCCTTCGTCCACCTGCCGCCGGAGGACCTGGCGAACATCCCGCTGGCCGCACCCGGCCACGGCTACGTACCGCCGATGATCGTTCCACTGACCCCCGCGGCCGGGCTCGACCCGTCGGCCACGGGCAGCTGGGTCGTGCAGACGCAGAGCCAGCAGGAGCGTGGTACGGGGGCGGAGCAGCAGGCATCCGAGACGGTGCACTGGCCGGACCCCAACCAGCAGCAGGGCCCGTACGACTACGAGTACCCGCAGCAGGCTCCCCACGCCCCACAGGTCTCCCACACCCCGCAGCTCCCGCACGATCCGTATGCGCAGGAGCAGTACCAGCAGAGCCCGGCGGCCACGGGCCAGTGGAACTTCACCGAGTCCACGGAGTTCGGCGTCCACACGGGCCAGGCCGGCCAGGCAGGGCTCGCCGAGCACGTCGACCACACCGGTCAGCACGGCGACAGCACCGGCCACACGGGCCACACCGGCCACACGGGTCAGTGGACGATTCCGGTCGCCGACGGTGATCTCCCGGAGGAATCCGGCGAGTTCGCGGCCTCGGCCCTGGCCGCCCAGTGGTACGGGGACCGGACCCCGCCGGCCACGCTGCCGGGCGGTGCGCCCGCTCCGTGGGCGACGCAGGAGCCGGCCCCGGAGCCCGTCCACGAGGAGCCCGAGGCCGAGTTCGCGGCGGAGCCCGCACTTCTGGCGGACATGGAGCCGGAGCACGCGCCGGAAGCCGGGTTCGAGCAGCAGCAGCCGTCGGCCGAGGCGTCGTCCGTGACGTACGAGGACGTCCTGCGCGTCCCCGAGGCCGCTGCCCCCGTGGAGACGGAGGCTGCCCCCGTACCCGACGGAGGCGCCCCGCACCCCGTCGACGCGGCCCCCGAGTCGGCGAAGCCCGCGGGAGCCCCCCTCGAAACCGCTTCGGAAACCGCTCCGGAAGCTGCCCCCGAAACAGCCCCTGACACCACTCCCGAACCCGACGCGAACAACGTCGCCTCCGAGCAGCAGGCGGAGGCCGCGTCCGAGGACCCGGAGCAGGCAGCGGCTTCGCCGACCGCACAGGCCGGGGCGACCGATCCCGAATCCCCTCCCGAGGAATCCCGGCCCCTCGATCCCCAGCCGGTCGACTCCCAGCCGGTCGACCCCGCCCCGCTCGGCGTTCCCGACGACCGCCCGGCCGCCTCCTACGTCCTGCACGTGAACGGCGCCGACCGCCCCGTCACCGACGCCTGGATCGGCGAGTCGCTCCTCTACGTGCTGCGCGAGCGCCTCGGCCTCGCGGGCGCCAAGGACGGCTGCTCGCAGGGCGAGTGCGGCGCGTGCAACGTCCAGGTGGACGGCAGGCTGGTCGCCTCCTGCCTGGTCCCCGCGGCCACCGCGGCCGGCAGCGAGGTCCGTACGGTCGAGGGCCTCGCCGCGGACGGCGAACCGTCCGACGTCCAGCGCGCCCTCGCCAAGTGCGGTGCCGTCCAGTGCGGCTTCTGCATCCCCGGTATGGCCATGACCGTCCACGACCTGTTGGAGGGCAACCACGCCCCCAGCGAGCTGGAGACGCGTCAGGCGCTCTGCGGAAACCTCTGCCGCTGTTCCGGCTACCGCGGTGTCCTCGACGCCGTCAACGAGGTCATCGCGGGCCGCGAGGCCGACACCGGCACCGACCCCGCCTCGTCGGACTCCACGTCCCCGGAGCCCGACGAGGCCCGTATCCCGCACCAGGCGGCCCCCGGCGCCGGTAGCGTCCAGTCGCACCCGCAGGACGGAGGCATGGCGTGAGCAACGACGCAGCCACCGCTGCCAACGCGACCAGCACACGGATCACCACCCCGGCGGGCACCGTCCCGACGGCCGAGGGCCCCGGCACCGAGCCGCCCGCACTCGGCCTCGGCGTCTCGCTGCCGCCCGCCGACGCGCGCGCCAAGACCGAGGGCACCTTCCCGTACGCCGCCGACCTCTGGGCCGAGGGCCTGCTCTGGGCAGCCGTCCTGCGCTCCCCGCACCCGCACGCCCGTATCCTGTCCATCGACACCTCGGCCGCCGTCGAGATGACGGGGGTGCAGGCCGTCATCACGCACGAGGACATCCCGGGCGAGAGCGCGTACGGGCGCCGGGTCGTCGACCGCCCGGTCTTCGCCTCCGACCTGGTCCGCCACCACGGCGAGCCGATCGCCGCGGTCGCCGCCGACCACCCCGACACGGCCAGGCTCGCCGCCGCGGCCATCGCCGTCCAGTACGAGGTCCTCGACCCGGTCACCGACCCGGAGAAGGCCTTCACCGCCGAACCGCTGCACCCCGACGGCAACCTGATCCGCCACATCCCGCTGCGCTACGGAGACCCCGACGCCACCGGCGAGGTCGTCGTCGAGGGCCTGTACCGCATCGGCCGCCAGGACCCGGCACCCATCGGCGCCGAGGCCGGGCTCGCCGTGCCCCGCCCCGACGGCGGTGTGGAGATCTACACCGCCTCCACCGACCCGCACACCGACCGCGACCTCGCCGCCGCCTGCTTCGGCCTGGAACCGGAGCGGGTGAAGGTCGTCGTCACGGGCGTCCCCGGCGCGACCGGCGACCGCGAGGAACCCGGCTTCCAGCTCCCGCTCGGCCTGCTCGCACTGCGCACCGGCTGCCCGGTGAAGCTGGCCGCCACCCGCGAGGAGTCCTTCCTCGGCCACTCCCACCGGCACCCGACGCTGCTGCGCTACCGCCACCACGCGGACGCCGACGGCCGGCTGGTGAAGGTCGAGGCGCAGATCCTGCTCGACGCGGGTGCCTACGCCGACTCCTCGTCCGAGTCGCTGGCCGCCGCGGTCGCGTTCGCCTGCGGCCCGTACGTCGTCCCGCACGCGTTCATCGAGGGCTGGGCGGTCCGTACGAACAACCCGCCGTCGGGCCACGTCCGGGGCGAGGGCGCGATGCAGGTCTGCGCCGCGTACGAGGGCCAGATGGACAAGCTGGCCGCCAAGCTCGGCATCGACCCGGTCGAACTGCGCCTGCGCAACGCACTGTCCACCGGCGACATCCTGCCCACCGGCCAGACGGTGACCTGCCCCGCGCCCGTCGCCGAACTCCTCGCCTCCGTACAGGACTTCCCCCTTCCCGCGCTCCCCAAGGACGCCCCGGAGGACGACTGGCTGCTCCCCGGCGGCCCCGAGGGCGCGGGCGAACCCGGTGCGGTGCGCCGGGGGGTCGGCTACGCGCTGGGCATGGTCCACATGCTCGGCGCGGAGGGCGCCGACGAGGTCTCCACGGCCACGGTCAGGGTCCACGACGGCATCGCCACGGTCATCTGCGCGGCGGTCGAGACGGGGCAGGGCTTCTCGACCCTCGCCCGCCAGGTCGTCCAGGAGACCCTGGGCATCGAAGAGGTCCACGTGGCCTCCGTCGACACCGACCAGCCCCCGGCCGGCCCGGCGACGCACGGCCGCCACACCTGGGTCTCGGCCGGGGCGGTGGAACGCGCCGCCAAGATGGTCCGCACCCAGCTCCTCCAGCCCCTGGCCCACAAGTTCGGCATGTCCACGGAGCTGCTGCAGATCGCCGACGGCAAGATCACCTCGTACGACGGTGTGCTGTCCACGACGGTCACCGAAGCCATGGACGGCAAGGAACTCTGGGCCACCGCCCAGTGCCGACCCCACCCGACCGAACCCCTCGACGAATCCGGCCAGGGCGACGCCTTCGTCGGCCTCGCCTTCTGCGCGATCCGCGCGGTGGTGGACGTCGACATCGAGCTCGGCGCCGTCCGGGTCGTGGAGATGGCGGTCGCCCAGGACGTCGGCCGGGTCCTCAACCCGTCCCAGCTCGCGACCCGCATCGAGGCCGGCATCACCCAGGGCATCGGCGCCGCCCTCACCGAGAACCTCCGCAGCGCCCGGGGCCTGATCCGCCACCCCGACCTCACCGGCTACTGCCTCCCGACCGCCCTGGACGCCCCCGAGATCCGCATCGTCAAACTCATCGAGGAACGAGACGTGGTGGCCCCCTTCGGCGCCAAGCCCGCCTCGGCGGTCCCCGTGGTGACGTCCCCGGCAGCAGTGGCCGCAGCCGTACGCGCCGCCACCGGCCGTCCGATAAACCGCCTCCCCATCAGGCCTCAGGCAGCGGTGGCGGCCCCCAACTCCTGAGCTCCGCACGGATGTCGCACTCCGGGTTGCAGGCGCGGCCCGGAGATACGCGGTGTCAGCACGGTTCGTCGTTCGAGTTACAGGTGCAACCCGGCGTCGGCGTCGGCCCCGGTGGGTGGCGGGTGCAGGCGCTCACCCCCTGGAAGCCTGCGGAGATCATCGAAACGAAGGCGAGGCAACTGTGACCAACGGGCCCGAGCTCTCCTGGTTCAAGTCCAGCTACAGCAACAACGAGGGCGAAGCCTGCGTAGAGGTGGCTACCTGCGCCCACACCGTCCACGTCCGCGACTCCAAGGTCGTCGACGGCCCCACCTTCGCCGTCGCCCCCGCCGCCTGGACCGCTTTCCTGGCCGGCGCCGTCGAGGGCTGACCGTGAGCGTGTCGCGAGCTGCTGATCCCGGCCCTGCCGTCGTCCTCATCACCGGTGTGATGGCCTCCGGGAAATCCACCGTTGCCCAGGCCCTCGCCGAGCGGCTGCCGAAGGCCGTTCACGTGCGCGGGGACGTGTTCCGGCGGATGGTGGTGTCCGGGCGGGCCGAGATGGTGCCGGGGGCGTACGAGGATGCTGTCGCCCAACTCCGGCTCCGGTACCGGTTGTCCGCGATGACGGCCGACGCGTACGCGGGTGAGGGCTGGAGTGCTGTGGTGCAGGACGTGGTGCTGGGGGAGGAGTTGTCCGCGTACGTCGGTCTCGTACGGACACGGCCGCTGTACGTCGTCGTGCTCGCCCCCGAGCCGCGGGCCGTTGCCGAGCGGGAGGCCGGGCGGGGCAAGAGCGGTTACGGGGCCGGCTGGACGGTCGAATCGCTGGACCGGGTGCTGCGCGAGGAGACGCCGCGGATCGGGCTCTGGCTGGACACGACCGGGCAGACCGTGGAGCAGACGGTCGACGCGGTCCTTGCGGGGCTTGAGCGGGCGCGGGTAGCGGGAGGGCCGGAGGGCTGAGGCGGCAGGAGGTTCGACCACCCGCTTCGCCTCCGCCGACGCGCGCATCGACCCCACCGGCCACGATCGCGGCGGCACCCCGGTTACCGGGATTCATTCGCAGTGCTCCGGCCTCCAGGCCGGGGGTGAAGCGAATCAGGCCCGCGCCGCGCGCAGGGTGGTCGCCTTTCGTACGCGGGGACCCGGTGCAGATCGGGGTTCCTCGCGGAAGTACGCCGTCCTTCGAACGCGGCGAATTGAAGCCGGCACCCGAGGACGTCGACGATCGCCGCAAAGCGCTGAAGGAATTCATCAACGGTTTCGCACGTCCGCGCTCAGGACCCAGGGGGGTTCCCGAAAATGCTGAGGCCCGCCCGGCGTGGCGTATGACGCGTGCTGGGCGGGCGTACTGCGTGGAGGCCGTGACCGGATTCGAACCGGTGTAACTCGAGTTGCAGTCGAGCCCCTGAACCACTCGGGCACACGGCCGTGTGTTCCTCGTCGTGATCCGACCGTAGGGCCGGGCGTCCCGGCCGCTCAAGAGTGCGGGGCGGGGCGCAATGCGACTGCCATGGCGCGTTCACATTCGGTGCCGTGGTCCTACGACCAACGGAGGACCGGAGGACCGTCCCGCGACAGGGCTCAAATGAGATCTTGGCCCTTACTCTTGGGCTCATGAGTGCCCTGGAACCACGAGACGCCGGTGTCGAGACCGGCACCGCCGGCGACGCGGAGGTGCGCGGCGGGACCGAGTCGCCCGTCGAATCCGGAGGGGTGCTGGGGCGGACCTACCGGGCGCTCAGCGTCGGCATCGTCTCCGTCGTCTTCCTGATCGCCTTCGAGGCGACCGCCGTGGGGACCGCGATGCCGGTCGCCGCGCGTGAGCTGCACGGTATTGCGCTGTACGCGTTCGCGTTCTCCGCGTACTTCACGACCAGCCTCTTCGCCATGGTGCTCTCCGGGCAGTGGGCGGACCGGCGCGGGCCGCTGGGGCCGCTCGCCACCGGGATCAGCGCGTTCGCGGCGGGGCTGCTGCTCTGCGGGACCGCCGGGAGCATGTGGATCTTCGTCGCGGGGCGGGCCGTCCAGGGGCTCGGCGGCGGGCTGGTGATCGTCGCCTTGTACGTGGTGATCAGCCGGGCCTACCCGAAGCGGCTGCAGCCGTCGATCCTGGCCGCGTTCGCCGCGAGCTGGGTGATCCCGTCGGTCGTCGGGCCGCTCGCCTCCGGGAGCGTGACCGAGCACCTGGGGTGGCGCTGGGTCTTCACGGGCATCCCGGTCCTCGTGGTGTTCCCGCTGGCGCTCGCGCTGCCCGCGATCCGGCGGCGGGCTTCGGGACCGGCCGATCCCACGGCGCCCGTCGAGCCGTACGACCGGCGGCGCATCCTGCTCGCGCTCGGGATCTCGCTGGGCGCGGCGCTGCTCCAGTACGCCGGGCAGGAACTGAACTGGTTCGCGCTGCTCCCGGCCGCCGTGGGCGTCGCGCTGCTCGTGCCCGCCGTGCGGGGGCTGCTGCCCCCGGGGACCGGCCGGGCCGCGCGCGGGCTGCCCTCGGTGGTGCTGCTGCGCGGGGTGGCGGCCGGGTCGTTCATCGCCGCCGAGTCCTTCGTACCGCTGATGCTGGTGACCCAGCGCGGCCTCAGCCCCACGATGGCCGGGTTCTCGCTCGCGGCCGGCGGCGGGACCTGGGCGCTCGGTTCGTACGTACAGTCCCGGCCGCGCCTGGAGCCGTACCGGGAGCGCCTGATGGTGGGCGGCATGGTGCTGGTCGCCGCGGCGATCGCGGCCGCGCCGTCCGTGCTGATCGAGGCGGTGCCGGTCTGGACCGTGGCCGTGGCCTGGGCCTTCGGGTGCTTCGGGATGGGCGTGGTGATCGCGTCGACGAGCGTGCTGCTGCTGAAGCTGTCGGCGCCGGAGGAGGCGGGGGCGAACTCGGCCGCCCTCCAGATCTCCGACGGGCTCTCGAACGTGCTGCTGCTCGCCGCGGGCGGAGCGGCCTTCGCGGCGCTCGGCGGCGGGGCCGTGGGGGCCGTGCACGACGCGGCGGGGGCGGGGGCCGCGGGGTCCCGTCCGGGGGCGTTCGCGGCGGTCTTCCTGCCGATGGCGGGGGTGGCGCTGGTGGGGGCGTGGGTGGCGGCGCGGGTGCGGACCAGGGCTTAGGGCCTGTCCGGCGGATCATGGCCGGGGTCGCCGGACAGGCCCTGGTGCCACGTGGTACCGCGCGGTACCATCCACGCATGGCTGGTCTGAATCTGCGGTTCACCGAAGAAGAGCTGGACGCACTGCGTGCGCGCGCCGAGTCGGAGGGGCGGAGTATGCAGTCGTTCGCCCACGACGCGGTGATCACCGCCATAAACGAGCACTCGCGCCTCTTCAACGAGGCTGCGGACCACGTGCTGAAGGTGAGTGAGGAGCTCAACCGGAGGCTCGCCTGATGCAGTACCTGACACTTCCCGAGCTGCTCAACCTCGCCGAGCGCCTCGGGGCTGCCGAGGTGCGGGACTACGGGCTGCTCGATTCGGCACTCGCCCGCCCGCAGGCGAGCGTGTTTGGCCAGGACGCCTATCCGGACGTGTGGCAGAAGGCCGCAGCACTCATGGAGTCCCTGGCGCGCAATCATGCGCTCGTCGACGGGAACAAGCGCATCGCCTGGTATGCCACCTGGGTCTTCCTGCACATCAACGGGCATCGCCTGAGTGCGGACTTCGATGTCGACGCGGCCGAGAAGTTCGTGCTGGACGTGTGCCAGGGCGTCCTCGACATGCCCAGGATCGCTGAACGGCTTCCCGGATTCGCTGCGTGAAGTCGATCTGTGAAGAGGGTCTCAGCGGCGCCGAACCGCCGTTCGTCCGTACGAGGTTCCGCGCCGCCCCCCGGTAAGGTGGCCCGGTTGTCGTATCGCGTGCGGGTCCGTCCCGGCCGTGCGGACAGCACCCCACGTACCCGAGAGACCCGAACCGGAGACCGTGACTACTACCGCCTCCCACCACCTCTCACCCGCCTTCCCCGGCCGCGCCCCCTGGGGCACGGCCGGCAAGCTGCGAGCCTGGCAGCAGGGCGCCATGGAGAAGTACATCCAGGAGCAGCCGCGCGACTTCCTCGCGGTCGCCACCCCCGGCGCGGGGAAGACCACCTTCGCGCTGACCCTCGCGTCATGGCTGCTGCACCACCACGTGGTACAGCAGGTCACCGTCGTCGCGCCGACCGAGCACCTGAAGAAGCAGTGGGCCGAGGCAGCGGCCCGGATAGGGATCAAGCTCGACCCCGACTACAGCGCGGGCCCGCTCAGCAAGGAGTACGACGGCGTCGCGGTCACCTACGCGGGCGTCGGCGTGCGGCCGATGCTGCACCGCAACCGCTGCGAGCAGCGCAAGACCCTCGTCATCCTCGACGAGATCCACCACGCCGGTGACTCGAAGTCCTGGGGCGAGGCGTGCCAGGAGGCGTTCGACCCGGCCACCCGGCGGCTCGCGCTCACCGGTACGCCGTTCCGGTCGGACACCAACCCGATCCCCTTCGTCGTGTACGAGGAGGGCAACGACGGCATCCGGCGCTCCTCGGCCGACTACACCTACGGCTACGGCAACGCGCTCGCCGACGGCGTCGTCCGGCCCGTGATCTTCCTCAGCTACAGCGGCAACATGCGCTGGCGCACCAAGGCCGGTGACGAGATCGCCGCCCGGCTCGGCGAGCCGATGACCAAGGACGCCATCGGGCAGGCCTGGCGCACCGCCCTGTCGCCCACCGGCGAGTGGATCCCCAATGTGCTGAGCGCCGCCGACAAGCGGCTGACCGAGGTCCGCAAGGGCATTCCGGACGCGGGCGGGCTGGTCATCGCCACCGACCAGGAGTCGGCGCGCGAGTACGCCAAGATCCTCAAGCGGGTCACCGGTGAGAAGGCCACCGTGGTCCTCTCCGACGAGAAGGCCGCCTCGAAGAGGATCGACCAGTTCAGCGGGGACGGCTCGCGCTGGATGGTCGCGGTGCGCATGGTGTCGGAGGGCGTCGACGTGCCGCGCCTGGCCGTCGGCGTGTACGCCACCACCATCTCCACGCCGCTGTTCTTCGCGCAGGCTGTCGGCCGTTTCGTGCGTTCGCGCAGGCGCGGCGAGACCGCCTCGGTCTTCGTGCCGACCATCCCGATGCTGCTCGACTTCGCCAACGAGATGGAGGTCGAGCGGGACCACGTCCTCGACAAGCCCAAGAAGGGCAGCGACGAGGAGAACCCGTTCGCGGAGGAGGACAAGCTCCTCGCCGACGCCGAGAAGCTGGAGGACGAGGAGACCGAGGAGCAGCTGCCCTTCGAGGCCCTCGAATCGGACGCGGTCTTCGACCGGGTGCTGTACGACGGTGCCGAGTTCGGCATGCAGGCGCACCCCGGCAGCGAGGAGGAGCAGGACTACCTGGGGATTCCGGGGCTGCTGGAGCCGGACCAGGTGCAGTTGCTGCTCCAGAAGCGGCAGTCCCGGCAGATCGCGCACAGCCGCCAGCGGCCGGCCGAGGAGGCCGACCTGCTGGAGAAGCCGGCCGACGCGCGGCCGGTGGTCACGCACAAGCAGCTGCTCGGGCTGCGCAAGCAGCTCAACACGATGGTTTCGGCCTACACCCACCAGAGCGGCAAGCCGCACGGGGTGATCCACACCGAGCTGCGGCGGGTGTGCGGCGGACCGCCGAGCGCGGAGGCCACGGCCGGGCAGATCCAGCAGCGGATCAAGAAGGTCCAGGAGTGGGCCACTCGTATGACGTGAGACCACGCAGGCGTGCTGGTGCCGGCCCGGGGCGGGGACAGCGGTCCTCGCCCCGGGCCGGCGTCGTGCGTGCGGATGACGGTGCGGACGCGGGTGCGCCAAGCGGGTGCGGATGGGGTGGCGCGACTACCGGACGGACAGCCCGGCTACCGGACGCACGGCCCGGCTACCAGACGAACGGCGCCGACTGGTTCGACGTCGCCACACACGGAACCGTGGCCGACGTCGGGGACGAGGCCACGATCTGCAGCGACCAGTTGGTGGCGCTCGGGGGAGGGGGCAGCACCACGGAGTTCGTGCTGTCACCCGCCGCCAGGGTGCCGGAGGTGAGCTTCAGCGGGCCCAGGGTGATCGGGCTGCCGCCGCTCATGCCGGGGTTGGTCTTTCCGGAGAACTGCACCTGACTGGTGACGCCGCCCGAGGTCTTGGTGAGCTTGAGCGTCGTCGTGATGCTGTTCGGGTCGGCACTGGTACCGGCTGGCATCGTGATCGCGGTGGACGTGATCTTGATGGTCTTGGACGTGCCCGAGTCGGCGGCTGTCAGGGTGGCGAGACCGCTGCCCCAGGCGCCGCAGTTGTACGTGGCCGTCGCGGTGAGCGGAGCCACGGCCTGGGCCGTCGGAGCCAGCGCGAGCGCGCCGGCCACCGAACAGGCCGCGGCCAGTACCAGCGGGATGTGTCTTCGATTCGACGACATGACGGGGGGAACTCCTTCCGGTTCTGAATTCCGCAGATTCACCGAAGAGCTGAGAAGTGGATCTGCGTGCCGGGCCCGGCATGTCGGCAGCAGTGAAACTGTGATCTTCAGAGAAGTCAATAGATGTCCACAGAGGCACTTGAAATTCCCATGGAAATGCTTTTCGGGCATTTCAGATAAGGATCAATCAATTCTCTCTTGACTTCTTGGCACCCGACCTCCTCAATGTGCGCAATCAATGGGCCATGGAGGGGTGTCTGGTGATACGACGACGAAGACCCGGCGTGACCGGTCTGCTCGCTGCCTGCTTCGTGCTGTCCCTGAGCTGCGCCGGGGCCACCGCCCAGGCCGTGCCGCAGGACGCGCCGGCAGCCGGATCGCGGGCCGCCGGTACGGTCACCCCGACCGTGCACTGCACCCTGCCCGCAGGGCAGGGCGAGGCGACGGGGCCGCAGCAGATGACCGTCGAGCTGTCGCCCGCGGTCGTCGCCCCGGGCGGGAAGGTGCACGCCAAGGTCACGCTGGGACCGTCCCCCGCCACCAGCGCGCTGCCGCTGGAGGACGTGCCGACCATCCCCAGCCTCGACCTCGCCATGTCCGGCGGGGCCAGTGGCACCGTCACGGTGCGGGGTGCCGAGTTCACGATGGACATCCCGTCCGGGACGCCCATCGAACTCCCGCCCTACGAAGGTGACTTCCTGGTCCCGGCGAACGCCTCCGGGGACGTCTCGTTCGCCCCGATCCGTACGCTGACGCAGACCAAGGTGCTCGGCTCGGTCTTCGAGACGCCCTGCGATGTCGTCGACGGCGGCGGAAGCGTCGGCAGCGTCACGGTGGAGGGCACCGGCTCCGAGCCCGCCACGCTGACCGCCCCCGCCGATCCCGTACGCCCCAACACCGAGGTGGCACTGGGTGGTTCGGGGTGGACTCCGGGCGGTGCGCCCGTGCCCTCGCTCTGTGCGGTGGGCGGTGGCGGCTGCGACCCGCTGAAGTTCAGGAGCAACACGCTCGCCATCGGCGGTGACGGGACGCTGACCGGCACGGCCACCCTCGCAGAGGCCGGTGCGGTGCCGGACGGAACGTACGAGGTGAAGGTCAACGACGGTACGAAGGAGGCCACGGCCCCCCTCACCGTCAAGGCCGTCGCGGCCGGTGACCGCGAGATCTCGCTGTCGCGGAGCAGCGGACCGGTCGGCAGCGTGATCACGGTCAGCGGCAAGAACTACAACCCGGACCGCTGGATCAACATCATCGGGCTCGACGCCTCGGGCACCGGGCTCGACGACAGCGCGGTGTACGTCAAGAGCGGCTCGGACGGCACGTTCGCCGTCGAGTTCACCGTGACCTCCGACGCCGTCGTCGCGGTCCAGGCCGACGAGGGCAACGATCCGGCGACCGTACGGACCGCGCCGTTCACCGTCTTTGACGGCGGGGGAGGGGGCGGCGGCAGCGCCGACCAGCGGCTGAGCACCTCGGTCAGGGCCGGGACGCTCTCCATGGTCCAGGACGGTGACACCGTCGACTTCGGTACGACGGTCCTGGGCACCGGCAGCGGTGTGCAGCGCTCCCGGCTCAACCGGGTCGAGGTGGAGGACGGCCGTGGTGTCGACAGCGGCTGGTCGCTGACCGCCACCCTCTCCGGCTTCACCAGCAGCGGCGGCGGCACCATCCCGGCCGGCGCCGTCCGGTGGACGCCCAAGTGCACGGCGCAGAACGGCAGCGTGGGGGTGCCGGTGGCCGGTTCGCCCGCCGCGCTCGGGAGCGAGGCGGCGAGCCTCTGCCGGATGGATCCGGACGGTTCCCGTCCGTTCACCGGCGGCCGGTTCGACGCGGACGCCGGTCTCGTCCTCACCGTTCCCGGATTCACCCGGCCGGGAGATTACAGCGCCACTCTCACCCTCACCCTTCTCTGAATTCTCCGGGAACCGTAAGAGGAAGTTCCGGAGGCGCCCGTCCGCTCCGTATCGCATCGGAGCGGGCGGGCGCCGCCATTCCGAATCCGATCCAAATCCGTTCCGGATCCGGGGAATTCCCGCAGCCGGTACCTCAGCCAGCACCTCAGCCATGGAGGAGACGCATGTCCGTGTCCGTCAGACCGAGTAGAACAGACCGGCCGAGAAGGGCCCACGGTCCGGGTTCGGGGTTACGCCGTGCCGTGGCCCTCACCGCCGGGGCCGTGCTCGTCTGGACCGGTGGCACCGTCGCGCTCGCGCCCGTCGCCGAGGCCGGCACCGTCACCCCGACCGTGCACTGTTCCCTGCCCGCGGGGCAGGGCGAGGCGACGGGCCCGCAGCAGATGAGCGTCGACCTGTCGCCGTCGATCGTCGACCCGGGCGGCAAGGTCCACGCCAAGGTCACCCTCGGCCCGTCCCCCGCCACCAGCGGCCTCAGCCTGAGCGACGTACCCACCACCCCCAGCATCGACTTCGCGATGTCCGGCGGTGCCACCGGCACGGTCACCGTCACCGGCCCCCAGATCAACCTCGACATCCCGTCCGGCAAGCCCATCGAAATTCCGCCGTACGAAGGGGACTTCCTCATCCCCGCCAGTGCGAGCGGCCCGATCACCTTCATCCCCATACGCAATCTGACGCGTACGAAGGTGCTCGGCTCCACCTACGAGACCCCGTGCGACGTGGTGAGCGGCGGCGGCTCCATCGGCACGGTGACCGCGGAGGGCACCGCGGGCCACCCGGCCACCCTGACCGCGCCCGGCACGGCCGTCCGGCCGTCCACCGCCGTCGCCCTGTCCGGCAGCCTCTGGACCGCGGGCGCCACTCCCGTACCGTCGCTCTGCTCGGCGGACGGCGGCGGCTGCGACACCGGCAAGTTCGCCTCCAGCACCCTCGCGATCAGTGCTTCGGGGGAGCTGAGCGGAAGCGCGGTGCTCGCCGCCGCGGGCGCCGTGCCCGACGGCTCGTACCTGGTGAAGGTCGGCGACGGTACGAAGGAGGCGACCGCGCCCCTGACGGTCAGGGCCTTCGCCCCCGCCGGGCCACGGGCCATCGCGCTCTCCCGCTCCGGCGCACCGCTCGGCAGCGTCGTCTCCGTCACCGGCAGCAACTACTTCCAGGACCGGTGGATCAACACCGTGGGCCTGGACGCGAGCGGGGCGACGCTCGACGACACCGCCGTCTATGTGAAGAGCACCCCCGACGGCACGTTCAGGGCCGAGTTCACCGTCTCCGACCCGGCCATCGCCGCCATCCAGGTCGACGAGGGCAACGATCCGGCCACTGTGCTCACCACACCGTTCACCGTGACCGACGCCTCCGCGACGCTCTCCGCAGGCGCGGCGAAGGTCAAGCCGGGCGGAACGATCGCCCTCTTTGGCGGCGACTGGCCGTCCGGCACCACGCCCACCGCCGCGCTCTGCAACGCCGACGGCAGCTCCTGCGACAGCGCCCGGATCAGCGGCTCCACTCTCCGGATCGGCGCCGACGGCACCCTCGCCGGCACGGTCACCGTGGCCGGGTCCACCCCGCGTGCCGTGTACGCGATCCAGGTCACCGCCGGGGGAGTGCAGGCCCTCACCCCGCTGACCGTCGCCCCGTCCTTCGTGGTCCTCACCCCCTCGGCCGGTCCCAAGGGCACCACCGTCACCGTCATCGGGCAGGGCTTCGCGAAGGTCGCGACCGTGTCCATCGTCGGGCTGCGCGCCGACGGCTCGCAGACGTCCGACCCGGCGAAGACCAAGGTGGTGGGGCTGGACGGGGCGTTCTCGCAGACCTTCGAGGTCAACGCCGCCGACACCGTCGCCATCCGGGTGCGGGAGGTTCTCGTCAACCCGCGCACCGAGACGGCGGCGTTCACCGTCCAGGACGCAACCGTGCCCGCCGGACCGTCCTTCGCGCTCTCGCCGCCCGAGGGGCCCGTCGGCACGGCGGTCCAGGTGACCGGACGGGGCTTCGCCCCCGTCGCCACGGTCTCGGTGACCGGCCGCACCGCGGACGGGAAGCAGACCGCCGACCCGTACGTCACCCGGGTCATCGGCCTCGACGGCACTTTTGCCCTCGACTTCACCGTCCGTGACCCGGCGACGAAGTCGATCCGGGCCTGCGAAGTACTCGTGAACGGAAAAATTGTGCAGCAGTCATTCACCGTGAGTTAACGGCAGTTCACTTCTGGTGCGTGAAGTGCCGTGAAGGCGTCGGCCGACCTGGACGCGCGTAGACCTCCAGAACCCGGCCGACGCCGCGCTGACCGGCGCTTATGCTGCTTCAAGCCAACTCCCGCTCCGACGACGCCCGGATTCTGGACGAGGTCTTCCGCTGAGCGGACTCGCTCGCTACTGTCCCAAAAAATGAACGCCCCGTGGCAGAGCCGCAGCGGGGCGCAGCCGGTGCCTGGCCAGGCCGGCGGCCTCTCCGTGCGTCGCCGCTGGGACCGGCGGCGCACATTCCGTGGGAATCAGCCGCTGCCGCTCATCAAAGAGGAGAGGGCGTCGTGACAGCGGAAACCTCCCAGACGCTCGACAGGGGACTCAGGGTCCTCAAACTGCTTGCCGACACCGACCACGGTCTGACCGTCACCGAGTTGTCCAACAAACTCGGGGTCAACCGGACCGTGGTCTACCGTCTGCTCGCCACCCTGGAACAACACGCCCTGGTCCGCCGCGACTTGGGCGGGCGGGCCAGAGTGGGCCTGGGCGTGCTGCGCCTGGGCCGCCAGGTGCATCCGCTCGTGCGCGAGGCCGCGCTGCCCGCGCTGCGATCGCTCGCCGAGGACATCGGGGCCACCGCCCATCTCACGCTGGTCGACGGCAGCGACGCGCTGGCCGTCGCGGTCGTCGAGCCGACCTGGACCGATTACCACGTGGCCTACCGGGCCGGCTTCCGCCACCCGCTGGACCGGGGTGCCGCGGGCCGGGCGATTCTCGCCGCCCGTCAGAAACCGGTCGGCGAAACCGCCTTCACCCTCACCCACGGCGAGTTGGAGGCCGGGGCGAGCGGGGCGGCGGCGGCGTTGGTGGGGGTGACCGGGGTCGAGGGCAGCGTGGGCGTGGTGATGCTCGCGGACTCCGTACCCGAGCGCGTGGGGCCCCGCGTGGTGGACGCGGCCCGGGAAGTGGCGGACGCGCTCCGGTAGGGGGACGCGTTCCGGTGGGACACGTAGGACATGTAGGGCGTGTGCAGGGCGTGCAGGACAGGACGGGGCCCGGGGCGATTTCTGGCCGGTTCCGGTCTTCGCAGGCACCCGGTCGAACCGTATGGTTTCGGAGCTCACGCCTTGACCGAAGCGCGTGGCCGTTCCGGGGGTTCTGATGGATGGTTCCGTATTCCTGCTTCTCGCCATCGTGGGTATCGCGGTGTACTTCCTGCCCTTCTTCATCGCCGCGGGGCGCGGGGTGAACACCGGCTCGGTGTTCGTGATCAATCTGTTCCTCGGCTGGACGTTCATCGGCTGGGTGGTCGCCCTGGCCATGTCGATGGGAACCCGGCGGACACCGTAAGGAACGACCCCGGGGGCCGCTCCCCCGGCCGCGTACGGGGCTCCCGGGCCGTGTCCCCGGGGCCCGGCGGTTAGATTGGGCGGGTGCTCCCTCGTCTCTCGCGGCCCCGTGCCCTCGCCCTGTGCGCCCTGCCCGTCCTCGCCCTGTTCGGTGTGGCCGCCTTCGCGCCGCTGCCGTTCACCCTGGCGCAGCCCGGCTCGACCGCGAACGTGCTCGGGGACGATCACGGCACGCCGGTGATCAGCATCAAGGGCGCGCCGACCCGGACCACCGACGGCCAGCTGCGGATGACGACGATCGTCGCGACCGGGCCCACCGCCGAGGTCGGCATCGGTGATGTGATCGACAGCTGGTTCCGTACGGACCGGGCGGTGCTGCCCCGCAACTCCGTCTACCCGAGCGGTGGCTCCGAGAAGGAGATCGAGAAGCACAACCTCCAAGACATGCGGAAGTCGCAGGACTCCGCGGTCGACGCCGCCCTGAACTACCTCGGGAAGAAGCCCGGATCGGTCGACGTGACCCTGCATCTCGCCGACGTGGGGGGCCCCAGCGCCGGCCTGTTCTTCGCCCTCGGCATCGTCGACAAGCTCGACGGGGACGGGGCCGGCGGCGATCTCACCGGTGGCCGCAACGTCGCGGGCACCGGCACGATCGAGGCGAACGGTGAGGTCGGGGCGGTCGGCGGGGTGTCGTTGAAGACTCAGGCCGCCCGCCGCGACGGGGCGACCGTCTTCCTCGTGCCGAAGGCGGAGTGCCGGGAGGCGGGAGCCGAGCTGCCCAAAGGGTTGCGGCTGATTCCGGTCACGACTCTGAAGGGCGCGGTGTCCTCGCTCCGGGCACTGGAGCAGGGGCACAAGGTCCCGAGCTGCTGACCTCGCCGGCCGGTGCCGGTGCCGGTGCGGGGGAGTCGCCCGACTCCGCTCCCGCGCCGTCCCCGCCCGTGCCGTCCACCTCCGTGTCGTCCATCGTGCGCCACACCGGGAAGACCAGCGGGCTCAGCGTCGCCAGCAGGTAGACCCCGCCCATCGCCAGCAGCGCCCCCTTCACGCCCGCGCTCTCCACCAGCAGCCCGGCCGCGAGACCGCCCACCGGCATGGCCAGCTCGCAGCCCGCCGTGATGACACCGGAGACCCGGCTGCGCAGCTCGTCGGGGATCGTTCCGTAGATCACCGTCGTCAGGATCGGGTTCAGCACCCCGCCCGCGAGACCGCTCAGCGCCATGGTCACGGCGAGCGGCAGCGTCGTCCCCGTCAGCGCCGCGACCACGTACCTGGGCGCGCCGCACAGCAGCACGCACACCGTGAACACGGCCCACCGCGAGAAGCGGTGCCCGACCGCCCCGGACAGCAGCGCCCCGGCGAGCCCGCCCGCGCCGAACAGCGCGGTGAGCAGCCCGATGTCCCCGGCCCCGCCCAGCTCGGTGGAGGCGTGCACCGGGAGCAGGACGGCGTACCAGCCCTGGTCGGTGCCGTTCATGAACAGGACCATCACCACGACCGCCAGCAGCAGCGGGGTGCCCAGCAAGTAGGCGAAACCCTCGCGCATCTCGGTGCGGTACGCCCGCAGCGAGACCGGCGCCTCGGCCTTGCGGGGCTCGGCCGCGCGCACCCCCCGTACGCCTGCCGCGATCAGCAGCGCGGACGTCAGGAACGTCGCCGCGTCCAGCAGCAGTACGGTCTCCGCGCCGACGAGCGCGATCAGCAGGCCGGCCAGCGCCGCCCCGACCATCCGGGCGCCGCGCGAGACGGCGTCGAAGAGGCTGGCGGCGCGGGCGAGGGTGGTGCCGGCGTGCTCGGCGAGGTCCGGCACCAGGACGTAGCGGGCGGTGTCGCCCGGGGTGTGCATGAGCCCGCCGACCGCCATCAGCGCGCACAGCATCCAGAAGTCCAGGGCGTCCGCGAAGTGCAGCAGTGGGATGGCGGCGACGGAGAGGCCGCACACCAGGTCGGAGACGACGGAGACCCGGCGTCGTCCGATCCGGTCGATGACGGGTCCGCCGATCAGGGCGGAGACGACGATCGGCAGGGTCGCGCAGAAGGCCACGACACCGGCCCGGCCGGCGCTTCCCGTGGTCTCCAGCACGAACCACGGAACGCCGATCAGGGTGAGTGAACTGCCGGCCCTGGATATGGAGTTGGCGGACAGTACGGCGGCGAGCGGTATGCGGCCGCGGTCCCCCCGGCCGGTCATGCCGGACCGGCTGCGACGGGGGAGGGGCGGCCGGGGTGGCGGGGCAGGACGCGCAGTCCCAGGTCGACGAGGGCCCAGCCCAGCCGGGTGCGCAGACCGGTGCCCGGCGAGGCCGGTGCGGGGCCGGACCGCACGGCCCGCCGCCGCAGGTCGGCGGAGCGCAGGTCGTGCAGCAGCAGATGGGTGTCGGAGTGCATGACGATGTCCTTCCGGTGAGGAGGGGCCGGCTACTCCGCGGGGCGCGGGAAGAGGTGTACATGGCTGCGGACGTTGGCCGATCCCTCGGTGCCCTCCGGGACCTGGCCCCGGTAGCTCTCGATGAGTTCGTGGATCTTCCCGATCAGCTCCTCGGCGAGATCGGGGGTGAGGCGCACCTGGAAGTCGCTGATGTCCCAGCCCTCGCGCCATTCCTCGGGCCATTCGCGCATGGTGCCGATCCAGGTGTTCAGCTCCTGGGCGTGCGTGGTGGCGATCTCGTGGAGCACGACGTCGACCGCGCCGCGCACCTCCGGGTCCGGGTGGCTCAGGAACCGGCCACTGTCGAAGACGGTGCCCCGGTGCGCGGCACGCCACCAGCGCTCGCGGCCCTTGCCGCGCTCCGGGTCGTCCTCGACGAAGCCGTACGCCGCCAGTTGCCGCAGGTGGTAGCTGGTGGCGCCACTGGACTCGCCGAGCCGGTCGGCGAGGCCGGAGGCGGTGGCGGGGCCGTACTCCCGCAGCGCGGCCAGCAGGCGCAGCCGCAGGGGGTGGGCCAGCCCGCGCAGGGTGCGGGCATCGACCTTGTGGATGTTCTCGGCTTCGGCGGGGGTCTCGGCGCCGTCCTCTGGTTCGGGCATGGGTAAACCGTAGAGTTGCAAAGTCATCTTTGCAACAGGTTCTTTGCATCGATTTCTTTGCAAGAAAATCTTTGCGACGGTCTCCGGGCTCAGCCCTGCTTGATGAACCCCTCCTGGATCAGCCAGTCCTTCGCCACCTCGTGCGGGTCCTGCCCGTCCACGTCCACCTTGGCGTTGAGTACCTGGGCGACCTCGGTGGTCAGCTTCTTGCTGACCGGGTCGAGCAGCCCGGCGATCTGCGGGTACTTCTCGAAGGTCTTGGTGTGGATCACCGGCGCCGCGTTGTAGTTGGGGAAGAAGTGCTTGTTGTCGACGAGCACTTCGAGGTTCATCGCCTTGATCCGGCCGTCCGTGGTGAACACCTCGCCCAGCAGGCAGGAGTCGGACTTGGAGACCTGGGTGTAGATGATCCCGGCGTCCATCTTCTTGATGTTGGCGGCCGGAAGCGACATCCCGTACGCCTTCTCCATGCCCGGCAGCCCGTCGTCGCGCGAGGCGAACTCGTTCTCCACGCAGATCGTCACCGCCGACGGGTCCATCTTCGCCAGCGCCGCGACATCGGAGAGCGTCTTCAGGTGGTACTTCGCGTTGTTCTGCCGGCTGATGGCGAGCGCGTAGGTGTTGTTGAGCGTGGACGGCGTCAGCCAGGTCACCCCCGTGCGGCGGTCCTCGTAGCGGACCGCCTCCCACTGCTTCACCGGGTCGGGGATCGGCTTCGCATGGCCGAGGTACGTGATCCAGCCGGTGCCTGTGTACTCGTACATCGCGTCCGCGCCGCCCTTGACGATCGCCTCGCGCGCACTGATCGAGCCGGGCAGGTTCGTCCGGTCCAGGACCTCCGCTCCGGCGGCCTTGAAGACCAGGCCGATCATCTGGCCCAGGATGATGTTCTCGCTGAAGTTCTTCGAGGTGACGGTCAGCGAGGCACCGTCCACCGGCCGCCCCTGGCCGACCGAGCCCGGCTCCACCTCGTCCACCATCGGCGAACCGCTCTTCAGCCCGCACCCGGAGAGCAGCAGCGCCAGCGCCGCCACCCCCGCCAGGCCCACGCGCACCTTCCGCGGACCCATCACCCCACCTCCAGTCCGCGCGGTGTCAGTGCCACCTCGACCAGTGAGGCCAGCCAGTCCACCAGTAGCGCCAGCACCACCGTCAGCACGGAACCGAGCACCAGCACCGGCATCCGCTGGGTCTGGATGCCCGAGGTGATCAGGTCCCCGAGGCCGCCGCCGCCGACGAAGGTGGCCAGCGTCGCCGTACCCACGTTGAGCACCAGCGCCGTACGCACACCCGCCAGGATCAGCGGGACGGCGAGCGGCAGTTCGACCTTGGTGAGCGTCCCCGTCGCCGACATGCCGATGCCGCGCGAGGCCTCGATCAGGTTCGGCTCGATCGCCCTGAGGCCGGCCACCGTGTTGGAGAAGACCGGCAGCACCGCGTAGATCACCATGCCGATGATCGCCGTCGAAGGACCGATGCCCAGCCAGATCACCAGCAGCGCCAGCAGACCGATCGCCGGTGTCGCCTGCCCGATGTTGGCGACCGCCGTGACCACCGGGGCACCCTTGCGCAGCCGGCGACGGGTCAGCGCGATCCCCAGCGGAATGGCGATGATCAGCACCCAGAACGTCGAGATCGCGGTCAGCCGCACATGCTGCCACCAGCGCAACTGCACATTGCCGCCGGTCAGCGAGTTCCGCGCGATCGAGTCGAGATGCACATTGGTGATCCACAGGTACGTGATGGCCAGCACGACCACCAGCGCGAGCGGCATCAGCACCAGCTTGCGCCAGGTGAACCGGCGCGGCGGGCCGGCCGGCGGCGCAGCCGGCTCCTCCTCCTCGTCCCGGAAGGCATGGCCCTTGACGTCGTGCTCGCCGGGCGGGCGGTCTTTGCCGGAGGAGGGCACGGGCGGCTCGGGGCGCGGCCGGCGGGGTTCGTGGTTCAGCGGTGGATTGCGAGTCATGCGCCCGGACCGCCCTCCAGCTCCGTCTCGGTCTGGTGGCTGCGCAACTCCTCCAGGTCGTGCTGGTGCTCGATGGCGGCGAGCCGGTCGGCCTCCAGCAGCTCATGGACGGAGTTCATCAGGGTCTGCATGTCGACGACCCCGATGAACTCCCCGCGCCGCCCGGTCACCGCGGCCCGCCCACCGCTGTCGGTCAGCACCGCCTCCAGCGCGTCGTGCAGTGTCGCGTCACGCGTCACCGTGTCGTGGACGAGCTGCCCGGCCCGTGCCAGCGAACCCCGGGCCCGCATCAGGTCACCGCGCCGCAGCCACTTGTACGGGCGGTTCCTGCGGTCCAGCATCAACAGCTCGTTGTGCGGGCCGCTGCGCAGCTTGTTGAAGATCGACTGGAGCGGGTCGTCGACCGTCACCGTCGGGAACGCGGCCATCTCCACATCCCGTACGCGGGTGAGGTTGAGCCGCTTCAGCGCCGCACCGGCCCCGACGAAGCCCGAGACGAAGTCGTCCGTCGGATTGGTGAGGATGGCCTCAGGGGTGTCGAACTGAGCGATGTGCGAATGCTCCCGCAGCACCGCGATCCGGTCGCCCAGCTTGATCGCCTCGTCGAAGTCGTGGGTGACGAAGACGATCGTCTTGTGCAGTTCGTGCTGGAGCCGGATCAGCTCGTCCTGGAGGTGGTCGCGGGTGATCGGGTCGACCGCGCCGAACGGCTCGTCCATCAGCAGCACCGGCGGATCGGCCGCCAACGCCCGTGCCACGCCGACCCGTTGCTGCTGACCACCGGAGAGCGCGCGGGGATAGCGCCCGTGGAACTCCCGCGGATCCAGCCCCACCAGATCGAGCATCTCCTCGACCCGGTCCTTCACCTTCGACTTCGACCAGCCGACCATCTTCGGTACCAGGGCGATGTTCTCGGCGACCGTCATGTGCGGGAAGAGCCCGGACGACTGGATCGCGTAGCCGATCTTGCGGCGCAGCTTCACCGGGTCGATGTCGGTGACGTCCTCGTCGTTGATCCTGATCCGCCCGGACGACGGCTCGATCAGCCGGTTGATCATCTTCAGGGTGGTGGACTTCCCGCAGCCGGACGGGCCGACGAAGATCACCGTCTCGCCGGCCCTGATCTCCATCGAGACGCTGTCCACCGCCGGGTTCGGATTGCCCGGATAGCGCTTGGTCAGGTCCTCCAGCTGGATGGTGGCGCCGGACGTGGTCCTCTGCGGCCCGGCGCTGTCGTCGGCGGTGCTCCCGGTGGCGGTCTCAGGCACGGATCCCCCTCGGGATGGTGAGCCGCCCGAGCAGTACGTACGCGGCGTCGAAGAGCAGGGCGAGGATGACGATGCCGAGCGTGCCCGCGAGCACCTGATTGAGCGCGTTGGCGCTGCCCAGCGAGGCGATGCCGCGGAAGATCTCGTTGCCCAGGCCGGGGCCCGAGGCGTATGCGGCGATGGCGGCGATACCCATCAGCATCTGGGTGGAGACCCGGATGCCGGTGAGGATCGGCGGCCAGGCGAGCGGCAGTTCCACCCGGCACAGCCGGGCCAGCCGCGACATCCCGATGCCCTTCGCCGCGTCGACCAGTGCCGGGTCCACGCCGCGCAGCCCCACGATGGAGTTGCGGACGACGGGCAGCAGCCCGTACAGCGTCAGAGTGATCACGGTGGGCGCGACCCCGAGGCCGACGAGCGGGATGAGCAGACCGATCGCGGCGAGGGAGGGGATGGTGAGGATCGTCGCCGTCGAGGTGATGGCCAGTGACCCCGCCCAGCCGCTGCGGTAGGTGACGACCCCGATCAGGATGCCCAGCGCGGTGGCGATGACCATGCACTGGAACACGGCGCTGACGTGCTGGTACGCGTCGGTGAGCAGCTGTTGGTGCCGGTTGCCCAGGTACTCCCAGAAGCTCACACGTCACTCCTCGGCTCAGTCGGTGTCCTTCGCGGCCTGCTCGACGAGCGGGATGATCCGCAACGGGACCGGGTTCTCCATGACGATGGCTGTGGAGGCCCGGACAATGCCATCAAAACCGACAACCCGGTCGATCACCCGCTGGAGATCGGCGTTGGAACGCGCGACGAGACGGCAGAGCATGTCGCCGTGGCCGGTGGTGGTGTGCAGCTCCAGCACCTCCGGTACGCCGGTCAAGTGGGCCCGTACGTCGGCTCCTTGGCCCTGCTTGATCTCCAGGGTGGCGAACGCGGTGACGGGGTAGCCGAGCGCCGCCGGATCGACCGCCGGACCGAATCCGCGGATGACGCCATTGGACTGAAGCCGGTCGAGTCGCGCCTGCACCGTCCCGCGCGCCACGCCGAGCCTGCGCGATGCCTCCAGTACGCCGATGCGGGGCTCGCGGGCCAGCAGCACGATCAGCCGCCCGTCCAGATGATCGATCGCCATGATCAGCTCCGCAAGGTCGACGTGATGGTCATCATGTACAGATAGCCTGCCCGCCATCCCTGTCCGCTGTACAGATTGCCCAGTGAATTCGCAAACTATTGCGCACCTTGCGAAGCGGCGAGAGCCTTCGGACATGACTGAGACTCTGCACACCACCCCCGAAACAGCCCGGCAGGCCGACCCCTTCCCGGTCAAGGGAATGGACGCGGTCGTCTTCGCCGTCGGCAACGCCAAGCAGGCCGCGCACTACTACTCGACGGCGTTCGGCATGAAGCTGGTCGCCTACTCCGGACCGGAGAACGGCAGCCGCGAGACGGCGAGTTACGTACTGACCAACGGATCGGCCCGTTTCGTCTTCACCTCCGTCATCAAAGCCGCCACGGACCACGGCCGCTTCCTCGCCGCCCATGTGGCCGAGCA
Organism: Streptomyces sp. NPDC102437; assembly: GCF_044765565.1. Lineage (NCBI taxonomy): Bacteria > Bacillati > Actinomycetota > Actinomycetes > Kitasatosporales > Streptomycetaceae > Streptomyces > Streptomyces sp. NPDC102437. Next base: position 64,638 of record NZ_JBIWKI010000028.1, on the reverse strand, counting down.
CGGCGACGGTGTCGTCGACCTGGCCATCGAGGTCCCGGACGCCCGCGCCGCCTACGCGTACGCGGTCGAGCACGGCGCCCTCGGCCTCACCGAGCCGCACGAGGTCAAGGACGAGAACGGCACCGTCGTCCTCGCCGCGATCGCCACGTACGGCAAGACCCGCCACACCCTTGTCGAGCGCACCGGCTACGAGGGCCCGTACCTGCCCGGCTACGTCGCCGCCGCGCCGATCGTCGAGCCGCCCGCCAAGCGCACCTTCCAGGCCGTCGACCACTGCGTCGGCAACGTGGAGCTCGGCCGGATGAACGAGTGGGTCGGCTTCTACAACAAGGTCATGGGCTTCACCAACATGAAGGAGTTCGTGGGCGACGACATCGCCACCGAGTACTCCGCGCTCATGTCGAAGGTCGTCGCCGACGGCACCCTCAAGGTCAAGTTCCCGATCAACGAACCGGCGATCGCCAAGAAGAAGTCGCAGATCGACGAGTACCTGGAGTTCTACGGCGGCGCCGGCGTCCAGCACATCGCGCTCGCCACGAACGACATCGTCGCCTCGGTACGAACGATGCGGGCGGCGGGCGTCCAGTTCCTGGACACTCCCGACTCCTACTACGACACCCTCGGCGAGTGGGCGGGCGAGACCCGCGTGCCGGTGGAGACCCTGCGCGAGCTGAAGATCCTCGTCGACCGCGACGAGGACGGCTACCTGCTGCAGATCTTCACCAAGCCGGTCCAGGACCGCCCCACCGTCTTCTTCGAGATGATCGAACGCCACGGCTCGATGGGCTTCGGCAAGGGCAACTTCAAGGCCCTGTTCGAGGCGATCGAGCGCGAGCAGGAGAAGCGCGGCAACCTCTGACCGCCCGGCCCGGCGGCCGGCCGCCCGCCGGCCGGACTGGTGCGTCGGCCTGTCCGACGGGGCATCCGCATGCCGGCGGCCGGGGAGGAACCCCATCGTGCGAACGTGACACTTCACGCCCCAGGTGTCACGTTCGCTCTTCCTGCCAGGCCATGGTCCCGGCGAGCGTGATCCTCAGCAGCCGGCCGTGGGCTGCCGCAGTGGTCCGGAACCGCGTTGTTACGCGGCCGGATTCTGCCGGGGAACGACCGGGGCCGGGGCCGGGGCGGGCTGCGGGTGCTGCGGGCCGCCCGGCGAAGAAGGGGCCAGGTCGTCCAGGGCCTCCTGGGCGGCGGGTCCGGCCAGGGGCGAGAACCGCGAGTTGGTGCGCAGGGCCTTCTCCAGATTCCGGCGCGCCGGACCGTGATCCCGCAGCGCCTTCTGGATCGCGCCCAGGTGGAACGCGTACGAGGCGTTCCGCCCACCCGCGTCGACCGCGCGGGCCGCGTACTCCAGGGCGGTGGCCGAGTGGCCGGAGCGGTGCAGGGCCCAGCCCAGCGCGTCCGCCACCGCGGCACTGCGGTGCGAGCGTGCCCACTCGGCGTCCAGCAGCTCGACCGCCGTGTCCGGGTCCCCGTGATCGGCCTCGAAACGGCCGCGCAGCAGCGCCTCGTCCACGCCCTGGGCCTCGTCCCGGGCGAGCGCCTCACGCAGCCGCGCGTACTGGCCGTCGGCCTCCTCGTCCAGTCCCAGCGACTCGTACAACTCACCCAGCTCCAGCATGTATTCGGGCCGGGGCAGATGCTCCAGCGCTGCCCGGTAGTCGCGCCGGGCCTCGTCCGTGCGGCCGAGCGACACCAGTGCTCTGGCCCGGCCGGCGAGCGACGGGTGGTGGGCGCGGTCGGCCCGCAGCGCCGCGCCGTACCGCTCGACCGCCTCCGCCGGCTCGCCCCGCTCCCAGGCCAGTTCGCCCAGCAGAGCCAGGCACTCCGCCTTCTGCTCGGGCGTGGCCGCCTGGTCCGCCGCGTCCTGCGCGTTGGCCAGCGCGTCCTCGGGCCGGCCGCGGTCCAGGTGCATCCGTGCCGTCCGCACGAGCGCCGGAACCCCCGCGCGCAGTGCCGTGAACCGCTCCACCGCCGTGCTCACGCCCTTGCGGTCCCCGAGACCGCTGTACGCGTCGATCAGCGCCGGATAAGCGGCCCACTGCTTCGGCTGCCGCGCCCGTACCGTCTCGCCCCACTTCTTCGCCGTGACGAAGTCATGCCGGGCATCGGCGAGCTCCGCGAGCCCCACCCAGGCCGCCGTGTTCCCGTTCTCACCCGGCTGGATGTCCAGCGAGCGCTTCAGCGCCTGCTCGGCCCGGCCGTAGTACGCCGCGTCCGCGGAACGCCGCCCCCACTCCACGTAGGCCGTCCCCAGCACCGCCCAGGACCCCGCGTCCGACGGATGCGTGTCCACCCACTGCTGCCGGTCCCCGATCAGCGCCGTCAGATCGGAGAGCGAGGCCGGCGAACCGGCCGCCGTCGCCGCCAGCGCACGCGAGACCGGGCCGGGTACGGGCGGCCGCGACGCCTTCTTCCCGTCCTCCGGAACCGCCACCACCGCACCCGTCACCAGCACCGCACCCGCCACCACACCCAGGGCCGCCCTGCGCAGCGTCGCACGCAGCGAGAGCGGCGGGGGCTCGGCCAGCGACGCCGGATCGGCGAGCGCGGAGAGCGCGGAGGCGCCGGAGAAACGGGAGACGTCAAGGGGAGGTCGGCTGCTCGGATCGGGGGCCTGCGGAGGCTGCTGCGGCATGACATCCATGCCGATCACTCTGCGTCAGTAATAAGAGCACACCGCGCCTTGCGGAGGCCGTCGCAGACGGGTTCACACCAATGGGCCCGGGTGTCACTCTTGGATCATGGACGGTCTTCTCGAACAACTGCGTGCCGGTCTGCCCGCCGAGGCGCTGATCACGGATCCCGACGTCACCGCCTCGTACGCCCACGACATGGCGAGCTTCTGCGAGGCGGGCACACCCGCGGTCGTCGTGCTCCCGCGCACGGTCGAGCAGGTCCAGCACGTCATGCGCACCGCCACCGCGCTGCGCGTCCCGGTCGTCCCGCAGGGGGCCCGCACCGGGCTGTCGGGCGCGGCCAACGCCTCCGACGGCTGCATCGTGCTGTCCCTGGTGAAGATGGACCGGATCCTGGAGATCAGCCCCGTCGACCGGATCGCCGTCGTCGAGCCCGGCGTCATCAACGCGGTGCTGTCCCGTGCGGTCGACGAACACGGCCTGTACTACCCGCCGGACCCCTCCAGCTGGGAGATGTGCACCATCGGCGGCAACATCGGCACCGCGTCCGGCGGCCTGTGCTGCGTGAAGTACGGGGTCACGGCCGAATACGTACTCGGCCTGGAGGTCGTCCTCGCCGACGGGCGGCTGCTCACCACCGGCCGCCGCACCGCGAAGGGCGTCGCCGGGTACGACCTCACCCGGCTCTTCGTCGGCTCGGAGGGCAGTCTCGGCATCGTCGTCAAGGCCGTGCTCGCGCTGAAGCCCCGGCCGCCGCAGCAGCTGGTCCTGGCCGCGGAGTTCCCGAGCGCGGCGAGCGCCTGCGACGCGATCTGCCGGATCATGGAGTGTGGTCACACTCCGTCACTCCTCGAACTGATGGACCGTACTACGGTCCGGGCCGTCAACCAGATGGCCAACATGGGACTCCCCGACACCACCGAGGCGCTCCTGCTCGCCGCCTTCGACACCGCGGACCCGTCGGCCGATCTGGCGGCCGTCGCCGAGCTGTGCACCGCCGCGGGCGCCACCGAGGTGGTCCCCGCCGAGGACGCCGCCGAGTCCGAGATGCTGCTCCAGGCCCGGCGGATGTCGCTCACCGCGCTGGAGACCGTCAAGTCGGCCACGATGATCGACGACGTCTGCGTACCCCGCTCGAAGCTCGCCGCCATGCTGGACGGCACCGCGGCTGTCGCCGACAAGTACGGCCTCACCATCGGCGTATGCGTGCACGCGGGCGACGGCAACACCCACCCCGTCGTCTGCTTCGACCACACCGACGCCGACGAGTCCCGGCGGGCCCGCGAATCGTTCGACGAGATCATGACGCTCGGCCTGGAGCTGGGCGGCACGATCACCGGCGAGCACGGCGTCGGCCTCCTGAAGAAGGAGTGGCTCGCGCGCGAGCTCGGCGAGGTGAGCGTCGAACTGCACCAGGGCATCAAGCAGGCGTTCGACCCGCTGGGGCTCCTCAACCCCGGCAAGGTGTTCTGACGGCGGGCGCGGGAGGGGCCGGTGCTGCGACGGGGGCCGGTGTTTCGACGACGGCCGGTGCTCCGGCGGTCGGTGCTTCGACGGTCGGGCGGAGCCGTGCCCGCTCATGCCTCGCCGTCCTGCGACTCGTCCGACGGCCACGGGTCGCGCAGCCACAGGTCGTCGGCCGGCAGCGGTGCGAGCAGCTCGGCGAGGCCCTCGTCGATCCCGAGCCGCTCTGCCTCCGTACCGGGCGGGACCACCCGCAACGTCCGCTCCACCCAGGCGGCCACCGCGGCGGACGGCACCTCCAGGAGCGCGTTCCCGTCGGGCGAGGTCAGCGCGACGAAGATGACGTTGCGCTGGTCGACCTTGGTCGGCCAGATCCGGACGTCCCCGTGACCGCACGGCCGGAACACGCCCTCGACCAGCAGATCGCGGGCGAACGTCCAGTGCACCGGGAAGTCGGAGCCGATGTGGAAGGCCATGTGCACGGCGTACGGGTCCTGAGTGTGGTACGTCAGACGGGCGGGGACGGGGATGCTGCGCTCGGGCGACAGGACCAGCTTGAGTTCCAGCTCGCGTTCCACGGTGGTGTGCATGAGTGTGTCCTTCCGGTGCCTGTGGACCGGCCTGATGACCGGTCCGCACAAGGAGAGAGCGACCTCCACGCCATCTATTACGCGACTTCCGAGAAAAATTTCCGAGCGACGGGAAAGTGGCCCAAACCCCTGGAGTGGCCCAGGGGTACGCGGGCGTCTGGTAGATGTGGACCCGTTGTATTCAGGCCTCGAAGAGATGCGGGACCACGGTGATGAGCGCCCCAACCCCGGCACCCGGTGACGAAAGCCCCCGCGAGGGGTACTACCCCGACCCGTCCATTCCCGGATATGTCCGGTACTGGAACGGCGCTTCGTGGGTGCCAGGCACGAGCCGCCCCGCCCCTGAGCAGGGTGAGTCGACGCCTGTGACCCCCTCCGGAACAGCGCCCTCCGCAGCGGCGCCCGAGCCGCAACCGCAGTCCGGGCAGCAGCCGTCGGCCCCCGCGCCGGTGGACGAGACCGGCCCGGTCTTCCTGGACGACGAGCCGAACGCGGGCAACCGCCCCGAACCGGCCACCGCCTGGCAGGCCGACGCCTCCCGGCAGACCGGCTTCGGCGGGGAACTCGACCGGCGGGTCTCCTGGGGAGGCGGCCCCGGGCAGCCCGGGGAGCAGGGCGGACAACCCGGCGGACAGGGCGATCCGCGTACGCCTGCGGACCGCGCCCCGGTCGGCCGGGTGCCGGACGATCGCGCCCCGGCGGTCCGTACCTCCGCCGACCGTGCCCCCGCCCCCGCACCGGACCCGCGGCAGCCCGCCGCTTCTTCTCCCTCTCCTTCTCCCACTGCGCCTACGCCTGCGCCTGCGCCGGAGAACACCGTCGCGATCCGGATCGGCCGACAGGGCCGCCCCGGTGGCGGCACGGATGCCGGTGCGGGCGACGCGGGGCGCCCGCCCACCGATGGAACGGTCACGATCCGGGCCGTGGGCCAGGGCGGCAGCCCGCCGGCCCGTCGGACGACCGAACCGGCGGCATCGGAAGGGACGATGGCGATCCGCGCGATTGCCCCCGGCACGGGCGCACAGCCCTCCGCCCCGAGGCAGAACCCCGCCCAGGCGCCGGACCCCGCCCCCTGGGCGCAGCAGACCAATCAGCCCGCTCAGGCGGCCCAGCCGGCCCAGCAGCCCCAACTCCTGCCCCAGCCCCGGCAGCTCCAGCCCCAGCAGCCCCAGCAGCCCCAACTCCAGCCCCAGCCCCAGCAGCCACCGCCCCAGCCCCAGCAGCCCCGCCCGCAGTTCGGCGCGCAGGGCGCTCAGGGTGCTCAGCCGGATCAGCCCGTCGTGCCCTGGAAGCCCCCGGTCGACGACCCATTCCAGCAGCTCGCGCAGGCCCAGGCGGCGGCCAGGCCCGCCGGGCTCGGAAAGCGGTTCGCCGCCCGGCTGATCGACAGCGTCGTGCTGATGGCTCTCGTGGGTGCGATCGGCTTTCCGCTGGTCTCGAAGGCGCTGGATCACATCGACGAGAAGATCGATGCGGCGAAACTGTCCGGTGAGACGGTCACCGTCTGGTTGGTGGACTCCACCACGGCCGGCCTGTTCGGCGCGGTGCTCGGCGCGTTCCTCGTGCTCGGTGTCCTGCTGGAGGCGCTGCCGATGGTCAAGTGGGGACGTACGCTCGGCAAGAAGCTCTGTGGACTCGAAGTGCGGGACATCGAGTCCCACGGCGCCCCGTCCTTCGGCGCCGCACTGCGCCGGTGGCTGGTCTACGGCGTGCTGGGCATCCTCGTGATCGGGGTGTTCAACGTCCTGTGGTGCCTGATCGACCGGCCGTGGCGCCAGTGCTGGCACGACAAGGCGGCGCACACCTTCGTGGCGGGCTGACCCCGCCCGCTCGGCCGACGGCCCATCGGGTGAGGGTCCGTCGGCCCGACCGTTCCCCCGAGCGTACCCAGAGCCTGTCGGGTGACCTCCGATCGGCCGGTCACGCCCTGCACGCGACCGCGCCCGCTACCCGATCGAAGGTCACCCGACAGGCTCTGAGCCGTTGCGGGCACCTCCGGGCCGGGGTGCACTGCCCCCATGAGCAACGATCAGCCGACGTCCGGTCAGCCGCCCGAGGACGACCCGTTCCTCAAGAAGCCGCATGAGCCGCCACCGTCGTCGGGTTCGCCGTACGACAGCGCTCCGCCGCCCCCGCCCCCGCCCCGGCCGCCGTACGATCAGGGCCCCTACGGCGGCGGCGGGCCGTACGGCGGTCCGGACCCGCTGGCCGGCATGCCGCCGCTCGGGGAGCCGGGCAAGCGCATCCTGGCCCGGCTGATCGACTTCCTGATCATCTCGATCCCGCTCTATCTGATCTCGCTGCCGTGGGGCGGCGCGGTCGAGGTATCGAACAACAACAACGGCAGCAGCAACGACTTCGGCGACGTCTTCAACCAGACGTACAGCGGGCACCAGATGATCTGGTCGCTGATCGGTCTGGTCGTGTACGTCGCCTACGACACGTACTTCACGCACAAGGACGGCCGGACCATCGGCAAGCGGCTGCTGAAGCTGCGCGTCGCGATGCTCAACGACGGCCGGGTGCCGGACACCGGGGCCGCGTTCCTGCGGGCCGTGGTGCTCTGGCTGCCCGCGCTGCTGTGCTGCCCGTGCCTGTGGTGGCTGATCAACATCGTGCTCATGTTCACGGACAAGCCGTACCGGCAGGGCCTGCAGGACAAGGCCGCGAAGACGGTGGTCGTCCAGACCAACTGAGCCGGGCGGGCCCAGTTGATCCAAACGCGAGGCCCTAGTGGCGTACGGAGTGCCGGCCCACGCGCTCGTCCGCGGGGGTCGCGGGGCGCGGTGCGGCCTCGCGGGGCGCGACCGTGCCCTCGGCACCGTCGCGGGCGAGGCCCTCGGCCTCGACGGCTGCGGAGACCGCGTCCTGGTTCACGCGGACCGCGGAGCGGGCACCGGCCCGGTTCGCGGTCTTCGCGCGTGACGGCTGGGGTACGGTCACGGCCACCAGCAGACCGAGCGCGAGTGCCGCTGTCCCGATGACGGCGATGCCGAGGCCCGACTCCGTACGGGAGAGCAGCAGCATGGCAAGGGTCGAGAAGATGACGGTGACCGAACCGTAGGAGAGCTGTGCGGCAGTGGGATGCGGCATGGCGGTATCCGTCCTCGGGGCATCGGATGGGCAGTCTCTCAACACGGTCGCACTGTCAAGCGACTCTACGACGGTGGATGCCCGAGCGGGGACATCGGTAAGCGTGGCCTAACCCACGGTGCCGGTGCACAGGGGGCGCACGGAGTCATTTGCCGCTCCGACCGTGGTCGATGACGCGCCGGTTGGTCGATTGTTGAACGTCCGGATAACGGAAGCGCTCTCCTGCATAGTGCACTTGGCCTGTTCAAGTCAAGATCTGTCTTTTCTCGCGTAACTCCGGTCGAATGTCGTCACTTGTGACGCGTATTCGCGCGCGGCCCCTCCACACCACTCAAGGCCGCAGCCGCGGGTGCCGGGGAGGACTGCATCAAGTGACCAAAAACAGACGGGCGCTTCGCACCGCTGCGGTTGTCGTGGCCATGGCCGCCACTGCCGCCACGGCGTCAGCTTTCGCCACGGCCCAGGCAGATGACAAGGCGCCGGGAGCCAAGAGCACCAGCGTCGACCGCCGTGACCCGGGGTCGGCCAAGGGCAATGAGCACGACCTGAAGGGCCCGTTCAGCGAGCAGCAGGACGCGCAGCGTCAGGCCGCCCTCGAGCAGGTCATATCGGGCGACAAGAAGATCTCGAAGCGGGGCGGCTCCCAGGTCGTCAAGCTCGACGACAAGAAGTACGTCGAGCTCGGCCGGGAGAAGACCGACAAGATCTTCACGGTCCTGGTGGAGTTCGGCGACAAGGTCGACAACACCACCATGTTCGACCCGGACGGCGACGGCCCGAAGCCGGCCGTCCCGAAGTACGGGGGCACGCCCGGCCCGCTGCACAACAAGATAGCCAAGCCGGACCCCAAGAAGGACAACAGCACCGCCTGGCAGGCCGATTACAACCAGGCACACTTCCAGGACCTCTACTTCGGTGAGGGTGCCGGCAAGGACTCGCTGAAGACGTACTACGAGAAGACGTCCTCCGGGCGCTACTCGGTCGACGGCGAGGTCTCCGACTGGGTCAAGGTGCCGTACAACGAGGCCCGTTACGGCTCGAACTACTGCGGCTCGACCAACTGCGCCAACGCCTGGGACATGATCCGGGACGGCGTGAACGCCTGGGCCGCCGACCAGAAGGCGCAGGGCCGTACGCCCGAGCAGATCAAGACGGACCTCGCGAAGTACGACCAGTGGGACCGTTACGACTACGACGCCGACGGCAACTTCAACGAGCCCGACGGCTACATCGACCACTTCCAGATCGTCCACGCCGGTGAGGACGAGTCCGCGGGTGGCGGCGCCGAGGGCAAGAACGCCATCTGGGCCCACCGCTGGTACGCCTACGGCACGGACGCCGGCGCGACCGGCCCGGCCGAGAACAAGGCGGGCGGCACCCAGATCGGTGACACCGGCATCTGGGTCGGCGACTACACCGCGCAGCCCGAGAACGGCGGCCTGGGTGTCTTCGCCCACGAGTACGGCCACGACCTCGGCCTGCCGGACCTCTACGACACCACCAACACCGCCGAGAACTCGGTCGGCTTCTGGTCCCTGATGTCCGCCGGTTCCTGGCTCGGCACCGGCAAGGACTCGATCGGTGACCTGCCCGGCGACATGACCGCCTGGGACAAGCTCCAGCTGGGCTGGCTCGACTACGCCGAGGCCAAGGCCGCGACGAAGTCCACCCACAAGCTCGGTGTCTCGGAGTACAACACCAAGAACAAGCAGGCGCTCGTCGTCACGCTGCCCGAGAAGCCCGTCACCACCGACGTCACCAAGCCGGCGGAGGGCTCCAAGCAGTGGTGGAGCGACATGGGCGACGACCTGAACAACACCCTGACCCGCTCGGTCGACCTCACCGGCAAGTCCAAGGCATCCCTGGACCTTTCGGGCTGGTGGGACATCGAGAAGGACTACGACTACCTCTACACCGAGGTGTCGGACAACGGCGGCACCAGCTGGACCGCGATCGACGGCACGGCTAACGGCAAGGCGATCCCGCGCGACGCCAGTGACAAGCCGGCCCTGACCGACGTCTCCGGCAAGTACCAGCAGCTCTCCTTCCCGCTGGACGCCTACGCGGGCAAGAAGATCGACGTCCGCTTCCGCTACACCACCGACGGTGGCGCGGGCGGCATCGGCTTCGCGGCCGACACCATCTCGGTGACCGCCGACGGTGCCGCGCTCTTCACGGACAACGCCGAGGGCGACGACAACGGCTGGACCGCCAAGGGCTTCTCCCGCGTCGGCGAGTCGTTCACCAAGGACTACCCGCAGTACTACATCGCGGAGAACCGTCAGTACGTCAGCTACGACAAGACCCTCGCGGTCGGCCCGTACAACTTCGGCTTCTCCAAGACCCGTCCGGACTGGGTCGAGCACTACCCGTACCAGAACGGTCTGCTCGTCTGGCTCTGGGACAAGTCCCAGAAGGACAACAACGTGTCGCAGCACCCCGGCCAGGGCCTGATCCTGCCGGTCGACGCGCACGCCAAGCCCCTGAAGTGGGCCGACGGCACGGTCATCCGCAACAAGATCCAGCCGTTCGACGCGCCCTTCAGCTGGTACGCGACCGACGCCTTCACGCTGCACAACGCGGACGTACCGGTCCGGGTGAAGTCGCAGCGCGGCATCCCGGCCTTCGACGACCACAAGGGCACGTACTGGTACGAGGAGAACCCGACCGGAAGTGTTCAGGTCACTGACACGAACACCCGGATCTCGATCGTCAAGGAGCCGCGCAGCGGCCAGACGATCACCGTCAAGGTCGGTCCTTCGCACAAGTAGTTCCGCATAACCGCAGGTCAGAGCATGATCGGCCGTCGCCCTCTAGCGGGGCGGCGGCCGATCGTGTTTAGGTGCGTCTTGTTCAGATACTTATTGACACGACGTCTCACGGGGGAGCGCGGAGCATGGCAGGCGGAGGATTCTGCAAGTTGCCGAACGGGAGTGTGGTGGTGGCGATCACCCTGCCCAGTCCGGCCGACGGAGCCGGTTCGGGCACCCCGGTCCGGGTCCTGGTGCACGCGCCCAACCGGGCCCGCGCCCTGACCCGGCTGCGCAACGCCGGCCTGCGCGCGGTCTACCTCCGCGGCAACGCGGAGCCGCCCACCCCCGACGAGATCACCGCCGTGCTGCACCATCCCGACGGGGTGCTCTGGCGCGCGAGGCCGGAGCAGGCACAGGAGCTCTGGCATCCGATCCGGGCCCTGCTCCGCCCGGCCATACCCGTCCGCCGGCCGGCCTGAGCGGCACGCGGGCCGGATCAGGGCCGCGACGCGCCACAGGGCCGTGGCGGCGCCCTACACCACCGGCTTGCCGGAGAGCTTCACGCCCGCCCTGCGGAGCTCCTCCAGCGCCCGCTCCGTGGTCGTCTCGGCGACTCCGGCGGTCAGGTCGAGCAGTACATGCGTGGTGAAGCCTGCCCGGACCGCGTCCAGCGCCGTCGCCCGCACACAGTGGTCGGTCGCGATGCCGACCACGTCGACCTCGGTGATCCGGTGCTGCCGCAGCCAGTCGGCCAGCCCCACGCCGTTCTCGTCGAGGCCCTCGAAGCCGCTGTACGCCGCCGCGTAGTCGCCCTTGTCGAACACCGCGTCGATCGCCCCCGAGGCGACCGCCGGTGCGAAATTGGGGTGGAAGCCGACGCCCTCCGTGCCGGCCACGCAGTGCGCGGGCCAGGAGTTCTCGAAGTCCGGGAGGCCGGAGAAGTGGCTGCCCGGGTCGATGTGGTGGTCACGGGTGGCCACCACATGGTCGTACCCGGCCTGGGCCTCGCCGATCAGGTCGGTGACGGCGGCGGCGACATCGGCGCCGCCCGTCACGGCGAGGCTGCCGCCCTCGCAGAAGTCGTTCTGGACATCGACGACGATCAACGCGCGGTGCATGACGGGTGTCCTTCGGTGGGGGACGGTCGGCGTACATGGGGGTGGGGGCGAGTTCTGGCCTTATGGGGCGTATTCGAGCCTAGAGACTCCGGCTCCGGATAGGGAGGGGACGGAACGGAGCCCTTGCGGCGTCCGTGGCCGCGGGCGTGACCGGCGCGCCGGTCACCGCACCGCACGGCTCCCCCCGCCACACGTACTCGGCAGGGCTCACCGGCCTTTCCCTCATACGTACGCGGCGGGGCTCACCGGCTCTCCCCGTCACATGTACTCGGTGGGAATCACCGGCTCTCCGCGCGACAGCTGCACCGCCGACATCGGCAGCCCCGCCCGTGCCGCGATGTGCCGCTCGCGCGCCGCGTCCAGCGGCTCGCGGGCGATCGCCTCGCCGCCCTTGACCAGCTCGACCAGCAACTGCCGGTCGGCCAGCTCCGGCGGCACGGCACCGGTGCCTATCACCTCGGCCTCGGCGGCCCCGTGCGCGTCCAGTCGGCGCGCGGCCCACTTGCGACCGCCCACCGACGACTTCGCGCCGAGCGACTTCTTGGCCACCGGGCACAGCGGCTCCGAGGGATCGGCGGATCCGGCACGGGCGACGAGCTTGTAGACCATCGAGCAGGTGGGCTGCCCGCTGCCGGTCACCAGCTGCGTGCCCACCCCGTACGCGTCGACCGGCGCCGCGGCCAGCGAGGCGATGGCGTACTCGTCCAGGTCCGAGGTCACCACGATCTTCGTCTTGGTGGCGCCCAGCTCGTCCAGCTGCTGCCGCACCCGGTGCGCGACAAGCAGCAGGTCCCCGGAGTCGATCCTCACCGCCCCCAGCTCGGTCCCGGCGATCTCGACGGCCGTACGGACCGCCTCGGCGACGTCGTACGTGTCGACCAGCAGCGTCGTGCCCCGGCCCAGCGAGTCGACCTGGGCCCGGAACGCGTCGCGCTCGGTGTCGTGGAGCAGCGTGAAGGCGTGGGCGCTCGTCCCGACGGTCGGGATGTTGTAGCGGAAGCCCGCGGCCAGGTCGGACGTGGCGTTGAAGCCGCCGATGTACGCGGCGCGCGCCGAGGCCACCGCAGACAGTTCATGGGTGCGTCGTGCACCCATCTCGATCAGGCCACGCCCGCCGGCCGCGGCGGACATCCGCGACGCCGCGGCGGCGATCGCCGAGTCGTGGTTGAGGATCGACAGGATCACCGTCTCCAGCAGCACGCACTCGGCGAAGGAGCTCTCGACCCGCAGGATCGGGGAGCCGGGGAAGTAGACCTCGCCCTCCGGGTAGCCCCAGATGTCGCCGCTGAAGCGGTAATCGGCCAGCCAGTCGAGCGTCGGCGCGTCCACGACGCGCTGTTCGCGCAGGAAGGTGAGCATCTCGTCGTCGAAGGAGAAGTTCTCCACCGCGTCGAGCACCCGTCCGATGCCCGCGACGACGCCGTAGCGCCGCCCCTCGGGCAGCCGGCGCGTGAACGCCTCGAAGACCGAGCGCCGATCGGCCGTGCCGGCTTTCAGCGCGGCCTGCACCATCGTGAGCTCGTACTGGTCGGTGAAGAGCGCGGTCGACGGCACACCGACCCGACGCCCAAGGTCCGCAGAGTTCATGTTCCGGATGCTACCCCTATTTCGTCAGAGTGACGAGATCTCGGGTCGTTTGTGCGATGCACCCTCCCGAGTGGCAGCATGGGGTGGGTGAGCGTCGCACCCACAGAGATCGAGCGTCCCGAATCGGCCGAGGAGAGTGTTGTCGTCCCCGAGCCGGACGTCCCCTGGGTGACGCTGGTCCACAACGACCCCGTCAACCTCATGAGCTACGTGACCTATGTCTTCCAGGCCTACTTCGGCTACCCCAAGGACAAGGCGCACAAGCTGATGCTGGACGTCCACCAGAAGGGGCGCGCCGTCGTCTCCAGCGGCAGCCGTGAGGAGATGGAGCGCGACGTCCAGGCCATGCACGGCTACGGACTGTGGGCCACCCTCACGCAGGACCGCAACTAGCCCGGCCCCCTCCGCCGCGCCCGACCCCCTCCCTGCCCCGCCCGACCCACCATCGGAGAAAACCCATGGCCGGCCACTTCGAGGCCACCCCCGGCGGCGGCGCGGCCGTCGCGCTCGACGAGGTGGAGATCGCGATCCTGCGCTCCCTCGCCGTCCAGCTGCTGGAACTGATCGGTCCCGGCGACGAGCCCGAAGAGGGCGCGGACCCGCTCGCCGCCCTCTTCGCGGAAGGGCCCAGCGAACCGCCCACCGATCCCGCCCTGGCCCGCCTCTTCCCCGAGGCGTACGGCGACGAGGACAGCGAACTGCGCGCCGCCTCCGCCGAGTTCCGCCGCTTCACCGAGAACGACCTGCGCGCCCGCAAGCGCACCGACGCCCTCGCCGTCGTACGCACCCTGGACGCGCTCACGATCGACGGTGACGGCGGCGCCGTGCTCGAACTCACCAGCGACGAATGCCGCAACTGGCTCGGCGCCCTCAACGACCTCCGGCTCACCATCGGCACCCGCCTGGAGGTCTCCGACCAGGACGAGGGCGAGGCCGACTCGCTCTACCGGCTCCCGGACAGTGACCCGCGCAAGCCGATGGTCATGGCCTATCTCTGGCTCGGCGGGCTCCAGGAAACGCTCGTGGAAACGCTGATGCCGTAGCCGTTCTGTGGTGATGCCGTAGCGGTCCGGTGCGACGCCCCGGACGAGCATCCGGTGTTCGCTCAACGGATGCTCAAATCCGAATAACGATCCCGTCACCTGAATGGTCTTATTTGCTGCGGCAGGAAACTCTTGTCCGCTTTTAACTGTGTTGTACGCCACAGAACGTCCGGTGGGTCGCCCGGGTGGCCGTGATAAATCTTCACGACCACTCGGGAACGCCACCCCTGTTCCCGAGGGCGCCATGGGCCGGCCACCACCGGCGGCACTCCATCCATATCCGGGGGGATCGGGACCTGATCCGCGGCCTCAACGGCGCGGCTCGGCGTGGAGAAAGGCGCAGCACATGAAATCGGCGCAGGTCGACAACGGGAACAGCGGCGAGCAGACCGTAGAGGTCGCGGACGCCGAAGTGGCCGGTGAGGGATACCAGCGGGCCCTCGGCGCCCGTCAGATCCAGATGATCGCCATCGGCGGAGCCATCGGCACCGGACTCTTCCTCGGTGCGGGCAAGGCGATATCCAAGGCCGGGCCCAGCCTCGTCCTGGCCTATGCCATCGCGGGCCTGGTGATCTTCTTCATCATGCGGGCGCTGGGTGAGCTCCTCATGTACCGGCCGGTCTCGGGCTCCTTCTCCGAGTACGCCCGCGAATTCATCGGCCCCTTCGCAGGATTCGTCACCGGCTGGACCTACTGGCTGTTCTGGGTCGTCACCGGAATCACCGAAGTCACCGCAGCGGCCCAGTACATGACGTTCTGGTTCGCAATTCCGCAATGGATCTCCGCATTGATCTTCACGGTCATCCTGTACGGAGTGAACCTGATCTCCGTGAAACTCTTCGGTGAACTCGAATTCTGGTTCTCGATGGTCAAGGTCACCGCCATCGTCGGCATGATCCTCATCTGCGCCGGAATCCTCACCCTCGGCTTCTCCGACGCCGGGGACACCGCCTCCGTCACCCACCTCTGGTCCGACGGCGGATTCTTCCCGCACGGCATCACGGGCACCCTGATGACCCTGCAGATCGTGATGTTCGCCTTCCTCGCCGTCGAACTCGTCGGCGTCACCGCTGGCGAGTCCAAGGACCCGAAGACCGTCCTGCCCAAGGCCATCAACACCGTGCCGTGGCGCATCGCCGTCTTCTACGTCGGCGCGCTCATCATGATCCTCTCCGTGGTCCCGTGGACCGAGTTCGAGCCCGGTGTCTCGCCGTTCGTCGCCGCCTTCAAGAAGATGGGCCTCGGCCTCGGCGCCGGTATCGTCAACTTCGTCGTGCTGACCGCGGCACTCTCCTCCTGCAACTCCGGCATGTACTCCACCGGTCGCATGCTGCGCGACCTCGCCCTCAACGGACAGGGCCCGAAGTTCTTCACCCGGCTCACCAGGAGCGGCACCCCGCTCGTCGGCACCACCTTCTCCGCCGCCCTGATGCTCGTCGGCGTCTGGATCAACTACCAGTGGCCCGGTGACGCCTTCACCTACGTCGTCTCGTTCGCCACCATCTCCGGCATGTGGGCCTGGATCATGATCCTGATCTGCCAGATCCGCTACTGGTTCCTCGCCCGCCGCGGTGTGCTCCCGCAGTCCACCTTCCGGGCCCCCGGCGCCCCGTTCACCAGCCTCTTCGCACTTGCGTTCATCGCCATGGTCATCGTGATGATGGGCATCGACGAGGACGCCAGGATCTCGCTGTACTGCGCCCCGCTCTGGGCCGCGCTCCTCGCCGTCTCGTACGTGGTCCTCAAGGCCCGCAACCCCGAGAACAAGGCCTTCGCGAAGAACTGAGCCGCCGGCCTGCGGCTTCAGCGGTCATGTCCACGATGCGGGCCCTCTCGTACCACGCCTCGGTACGACGGGGCCCGCATGCACAGGCGGGCCGGTGACCGGGGAGCGGCGTCGCGGGGCCTGGCACGCGCGCTCGCGGCGTTGCCGTCGGTCGGCACGGCTCCGCCGTGACTTCCTCCTCCGCCTTGCGATCGCACGCACCAGGCCCCGCTCCTTCCTCCGCTGCCCGGTCACCGGCCCGCCTATCCTGGCGAAATGCTGACCATCACCCAGGCGCTCTACGACCAGATCGTCGCGCACTCCCGAGCCGACCACCCCGACGAGGCGTGCGGCGTGGT
This sequence comes from Streptomyces sp. NPDC102437, assembly GCF_044765565.1. NCBI lineage: Bacteria > Bacillati > Actinomycetota > Actinomycetes > Kitasatosporales > Streptomycetaceae > Streptomyces > Streptomyces sp. NPDC102437. The sequence goes on along the minus strand of NZ_JBIWKI010000028.1, from coordinate 48,227 downwards.
CGCGGGCCCGGCCGGGACCGGTCGCCCCGAGCGGTTCATCCCGATGCTCAACGCCGCCCGCTCGCCCACCTTCTACGAGTTCGACTCGGCCGACCTCCTCAAGCTCTACCGCGAGATGGACGACCGCGACGAGGACCCGGTGATCGTCTACCACTCCCACACCGCGACCGAGGCCTATCCCTCCCGCACCGACGTCACCTACGCCAACGAACCCGGCGCCCACTACGTCCTCGTCTCCACCGCGGACACCGACGACGCGGGCCCCTTCCAGTTCCGCTCGTACCGCATCGTGGACGGCGAGATCACCGAGGAGGACGTCGAGGTCGTCGAGGCGTACGAACCCGCCTGACCCCGTCTGACCTCGCCCCGACCCCGGCCGGTGACCGGACGGGACCGCGCTCACCACGGTCCCGTCCACCTGTCGAACATCGAGCATCCATCAGGTGAGATCACACTCGGGATTACGGACCGGGAATCGATACGATGAGCGCATGGTTCCCCATGACGTGAGCGACAAGACGCCGGGCATGCTGCTCGTCGCGCGGCTGCACGTCGACCTGTGCAGGCTCTCCAGCGCGATCTGTCCGTGCCGCCTGCCCGCCGGCCGCAAGGCCTGAGCAGGGCACGCGGCCCGAGAACACCTCACGTACGCACCGACCCCCGCGCGGGGGCAGAGCCGCGCGCCCCACGCCCCCCCTCCGCTTCCGACAGGAGCCCACGCCATGGCCATCGAGGTCCGCATCCCGACCATCCTCCGCACCTACACCGACGGCGCCAAGGCCGTCGAGGGCAACGGAGCGACCCTCGCCGACCTCCTCACGGACCTGGAGAGCCGCCACAACGGCATCCGCGAGCGCATCGTCGACGGCGACCAACTCCGCCGCTTCGTGAACGTCTACCTCAACGACGAGGACGTCCGCTTCCTCGACGGCATCTCCACCAAGCTCAGCGACGGCGACAACGTCACCATCCTCCCGGCCGTCGCCGGCGGCATGAACTGATGAGGTACGACAGCCCGCTCGCCGCGGTGGGCAACACCCCGCTCGTCCGCCTGCCGCGGCTGTCACCCTCGGACGACGTCCGCGTCTGGGCCAAGCTGGAGGACCGCAACCCCACCGGCTCGATCAAGGACCGCCCCGCGCTCCACATGGTCGAACAGGCGGAGAAGGACGGCCGGTTGACCCCCGGCTGCACCATCCTGGAACCCACCAGCGGCAACACCGGCATCTCACTCGCCATGGCGGCCAAGCTCAAGGGCTACCGCATCGTGTGCGTCATGCCCGAGAACACCTCCCGGGAACGGCGCGACCTGCTCGCCATGTGGGGCGCCGAGATCATCTCCTCCCCGGCGGCGGGCGGCTCCAACACCGCGGTCCGCGTCGCCAAGGAGCTGGCCGCCGAACACCCCGACTGGGTCATGCTCTACCAGTACGGAAACCCGGACAACGCGGGCGCCCACTACGCGAGCACCGGCCCGGAGATCCTCACCGACCTCCCGTCCATCACCCACTTCGTGGCCGGCCTCGGCACCACCGGGACGCTCATGGGTGTCGGCCGCTACCTGCGCGAACACAAGCCGGACGTCAAGATCGTCGCCGCCGAGCCGCGCTACGACGACCTGGTCTACGGGCTCCGCAACCTCGACGAGGGCTTCGTCCCCGAGCTTTACGACGCCTCCGTCCTCACCACCCGCTTCTCCGTCGGCTCGGCGGACGCGGTCACCCGCACCCGCGAACTCCTCCAGCAGGAGGGCATCTTCGCGGGCGTATCCACCGGCGCCGCACTCCACGCGGCGATCGGCGTGGGGAACAAGGCCGTCAAGGCGGGGGAGCCGGCCGACATCGTCTTCGTCGTCGCGGACGGCGGCTGGAAGTACCTGTCGACCGGCGTCTACACGGCCCCGACGACGGAAGCGGCCATCGAGACACTCCACGGCCAGCTCTGGGCATAGGCCCCGGCAGCCCCGGTCGGGGTGCGCCCGGAACAGGGCGCACCCCACCTCACCCCAGCCCCCGCACCCGCTCCCACACCCCCGCGTCCACGACACCCACCCGCCGCCGGAACCCGCGCACGGCCACCTCCCGCAGCTCGTCCGTCTCCAGGAAGCTCGCCCGGGCCCGCGCGTCACCCACCGTTCCCGCAGGCAGCGCGATCACCCCGGGCCGCTCCTCGTGGTACTTGCTGGTGATCTTCGCGACGAGCACCGAGTCACCCCGCACCGACAGCACCAGACACGGCCGGTCCTTCGCCCCCGGTCCGTCCTCGTACGGCACCTCGGCCCACCAGATCTCACCCGGCCGCGGCCGGTGCTCCGGCCCCGGCCCACGGCCGGGCCCCGCCGGCGGACGCGTCCGACCACCCGGACGCCCACCGGAACGCGTCCCCGCCCCCGCCGACCTGCGGGAACTCCCACGGGGCCGACGCCCGCCCCGCCCCCGCCCATCGGCGACCGCCGCGACGAGCGCGAGCAGCACGACAAGAACGAGCGCGATCCACCACCAGGACATGTCCATGTCCCGACCGTACCGGCGTCACCACCGCTTCCATCGAACCGGTGACAGAGCAGGTGAGTTCCCCCACAACGGGCGGCCGTGGAGGAGCGACCGACTGTTTCGCGCCTTACGCTCGACGAACCGCTCAACAGACCGCACGAACCCTCCCCGTTCCCACGTCTCGGAGGTTCAAGCTCCATGAAGCTCACCGTCGTCGGCTGCTCCGGCTCGTTCCCGTCCGCGGGATCAGCATGTTCGAGCTACCTCGTAGAGGCCGACGGCTTCAGGCTGCTCCTCGACATGGGCAACGGCGCCCTCGGCGAGCTGCAGCGCCATGTCGGTCTCTACGACCTCGACGCCATTTTCCTCAGTCACCTCCATTCCGACCACTGCATCGACATGTGCGCGTACTTCGTCGTCCGCTACTACCGGCACGACGGCGGACGCCCCGCACCCCTCCCGGTCTACGGACCAGAAGGCACCGAACAGCGGCTGACCACCGCGCACGCCGACACCCCGTCCGAGCACGCGATGAGCGAGGTCTTCGATTTCCACACGCTGAAGCCGGGATCGTTCGAGATCGGCCCCTTCTCGGTCCGCACGGAGAAGCTCTGCCACCCCGTCGACACCTTCGGGATCCGCATCGAGCACGGCGGCAGCTCGCTGGCATACTCCGGCGACACGGGGGCCTGCGAGGCCCTGGACGAACTTGCCGAGGGCGTCGACCTGTTCCTGTGCGAAGCATCGTTCATCCACGGCAAGGAAGACATTCCGGACCTCCACCTCAACGGCCGCGAGGCGGGCGAGATCGCGGCCCGCGCCGGCGTGGGCCGCCTCGTCCTGACCCACATCCCGCCGTGGACCGACGCCGACCGCAACCTGTCCGACGCCCGCGTGGTCTTCGACGGACCGGCCGAGGTCGCGGTGCCGGGGGCGGTGTACGAGATCTAGGGCCTCTCGTTTGGATCACGCCGGGCTCGCCTGCCCCGGTGCCTGATCCGGCCTGATCCAAACGAAAGACCCTGGGCCCCGCCCCGTGTGCGGCGCCGCGGACACGACGAAGCCCTCACCTCCCGCCGTGGGAGGTGAGGGCTTCGTCGTGCTCGTGCGGCGGGAGGTGAGGGTTACTTCGCCTCTGCCTTCAGGAGCTCGGCGAGCTCCTCGTCCGACTCACGACCCGGAGTCGGCAGGTTGAACTTGGTGATCGCGAAGCGGAAGACCGCGTAGTAGACCACCGCGAAGCAGAGGCCGACCAGCACCAGCATCCAGGGCTTGCTCGCGATGCCGAGGTTCAGGAAGAAGTCGACGGCGCCCGCGGAGAAGCCGAAGCCGTCCTTCATGCCGAGCCCCCAGGTGAGGGCCATGGAGACACCGGTGAGCACCGCGTGGATCGCGTACAGCACCGGGGCGATGAACATGAAGGTGAACTCGATCGGCTCGGTGACACCGGTCACGAACGCGGTGAGCGCGAGCGAGAACATCATGCCGCCGACGACCTTGCGGCGCTCCGGGCGGGCGCAGTGCACGATGGCGAGGCACGCGGCCGGGAGGGCGAACATCATGATCGGGAAGAAGCCGGTCATGAACTGTCCGGCAGTCGGGTCACCGGCCAGGAAGCGGTTGATGTCGCCGCTCTTGCCGTGGAACTCACCGGCCTGGAACCACGGGAACGAGTTCAGCAGGTGGTGCATGCCGACCGGGATCAGCGCACGGTTGGCAACCCCGAAGATGCCCGCGCCGACCGCGCCGGAACCGACCAGCCACTCGCCGAAGTTGTGCAGCCCGGTGCCCAGGACGGGCCAGATGTAACCGAAGACGATGCCGATGACCAGACCCGCGAAGGCGGAGAGGATCGGGACCAGGCGGCGGCCGCCGAAGAACCCGGCCCAGGCGGGCAGCTTCGTCCGGTAGAACTTCTGGTAGAGCAGTGCGACGACGATGCCCATCACCACACCGCCGAGGACCTTGGCGTCCACGGGGGCGTCCGTCATGACCACCTTGCCGTCGACCACCGTCGCGACCTGGGGAAGGTTGCTGTCGGTGAAGGTGGCGAGCACCTTCTGGAAGACCAGGTAGCCGGTGACGGCGGCGAGCGCGGTCGAACCGTCCGACTTCTTGGCGAAGCCGATCGCGATGCCGACGGCGAACAGCAGCGCCATGTTGTCGAGGATCGCGTTGCCGCCCGCGGCCATGAAGCTCGCGATCTTGGTGACGAAGTTGGGGAACGAGGCCCTGCCGAGCATGTCGTTGTTGCCGAGACGCACCAGCAGCGCGGCTGCGGGCAGCACCGCGACCGGCAGCATGAGGCTGCGGCCGATGCGCTGCATGACCGACATCACGCCGGCACCCTTCTTCTGGGTGACCGCGGGTGCGGTGTCTGCCGTGGACATCAACTTCCTCCATTGGACAAGGCGCCGCCCAGGTCGTTGACGGGGGGAGGCGGCGACTCGAGAAACGCGGCAGAACGCCGCGTGGTCTGGACCACTCAGTGGTGTAGACCAGTTGTAGCACGGTGAGGGTCAGATAAGGAACCTGCAAATTCCGACTACTTCGCACGAGCTATCACCCACGCTCCGTGACATGGCGAAGACCCCCGGACCGCATGGGTCCGAGGGCCTGCTCCGATCAGGATAAAAGCCCGCCCGAACTGCTACTTCGTGAGGTTCCTCTCGATCTCCGCCTCCAGCTCGTCGGGCTCGCGGCCCGGTGTCTGGAGGTTGAACCTGGTGATCGCGATCCGGAAGATCGCGTAATACACGGCGGCGAACGCCAGCCCGATCGGAATGATCAGCCATGGTTTCGTCGCCAGACTCCAGTTGATGACGTAGTCGATCAGACCCGCCGAGAAGCTGAAGCCGTCCTTCACGCCGAGCGCCCACGTCACCGCCATCGAGACACCGGTGAGCACCGCGTGGATCCCGTACAGCAGCGGTGCGACGAAGAGGAACGAGTACTCGATCGGCTCGGTGATGCCCGTCACGAACGACGTCAGGCCGACCGAGAGCATCATGCCGCCGACCGCCTTCCGGCGGTGCGGCTTGGCGCAGTGGTAGATCGCCAGCGCCGCCGCGGGCAGGGCGAACATCATGATCGGGAAGAAGCCCGAGGTGAACTGGCCGGCCGTCGGGTCGCCCGCCAGGAACCGGTTGATGTCACCGTGCACGACCGTGCCGTCCGGCTTGGTGTAGTCGCCGAACTGGAACCAGACGAAGGTGTTCAGGAACTGGTGGAGGCCGATGACCAGCAATGCCCGGTTGGCGAGACCGAAGATGCCGGAACCCACCCAGTCCAGGTCCACCAGCCACTTGGAGAAGCTGGTCAGACCGTCACCGATCGGCTGCCACAGCCAGGCGCACAGGCCCGCGAAGAGCAGGCCGACGAACGCCATGATGATCGGGACGAGCCGCCGGCCGTTGAAGAAGCCCAGCCAGTCCACCAGCTTGACCCGGTGGTACCGCTGCCAGAACCAGGCGGACAGCAGCCCCATCACGATGCCGCCGAACACCCCGGGGTTCTGGTACGCGGCCGCCGTGACCTTGGCATCGCCGGTCACACAGGTGCCGAACCAGGTACCGCCCGAAGTGAACGTCGAACCAGGGGCGCAGTCCACCGGGAAGGCGTGCAGCACCGCGTAGTAGACGAGGAAGCCGGCCACCGCGGCGAGCGCGGTCGAACCGTCCGACTTCTTCGCCATGCCGATCGCGACACCGACGCAGAACAGCAGCGGAAGGCCGAGCCCCGAGTCGAGCAGTGCTCCGCCCGCCGCCGCGAACACCTTGGCGATGTTGGTCCAGCCCAGACCCTCGTCGCCGAATACGTCCGGCTGGCCCAACCGGTTGAGGATGCCGGCCGCGGGCAGGACGGCGATCGGCAGCTGGAGGCTGCGGCCCATCTTCTGGAGGCCCTGGAAGAAGCCGTTCCACCACGTCTTCTGTGGCACCGCGGCGCTGCTCGAACTCATCGGCATCCTCCCGGAACAAGGCGCGGTCGGCGGTCGTTGCAGACTGGTGTAGACCAGTTGAGGTACGGTGCGTAACCCGCCTGGAAGACAGGGCACCGGTGATCGTCATCATTGGGGACGGTCCAGCCACCCGCTCGCGAAGCTGGGCCAAACGTGCGTTACGGTGACGAAACGGACCCAGGGTGGGCCGTCGCACGCACGTGAAGAACCAGGGAGAAGGCCATGGCCAGCAAGGCTGAGAAGATCGTCGCCGGGCTCGGCGGTATCGAGAACATCGACGAGATCGAAGGCTGCATCACCCGCCTCCGCACCGAGGTCCACGACCCGAGCAAGGTCGACGAAGTCGCCCTCAAGGCCGCCGGAGCCCACGGCGTCGTCAAGATGGGCACCGCGATCCAGGTCGTCATCGGCACCGACGCCGACCCCATCGCCGCCGACATCGAAGACATGATGTGACCGGCCGCCCAGCCCTGCGCTGAGCCCGCCGCCCGGCCGTTTCCGGCCCTCCGCCGAGCCCGCCGCCCGGCCGTTTCCGGCCCCCGCCGACCCGGCCGCCCGGCACCGCACAGGCCCCGCCCATCCGGGACGGGGCCTGTGGCGCACCTGATCGGCCCCGCGACGCACTCGAACGGACGCCACCGCCGCACCCGATAAAGTCGACGCCATGTCTCGTATCGACGGCCGCACCCCCGAACAGCTCCGCCCCGTCACCATCGAACGCGGATGGAGCAAGCACGCCGAAGGATCCGTCCTCATCTCCTTCGGCGACACCAAGGTCTTCTGCACCGCCTCCGTCACCGAAGGCGTCCCGCGCTGGCGCAAGGGCAGCGGCGAAGGCTGGGTCACCGCCGAATACTCCATGCTGCCCCGCTCCACCAACACCCGCGGCGACCGCGAATCCGTACGCGGCAAGATCGGCGGCCGAACCCACGAGATCAGCCGCCTCATCGGCCGCTCCCTGCGCGCCGTCATCGACTACAAGGCCCTCGGCGAGAACACCATCGTCCTGGACTGCGACGTCCTCCAGGCCGACGGCGGCACCCGCACCGCCGCCATCACCGGCGCCTACGTCGCCCTCGCCGACGCCGTCACCTGGGCCCAGCACAAGAAGATCGTCAAGCACGGCCGCAAGCCGCTGACCGACACCGTCTCCGCGATCAGCGTCGGCATCGTCGACGGCACCCCCCTCCTCGACCTCTGCTACGAGGAGGACGTCCGCGCCGAGACCGACATGAACGTCGTCTGCACCGGCGACGGCCGCTTCGTCGAGGTCCAGGGCACCGCCGAGGCCACCCCCTTCGACCGCAAGGAGCTCGGCGCCCTCCTCGACCTCGCCACGGCCGGCTGCGCGGACCTCACCGTCATCCAGCACGAGGCCCTCGCCCGCACCCTGGGCGAGTAAAGAAGCAACCAAGTACGCACCACAGAGCGTCGTTACGAACAACGGGCGCACGGGTCGAACCGTGCGCCCGTCCGCGTATCCGCACCCGGGGAGGAACCGCACCATGGCCAAGGCCACCCGCCACCGCCGCATCACCGTCGCGCTGACCCTGACCGCCCTCGCCCTCACCGCCGCGTCCGGCTGCGGCGCCGTCGACAAGGCACTGGACTGCGTTCGTACCGCCGACGCCATCGCCACCAGCGTCGACAACCTCCAGCAGGCCGTCTCCAACGCCACCAGCGACCCCACCCAGGCCTCCGAGGCCCTCGACGAGATCGAGAAGGAACTCGGCAACCTCGGCGACAAGACCGACAACGCCGACCTCGGCAAGGCCGTCGACGACCTCCAGGCGGGTGTCGGCAACGTCCGGGACTCCATCGACAAGGGCGACGCCACCCCCGACATCACCCCGGTCACCGACGCGGCCACGGAGATCGGCAAGGTCTGCACTCCCTGACCACCCCCGATACTGGGTGACATGACCCGCCTCATCCTCGCCACCCGCAACGCCGGGAAGATCACCGAACTCCACGCGATCCTCGCCGACGCCGGCCTCACCCATGAGCTCGTCGGCGCGGACGCGTACCCGCACATCCCCGACGTCAAGGAAACCGGCGTCACCTTCGCCGAGAACGCCCTGCTCAAGGCCCACGCCCTGGCCAAGGCCACCGGCCACCCGGCCATCGCCGACGACTCCGGCCTCTGCGTGGACGTCCTCGGCGGCGCCCCCGGTATCTTCTCCGCCCGCTGGGCCGGCACCCACGGCGACGACAAGGCCAACCTGGACCTGCTCCTGGCCCAGCTCTCCGACATCGACGAGGCCCACCGCGCCGCCCACTTCGCCTGCGCGGCCGCCCTCGCCCTCCCCGACGGCACGGAACGCGTGGTCGAGGGCCGCCTGCCGGGCACCCTGCGCCACACCCCGTCCGGCACCAACGGCTTCGGCTACGACCCGATCCTCCAGCCCGAGGGCGACACCCGCACCTGCGCGGAACTGACCCCGGCGGAGAAGAACGCGATCAGCCACCGGGGCAAGGCGTTCCGGGCGTTGGTGCCGGTGGTGCGGGAGTTGGTGGGGGCCTGACGCGCCGCGGTACGAGAACGGCCTGTGAATCAACTCCGTTGATTCACAGGCCGTTTTACAACTGTGCGGCGGAAGGGATTCGAACCCTCAAGCCGTTTCACGGGCCACAGATCCTAAGTCTGCTGCGTCGCCATTGCGCCACCGCCGCTCAACTGTCTGCCATCGTACCGGGCGCTGCCCTGGCACCAGGTAGCGGTGGTCGCGTGGCAGTTGGGGCGCAACAGTCGCAGATTCTCGCGCCGGTCCTCGCTCCGGTCCCCGCTGATGTGATCAATCTCCAGCGTCATGGACATGCCGCGCCACGGGGGCGGGCGGAAACCCGGCTCAGATGCCGAGGTCCCTGATGATCTTGGCGACGTGGCCGGTGGCCTTGACGTTGTAGAGGGCGCGTTCGACCTTGCCCTCCTCGTCCACGACGATCGTGGAGCGGATGACGCCCGTCACCGTCTTGCCGTAGAGCTTCTTCTCGCCGAAGGCGCCGTACGCCTCAAGGGTCTCCTTGGACGGGTCGCCGACCAGGGTGACCCCGAGGTTCTCCTTCTCGCGGAACTTGGCGAGCTTCTCGGGCTTGTCGGGGGAGACGCCGATGACGTCGTACCCGGCGCCGGTGAGCAGCTCCAGGTTGTCGGTGAAGTCGCAGGCCTGCTTGGTGCAGCCGGGGGTGAGGGCGGCCGGGTAGAAGTAGACGATGACCTTGCGGCCCTTGTGGTCGGCGAGCGAGATCTCGTTGCCGTCGGCGTCGGGCAGGGTGAAGGCGGGGGCGATGTCGCCGGGCTGGAGTCGCTCGCTCATGGTTCTCCTCGGGTGGCACGTGGGGTGTACGGGAGCGAGCGTAATAGGGGTGCCGCCGGGTGCGCGGACGGTCGAGCTGACAGACTGGCGATGAAGGTTTCGATGAAGGTTTACCGGACGACGACCACGGAGGCGGCGCAGTGTCGGATGCCAGGACCCCTGCGCAGATCGAGGCGGACATCATCAGCAGGCGTGAGCAGCTTGCGGTGGTGCTCGATGAGATCGGGGTGCGGGTGCACCCGGATACGATCATGGGTGAGATGAAGGCGAAGGCCGCCGAGGCCGTGGACCGGACGGCCGGGCGGGCGTTCGTCGCGGTGAACCGGGCGGTGTCGGACGTGAAGGCACAGTTCGTGTCCGAGGATGGGGCCCCGCGTCCGGAGCGGGTGATTCCGGTGGCGCTGCTCGCGGTGGGTGTCGTGGGTCTGGTCGTGGCGTCGAAGCGGCGTCGCAAGAGGTGACGCGCGGTCCGTGCACCCCGGAGGGGCGTGCGGGCGCGGCGGGCAGGTAGGTTGCGGGGCGTGAGCGAGAACACCGACGACAAGCTGCCCATTCGCATGCTGCACGACCGTGTGCTGGTCCGGTCCGATACGCCCGAGGGCGAGCGGCGTTCCGGTGGCGGCATCCTGATTCCGGCGACGGCGGCGGTCGGCCGTCGGCTGGCCTGGGCCGTGGTGGTCGCGGTGGGCCAGAACGTGCGGACGGTGGAGCCGGGTGACCGGGTGCTGTACGACCCCGAGGACCGTGCGGAGGTCGAGGTGCGCGGGGTGGCGTACGTGCTGATGCGTGAGCGGGATCTGCATGCGGTGGCGGCGGACCGGTTCGAGGGGTCGGTGGATTCGACCGGGCTCTATCTGTAGCCCCTGTCCATAGCTGTGTGCTTGGCCTGGTGACCGGTGTCACCAGGCCTTTTGCATGTTCTTTGCTACGGTGGGGTGACCCCCGACGAGACGCGCCGTACCGGGCTTCGAAAAGACGACGCACCCGTGTTGTTCGCGTGTTCTGTCTTGTCGGAGGTGCTGTCATGGCCTGGGTTCTGCTTGTTGTCGCCGGTCTGCTCGAAGTGGCCTGGTCGATCGGGATGAAGTACACCGAGGGGTTCACCCGGCTCTGGCCGAGCGTGTTCACGGGTCTCGGGATCGTGGCGAGCATGGTGTTGCTGTCCCATGCGGCCAGGACGCTGCCGATCGGTACGGCGTACGGCGTGTGGGTCGGGATCGGTGCGGCCGGTGCTGCGGTGCTGGGCATGGTGGTGCTGAACGAGCCGGTGACCGCGGCCCGGATCTTCTTCGTCTGTCTGCTGCTGGTCGCCGTCGTGGGGCTGAAGGCGACCTCGGGTCACTGACGCGGGGCCGGTGTGCCCCGGGTGCCGGGGAGGAGTTCGTCGCCGCCCCTGGCACCGTTGTACCCGTCCGGGCCCTCGCCGTCGTCGTACCCGCCCGGACCTCCGCCGCCGTTGTCTTCGCCGCGTGGGCCACCGTTGTCGCCGCGGCCGTTGCCCGTGGTGCCCTCGGTCGGGCTGCCGGTGTCGGTGCCTGCGGTGCCGGTGCCGCCGGTGGCCGGTTCGCTGCTGCCGGGGATCGACGGGCTGGTGGGCGGGGCGGTGCCGGGGGTGCCCGGTGGGGTGCTGGAGGTGCTCTCGGAGGGTGTTCCGGTGCTTTCGGGGCTGGTTTCCTCGGCGGTGGGCGGGGCGGATTCCTCGGCGCCGCTTTCGAGCTGGAGGTCGAAGTCCGTGGCCGTGGTGCCCCGCAGGGCGGCCTCGGTGTACTGGGCCCAGGCCTGGGCGGGGGCGCCGCCGCCGTTGATGCGGGCGAGTCCGAGTGCCCCGTACAGCGGTTTCTGTACGCCGGTCTTGGGGTCCTGGCCCATGACGGCGATGACGGTGGTGAGGTCGGGGGTGTAGCCGGCGAACCAGGCCGCCTTGTCCTCCTCGGCGGTGCCGGTCTTGCCGGCGGCGGGGCGGCCGGCGGCCTGGGCGGCGGTGCCGCTGCCGCTCTCGACGACGCTCCGGAGGATCGAGGTCGTGGTGTCGGCGGCTTCGCGGCTGACCGCCTGCTCGGTGTGTCCGCCGTCGGGGAGGTCGAGGGCCTCGCCGTCCTTGGTGATCCGGTCGACGAGGACGTACGCGCCGTGCCGGCCGTGGTTGGCGAGGGTGGCGTACGCCTCGGCCATGTCGAGGACGCCGGCGGTGGAGACGCCGAGCGCGATGGACGGGTACGGGGTGAGGTCGGGGGTGTTCTCCGGGAGGCCGAGGTCGATGGCGGTCTGCTTGACCTTGGCGGGGCCGACGTCCTCGGCCATCTGGGCGTAGACGGCGTTGACGGACTTGTCGGTGGCGGTGGAGACGGTGATGGGCCCGTAGCTGACGTCGTCCTCGTTGGCTGGGGCGTAGCCGGTGGGTCCGGTGGGGCCCTGGACCATGCGTTTGTTGGTGCCGTCGTAGACGGTGTCGGGGGTGATGCGCCGGCCGTCCTGGGTGGTGGAGTTGTTGGCGACGGCGGAGGTGAAGACGAAGGGTTTGAAGGTGGAGCCGACCTGGTAGTCGCGGCGGGTCGCGTTGTTCACGTACTGCTTGGTGTAGTCGACGCCGCCGTACATGGCGACGACGCGGCCGGTGGCGGGGTCGATGGAGGCACCGCCGACGCGGACGTTGCGGTCGGCCTGGCGGTCGGGGCTGGTTTGGGACATGACGTTGTCGTCGACGGCTTTGACGAGGGCGTTCTGTTTCTTCTTCTCCAGGGTGGTGGTGATCCGGTAGCCGCCGGTGGCGAGGGTGTCCTCGTCGATGACGTGGTTGCCGGTGAGGTAGTCGTCGACGGCCTGGACGATGTAGCCGCGCTGTCCGGAGAGGCCGGTGGAGGGCTTGACCTTGCCGGGTACGGGGAATCTCATGGCGGCGCGTTCGGCCGGGCCGAGCCATTTCTCCTTGACCATGCCGTCGAGTACGTAGTTCCAGCGGGCGAGGGCGGCGGCCTTGTTCTGGGGGTGGACGACGATGTCGTACGCGCTGGGGGCGTTGAGCAGGGAGGCGAGGTAGGCGCCCTCGGCGGTGGTGATCTCGCCGATGTCCTTGGAGTAGTAGGCCTGGGCGGCGGCCTGGATGCCGTAGGCGTTGCGGCCGAAGTAGCTGGTGTTGAGGTAGCCCTCGAAGATCTGTCCCTTGGACTCCTCGCGGTTGAGCTTGACCGCGATGAAGAACTCCTTGGCCTTGCGGACGATGGTCTGTTCCTGGCCCAGGTAGTAGTTCTTGACGTACTGCTGGGTGATCGTCGAGCCGCCCTGCTTGCCCTTGCCGGTGAGGGTGTTGAAGGCGGCGCGGGCCATGGCCTTGAGGTCGATGGCCCGTTCGGAGTAGAAGTCGCGGTCTTCGGCGGCGAGGACGGCGCGCTGGACGGTGAGCGGGACCTGGGCGAGCTGGATGTTCTCCCGGTTGACCTCGCCGGAGCGGGCGATGACGCTGCCGTCCTTGTAGAGGTAGACGTTGGACTGGAGTGTGGCGCTGGCGTTGGCGGGCGGGATGTCGACGAGTTGGTAGCCGGCGATGAAGCCGCCGATCAGGAGCAGGGCGACGAAGAGGACGGCGCCGAGGACCATGCGCCAGGTGGGGATGGCGCGGCGCCATCCGGTGCGCTTGGGGCGTTTGGGCTGCTTGGGTCGCTCGGGTTGTCCGGACGTCTGGGGGTTGTGGGCGGCCGGGTCCCTGGGAGCCCAGCCCCGGGGGTCGTTCTCCCCGCTCGGCTGCTGTGGGTCGTCGCTCATGTCCGTGCAGACTCCTCGGCCGCGGTCAGTTCCCCCATAGTGCCCTTTTCTAGGGAATAAGCACCGGATCGACCCTGGTTCGACCCCGGATCGACCCCCGTAAAGCGGTCGCGGCGGCCGTCCCCGCTGGACTAGGGTCTTGCGCTTTGGTGTCCAAAGCCGTTGGGCACCCGGCGATGGGGGGTGTGTGCGGTGCGGCTTTACGCGGTGGTGGCAGCGGGACAGTTCCGGCGCTTCGCCACCTACCGGACCGCCACGGCGGCCGGAGTCTTCACCAACACCGTCTTCGGGTTCATCCTCGCGTACACCTATGTGGCGTTGTGGGACGAGCGGCCGCAGCTCGGTGGTTACGACATGTCCCAGGCGCTCAGCTATGTATGGCTGGGGCAGGCGCTGCTGATGACCTGTTCCATGATGGGCGGCGGCTTCGAGAACGAGCTGATCGAGCGGATCAGGACCGGCGACGTGGCGGTCGACCTCTACCGGCCCGTCGATCTCCAACTGTGGTGGCTGGCAGGTGATCTGGGCCGGGCCGCGTTCCATCTGCTGGGGCGGGGCATCGTGCCGATGCTGGTGGGATCGCTCGCCTTCGATCTGGCGCTGCCGGCCTCGCCGGGGGTCTGGGTGGCCTTTCTGGTGTCGGTGGGGCTCGGCGTCGTGGTGAGTTTCGCGATCCGCTATCTGGTGGCGCTCTGCGCGTTCTGGCTGCTGGACGGGGCGGGGATGGCGCAGATGTCCTGGCTGGCCGGGATGTTCTTCTCCGGGATGCTGCTTCCGCTGACGCTGTTCCCCGGGGTGCTGGGGGACGTCGCACGGGCGCTGCCGTGGTCGTCGATGCTCCAGGTGCCGGCCGATGTGTTCCTGGGCAAGTACCCGGGCTGGGAGCTGGTGGGGGCGTACACCTTCCAGGCCGGCTGGGCGCTGGCGCTGCTGCTGGTGGGGCGGATGGTGCAGTCGGTGGCGACGAGGAGGGTGGTGGTCCAGGGTGGCTGACGCGACCGGTGCGGTGGAGGCGGCCGGGGCGGCGGACGGGCCCGGCGGTCGTTCCGCGGACGGGCTGGGCGGCCGTTCCGAGGACTGGCCCGATGCGGTGTTCGCCGAGCGGTCCCGGTTCGTCGAGGGGGTCAGGGCGTACGGGCTGATCGCGATGATGTGGCTGCGCTCGACGATGGCGTACCGCGCCTCGTTCGCCATGATGGCGTTCGGGAACTTCGCGGCGACCGCCTTCGACTTCGTCTCGATCCTGCTGATGTTCTCGCACGTGGACCGGCTGGGCGGCTACACGCTGCCCGAGATCGCCCTGCTGTACGGGGTGGCGGGCACCGCGTTCGGTCTCGCCGATCTGTTGCTGGGCTCGATGGACCGGCTGGGCGCGCGGGTGCGCGACGGCACGCTGGACACGTTGCTGGTGCGGCCGGTCCCGGTGCTCGCCCAGGTGGCGGCGGACCAGTTCGCGCTGCGCAGGCTGGGGCGGGTGATCCAGGGCGTGCTGGTGCTGGCGTACGCGCTGGTGGCGTTGGACATCGAGTGGACGCCGCTGAAGGTGGCCATGATGCCGATGATGCTGCTGAGCGGGGCGGCGGTCTTCGGGGCGCTGTTCGTGGCGGGGGCGGCGTTCCAGTTCGTCGCGCAGGACGCCTCGCAGGTGCAGAACGCCTTCACGTACGGCGGGAACACACTGCTGCAGTACCCGCCGTCGGTCTTCGCGAAGGACCTGGTGCGCGGGGTGACGTTCGTGGTGCCGCTGGCCTTCGTGAACTGGCTGCCCGCGCTGTACGTGCTGGGCCGGGACTACCCGCTGGATCTGCCGGTCTGGGTGGCGTTCCTGCCGCCGGTGGTGGCGTGTCTGTGCTGGCTGCCGGCCGGTCTGGGCTGGCGATCGGGGCTGCGCGCGTACCGCAGTACAGGAAGTTGAACCACGACTACGAACGGGACAGGGCATCGGACATGGACACGGAAACCCCCTCCGGCTTCATCGAGCTCGACCAGGTGGAGAAGGTCTTCGACGTGCGTCGCAAGACCGGATTCATGCGCAGTGAACGCCGGCAGGTACGGGCGGTCGACTCGATCAGTTTCCGCGTCGCGCGCGGCGAGATGGTCGGGTACATCGGTCCGAACGGTGCCGGGAAGTCGACCACGATCAAGATGCTGACCGGCATCCTCACCCCGAGCGGTGGCCGGCTGCGGGTGGCGGGCATCGACCCTTCGCGGGAGCGTACGAGGCTGGCGCACCGGATCGGTGTGGTGTTCGGCCAGCGCACCACGTTGTGGTGGGATCTGCCGCTGCGCGACTCGTACCGGCTGATGCACCGGATGTACCGGATTCCCGACGCGCGGTACCGGCAGAACCTGGACCGCTGTATCGAACTCCTCGATCTGGGCGAGCTGTTGGACACTCCGGTACGGCAGTTGTCGTTGGGGCAGCGGATGCGCGGTGACATCGCGGCGGCGCTGCTGCACGATCCCGAGGTGTTGTATCTGGACGAGCCGACGATCGGGCTGGATGTGGTCTCCAAGTCCAAGGTCCGTGGCTTCCTGCGGGATCTGAACGCCGAACGCGGTACGACGGTGCTGCTCACGACCCATGATCTGACGGACATCGAGCAGCTCTGCAAGCGTGTGATGGTGATCGACCACGGCCGTCTGATGTACGACGGGGCCCTCGCCGGTCTGCACGAGGTGGGCGAGAGCGAGCGGACGCTGGTGGTCGATCTGGAGCATCAACTGCCGCCGATCCGGCTGGAGTCGGCGCCGTCGGTCCGTACGGTGAAGGTGGAGGGGCCGCGGCAGTGGCTGGCCTTCCCGGCGTCGGATTCGGCCGCTCCGCTGGTCGCGCGGATCGCCGCGGACTACCCGTTGGTCGACCTGTCGGTGCGGGAGCCGGACATCGAGGCGGTGATCGCGAAGATGTATGAGTCGGCCACCGGCATGTAGGACTGGGACGGGGGCGGGGACGTTCAATAGGCTCCGCGGTATGACAAGTGACCTTCCGGAAATGCGTGCTTCCGATTCCGAGCGTGAGCGTGTCGCCGAGACCCTGCGCGAGGCGGTTGCCGAGGGCCGGCTGGAGATGGCGGAGTTCGAGCAGCGGCTCGAAGCGGCTTACAAGGCCCGTACGCATGGGGAGTTGGAGCCGTTGGTGCGGGATCTTCCCGCGCCGGGCGCCGCGGTGGCCCCGGTGGGGGCGGCTCCGGCACGGACCACCGGATCGCAGAAGCGGTGGGCGGACCGGATCGGCAAGCCCGCCACGTCGAGCGGCGCGTTCGCGATCTGGGGCGGGTTCGGTCGCCGGGGGAACTGGACGGTGGGCCGGAAGTTCACCGCGTTCGCGATGTGGGGCGGCGGTGAGATCGATCTGCGGGAGGCGAACTTCGAGGACCGCGAGGTGGTCATCCGCTGTTTCGCGGTCATGGGCGGCATGCAGGTGACGGTTCCGCCGGAGCTGAACGTCGAGGTCCGGGGGATCGGCATCCTGGGCGGCTTCGGGGAGCGGTCGAAGGACGACGGGGTCCCGTCGCCGGACTCCCCGCGGGTGCGGATCACCGGGCTCGCGCTGCTGGGCGGCGTCGGTGTGGAGCGCAAGCGGAGCAAGGCGGAGAAGCAGCGGCTGAGGGACGCGGAGCTGGCGCGGCTGCGGGACCGGCAGCGGGAGCTGGACGCGGAGCGCGGGAGCGGACGCGGCCGGCTGGAGAAGGGTCCGTCGGACTGAGAGGGGCGGAGTCCCGGGGTGCTTGTGGAGCTCCCGGGTGCTCCTGGAGCCCGGGGTGCTCCCGGGGTGCCGTTCGTCGACGCGAAACTGCCCGTCAGAGCTGGTCGGACGTGGGCTGCTCGTGCACCAGCGTCGTCAGGTCCACCATCGAGCCCAGCTGCCGGTACCCCGCGTCGTTCAGGTGGAGGTGGTCGCCGCTGTCGTAGGCCGGCAGGAGTCGCGTCGGGCGGTAGGGGTCACGGGCCGCCGCGTCGAAGTCGATGACGGAGTCGAAGATCCCGCCCGCCCGGATCAGCGCGTTGACCCGTTCCCGTACGTCGTTGCTCCCGGGGGTCCAGGTGGCGTACCCCTCGTACGGCATCAGCGTCGCCCCGACGACCTGGAGCCCGCGTGCGTGGGCGCGCAGGGTCATGGAGCGCAGGCCGTCCGCGATGCGCTGCGGGTCGGTCTCCTGCGGGGACTGCTGCACGTCGTTGATGCCGAGTGCGATGACGACCGTCTTCACTCCGGCGACGTCCAGTACGTCGCGGTCGAAGCGGGCGCTCGCCCGTACGCCGTGTCCGCCGCGTCCGTCGCGCAGGACGCGGTTGCCCGCGATGCCCGCGTTGGCCACCCCGTACCGGCCGCCGAGCCGGTCGGCGAGCACGTCGGGCCAGCGGCTGTTCGTGTCGAGGGAGGAGCCGGTGCCCGCGGTGAGGGAGTCGCCGATCACGGCGATCGTTCCGGCGGCGGTCCGGGTGTGCACGTCGACGGCGGTGAGGTAGCGCCAGCCGTCGGTCCGCCGGGTGCCCCACACGGTGTCCACGTACGAGGTCTGGTGGCCGCGCTCGTGGACGGTGACGGGCCCCTGGGCGGTGGGGGTGCGCAGGGTGACGACGAGGTCGGAGTCGGCGGGGACCGGGACGGTGACGGGGTCGCTGACGATCTGCTCGCCGGCCGCCACGGTCACGGTGGCGGCGCCGGCGAAGGTCACCGGGCGGGTGTTCACGGTGACGCGGTCCATGACCAGCGGACGGGTGCCGAAGGCATTGGAGAGGGTGATGCGGGCCGCGTCGCCGCCGATGCTGGTGTGCACGACGTTACGGACGGTGCGGCGGTTGAGGGCGCTGCTGTTGTACGAGTCGCTCACCCCGGTGACGGGGGCCGCGGTCCAGGTGGCGGCCCAGAGGCCGGTGGAATGCGCGGGTGCGGCGGGCGTACGGGCCACGGACCGCGGGTCGGGTACGGCTCCTTGCTTCGGCCGAGTGCCGGTGCCGGTGCCGGAGAACAGCAGGGAGCCGGCGAACGCCACGGCGGCGGCGAGCACGGCGGTGCCCGCCACGAGGGCGATGAGCAGGGCGTACCCCTGGCGCCTGGGCATGGGCGGTGTGTCTCCTCATGATCAATCGGACTGGTCCCATGATGGGGCAGGGCGTCGGGAACTCGACATGCGGCCCGGGAGTAGGTCAGGTAGGGACAATGCGTACGGGACACCGGGGGCGAGGCGTACGCGGACGGGTGGAGCGGATGGAACGGATCGACCGGACCGGAGCCGGGGAAGAGGCCGCGCGGCAGCAGGAGCGTGCCGGGGGACGGGCGGCGGATGCGGCGCGACCGGGGCCGGGTGGCCGTCCGGCCCCGCTGGCCTCGTTCGCGTACACCGCGGCCGACGAGGAGAAGCGGCGCGGTGTGCGCCGGATGAAGACCACGGCCACGGGCCTCCTTCTGCTGGTCGCGCTGGTGTACGTACTGGCCACCTGGGCGAAGAACGCGGGTGTGGGCGGCTGGCCGGGCTTCGTCGCCGCGGCCGCCGAGGCGGGGATGGTCGGTGCGCTGGCCGACTGGTTCGCCGTCACGGCGCTGTTCAAGCGTCCGCTCGGCCTGCCGATCCCGCACACCGCGATCATCCCCACCAAGAAGGACCAGCTCGGGGCGTCCCTGGGTTCCTTCGTCGGCGAGAATTTTCTCTCCGGTGATGTCGTGCGGGGTCGTATCCACGCGCTCGGTGTCGGCCGCCGCGTCGGTGCCTGGCTGGCCGAGCCGGAGCACGCGGACCGGGTCACCGCCGAGCTGTCGACCGCGTTGCGCGGGGCGCTGAAGGTGCTGCGGGATGCGGATGTGCAGGCCGTGGTGGGGGAGGCGATCACCCGGCGGGCCGACGCGGCGGAGATCGGTCCCGGCCTCGGCAAGATGCTGGAGAGGATCGTCGCCGACGGCGGCCACCGCAGGGTGGTGGACCTGATCTGCGTGCGCGCCCACGACTGGCTGGTGCTGCACGGTGACTCGGTGATGGACGCGGTGCAGGGCGGGGCCCCGGGCTGGACGCCGCGGTTCGTCGACAAGCGGGTCGGGGAGCGGGTCTACAAGGAGCTGCTGCGGTTCGTCACGGAGATGCGGGACATGCCGGGGCACCCGGCGCGCGCCTCGATCGACACGTTCCTGACGGACTTCGCGGCGGACCTCCAGACGGACTCGGACACCCGGGCCCGGGTGGAGCGGCTGAAGTCGGAGATCCTGGGACGTGGTGAGGTTCAGGACGTCATCGCCTCGGCCTGGTCGTCGGTGCGCACGATGATCATCGCGGCGGCGGAGGACGAGCAGAGCGAGCTGCGGCTGCGGGCGCGGGCCTCACTGATGTCGTTGGGGGCGCGGCTGGCGACGGACGGCCGGCTGCAGGGGAAGCTGGACGGCTGGCTGGAGGACGCCGCGGTCTATGTCGTCACGACCTACCGCGCGGAGATCACCTCGCTGATCAGTGACACGGTCGCGAGCTGGGACGCGGACCAGACGTCGAAGAAGATCGAGGCGCACATCGGCCGCGACCTCCAGTTCATCCGGATCAACGGCACGGTGGTGGGTGCGCTGGCGGGCCTGCTGATCTACACGGTGTCCTGGGCGCTGGGCGCGTAGCGGAGTCCGGGCAGCAGCAGGGGCGGGGGCTCTTGGGAGGGCCCCCGCCCCTGCTGCTGTGCTTCCGTCTTCCGTACGCGCTTCAGGCGGTCCGGCGGGTGACCGCCCAGGACGCGGCGGCCATGCTGCCCGCCACGGCGAAGACGGCCGGCCAGGCGCCGACCTTCTTGGCCAGCGGGTGCGAACCGGCGAACGCGGCGACGTACGCCGCGGTCAGCCCGGCGGCCGCGCGCGGTCCGGCCTGCCGGTTCCACTCGTACGCGGCGACCGTGCCCGCGGCGGCGAGGGCGACCCCGCCCAGCGGCCGCTTCCTGGTCCACCGCGCGACGGCGTACCCGCCGACCAGCCCGCTCGCCGCCACCGCCGCTGCCGGAACCTTCGCCATCGCTGCCACCTTCGCCTTCTCATCCGTGTGATCCGGGCCCCAGGAGGGTTGTGGCCCAGGTCTCCGAGGCTAACGCGACGCCGCTCCGAGACCGACGCGGCGCCCGGATTTCCGGTCGCGGAGGGGGTGCACAAGCGTTTACCCTGGGGGTGAACGTATGTGCACCCCCGCGTCGCGCTCCCGCGCCCCGCACGACGCCCTCGCCGCCGAGCACCGTACGGAGAGCCATGCCCGCGGACACACCCGCCCCGACCACCGCCACCGCCGAGGCGCCGCGTGAGGCGCCGCACCCCCGCTTCGCCGTCGGTGTGCTGGCGTTCTGCGGTGTCGTGGTCGCGGTGATGCAGACGATCGTCGTCCCGCTGCTCCCGCACATCCCGGCGCTCACCGGCGCGACCCCGGCCGCCGCGAGCTGGCTGGTCACCGTCACCCTGCTCACCGGCGCCGTCTTCACGCCGGTCCTGGGCCGGGTCGGTGACATGTACGGCAAGCGGCGGGTGCTCGTCGCCTCGCTCCTGGTGCTGGTGGTGGGTTCGGTCCTGTGCGCGGTCAGTTCCCACATCGGGGTACTGATCACCGGCCGCGCCCTGCAGGGTGCGGCGCTCGCCGTCCTGCCGCTGGGCATCAGCATCCTGCGGGACGAACTCCCGCCCGAGCGGGTGCTGTCCGCCGTGGCGCTGATGAGTTCGACGCTCGGCATCGGCGCGGCGATCGGGCTGCCGGTCGCCGCCCTCGTCGTCGAGAACTTCGACTGGCACACGATGTTCTGGGTCTCGGGTGCGATCGGCGTCATCGACATCGCGCTGGTGCTGTGGTGCGTGCCGGAATCCCCGCTCCGTACCCATGGCCGCTTCGACGCCCTCGGTGCGCTGGGGCTGTCCGGGGCCCTGGTCTGCCTGCTGCTCGCGGTCACCCAGGGCGCCGGTTGGGGCTGGACCTCGGCCCGGACGGTCGGCCTGCTGGTGGCGGCCGTCGTCGTGGCGCTGATCTGGGGCGCGTACGAACTCCGGGCGGCGTCGCCCATGGTCGACCTGCGGGTCTCGGCCCGCCCGGCGGTCCTGCTCACCAACATCGCGGCCCTGCTGATCGGCTTCGCCTTCTACGCGAACTCCCTGGTCACCGCGCAGATGGTGCAGGAACCGAAGGAGACCGGGTACGGGCTGGGCGCCTCGCTCGTCGTCAGCGGCCTCTGCCTGCTGCCGGGCGGCGTGATGATGGTGGTGCTCTCACCGGTCTCGGCGCGGATCTCCGCGAAGTACGGCCCGAAGGTCAGCCTGGCGCTGGCGGCCGGGGTGATGGGCACCGGTTACGTGGTGCGGTACTTCACCAGCCACAACCTCTGGCTGATCATCGCCGGCGCGACGGTCGTCGCCTCGGGCACGGCCATCGCGTACTCGGCACTTCCCGCGCTGGTCATGCGGGGCGTCCCGGTGAGCGAGACCGGTGCGGCCAACGGCCTCAACACCCTGATGCGGTCGATCGGGCAGGCGTTCTGCAGTGCGACGGTGGCGGCGGTCCTGGCCAACATCACGTTCCGGGTGGGCGGCAGAACGGCCCCGACGCTCCACGCGTACCAGCTGGTCTTCCTGATCGCGGGGGGCGCGGCGCTGGCGGCGCTGCTGGTCACCCTGTGCCTGCCGGGCGGCCGGAGGCCCGCGACGGGTACGGTCGAAGAGCACCGTGACGTCCCCGCCGACCGGAAGGGCGGTGCGCGGACGACGCCGATCCAGGAGGGCGCATGACCAGCGGCCAGGCCACCGCACCGGCCCCGACCTCGTCTTCGGGTCCTTCTTCTGCCCGGCCCGCCGGCGACCCGGGCAGCGGCCGGGACGCGATCCTGCGTGCCGCCCGCCGGGCGTTCACGCAGCGCCCGTACGCCGAGGTCACCATCAGAGGGATCGCGGCCGATGCCGGAGTGAGCCCTTCCCTGGTGGTCAAGCACTTCGGCCGCAAGGAAGAACTCTTCAACACCGTCGCCGACTTCGGCCCCGCCGCCGCCGAACTCTTCGACGCGCCACTCGCCGCACTGGGCCGCCACATGGTCGTGACACTGGTGAACCGCCGCCGCGAACTGCAGTCCGACCCACTGCTGCGCGTCGTCTTCTCGCTCGGCAACCGCGACGAACGCTCCCTGCTCCGCGACCGCTTCCACGAACAGGTCACCGACGCCCTGACCGCCCGCCTGCCCGGCCGTGAACGCGCCCTGCGCGCCGAACTGATCGCCGGCCACCTCCTCGGCCTCGGCGCCACCCTCAGCCTCCACCGCGAAGGCGCCGGAGCGGACGCCACCGCCGGACACATCGCGGACCTGTACGCCCCCGCGCTGCAGTCCTTGATCGACCGTCGTTGATCCGCAGACCCTGATCGGCGGTTCCCGGTGGGGACCAGGCCGTGGAACCGGGCGGGAAGGTATGGTCTGGGCCACCTGACGAGGGGGCCTCATGCCGATCCGCTCCATCCGCTCCGTCCGTTACAGCGGTTCCACCCGTTCCGATACGCGTGGCGCGGCAACGGCCGTGGTCACGGCGGCGGTTCTCGGAGCGTTCCTGGTGGGCTGCTCGGGCGCGGAGACCTCGCAGGGGCCGGGCGGTGACGTTCCCTATGTGGCGCCGTCCGCGAACGCCGCAGCCGCGTCCAAGGCCGCCGACGACGCCGCGGCGGCGAAGGACGCCAAGGACGAGGCGAAGGCGAACGCGGAGGCGGCTGAGGCGGCCGAGGCGGCGCGCAACAGGCCGGTGGCCGTACGCGACGCCTTCGCGGGCCTCCAGGCCACGCTGAACGACAACTGCACCCCGGGATCGTCGAACTGCGCCTACTTCCTGGGCCGGGTCCACGACGAACTGGCCGGCCTGGACAAGGCCATGAAGGCGGACGCGCAGGACCCCGGCCACTTCAAGGAGCCGATCGCCTGGATCGCCGCCCTGCGCAAGACGTTGAACGGTGACACCTCCACGGACAACCTGGAGAAGCACCGTTCCGAACTGATCGGCACCCGCGACCGCATCAACACCTGGATGCAGGGCCACCCCGAGGACTACCGCTGACCGGCCGCCACGGTCACGGCCGGTAGAGCGCCCGGCACCGGTCCGGGTCGGCGGCCCCGCCGTCCGGGACCGGCAGGAAGTGCTCCGCCTGCCACTCCTGCGTACGGCCGGCCTGGCGACTGGTCGTCGCCACCCACGGCGGGTAAACGCGGAACGCGCGCTTCCCGCCGGCCCCGTCCGTCGACACGATGTCCCGCTCGCGGAGCACGGCTCGCGGGAACACGAACTGTCCGAAGCCACCGGTGTCGCGGGTGCTGATGACGAAGAGGTCGACGGGGTCCCCGGAGTCGTAGGGCCGGATCGGTCCGCCACCGGCGGACCGCTTCCACACCGTCACGAACTGACCGGCCTTGGCCGGGGTGGTCCGGGCCACCCGGAACCGGACGGCGGAGCCGTCCACGGTGAACTCGTGCGCCCCGTACTCGGCGCTCTCCGCCTCGGGCACCGGCCGCGTGCACACGAGCCCGCTCGGGTCGTAGACGAGTGCCTTCGCCGCGAGGAGCTCGGCGTGGAGGAACGCGCCGTCCTGCCAGGGCCCGGGGGGCCGGGCGTCGGGCGGAGGTGCGGAGAGTGCTGCCATTCACCCCATTCTGTCAGTAGCTGATGACGGCGGCGCGGCGCGGCGCCGCGCAGGCCGCGCCTTGGCCCTCCGAGTTCCCCGGCGATCCCCGCGCCTCATTCCCGCACTTGCCCCGCACCCGCCCCCGCGAACGACACCACCCCGGTACGGGCGCGGGGCGGCTCGTACCGGGGTTGGGGTCGGGCGGTGCGGCTTGCGGTGCGGTGGGTTCAGCTGAAGACGACCGAGCGGAGCTTCAGCCGGCTGCTGGCGTGGCCGCCGTCGGGCCGGAGGGTGAAGTAGTCGCCCTCACAGTCGGGGCCGCTGAAGACCGTAGCGCTGGAGTTGGTGAAGTTCCACGGAGTGTGGGCGGGGTTCGACGAGCTGGGGTCGGCGACCTCGGGAAGCGTGATGCACATGCGGCTCGGCGGGTCCAGGAGGAAGCCGAGCTGCGGTGAGCCGTCGAGGCCGGTGTACGTGTACGTGAAGTCTCCGGTGGCCGCGTCGGCCGAGGCCGGCACGGCGACGATGAGCGCGAGCGCGCCGAAGGCGGCAGCGACGGTGGAACGAAGACGCATGGGGGAACTCCTTGTGCGGTGATCAGAGACGGCCGAAGACGGCCCAAGTCTGTGCCGCTGACCTGCGATTACGGTCGAACGAGGAATTCCGTCACTCGGACGTGAGCTGCTGAATCGGTTCTGCCGACGGCCATGCGGGTCATGAGCCGACCCCACCGTGTTGACCACCGTGATTGACCACCGTGTTTGACCACGGTGCCGATCACAGAGGGCCGGTCCGTTCGGTGGCGAGGCCTTCATCCGTCGTGCCGGCAGGTCATAGTGTGGTCCGGTGAAGACACAGGTGATCGTGCTCAACGGTGGCTCCAGCTCGGGAAAGTCCAGCATTGCAAGGTGCCTTCAGACGGTGTTGCCGGACCCGTGGCTGACCTTCGGGGTCGACACACTGATCGAGGCGATGCCCGCGTCCATGAGTGAGTCGGACACGGGCATCGATTTCGCTCCGGACGGCGAGGTGGTCGTGGGACCCGAGTTCCGTGCGCTGGAGGCGGCCTGGATCGAGGGGATCGCCGCGATGGCCAGGGCCGGTGCCGCGGTCATCGTGGACGAGGTGTTCCTCGGTGGTCCGGCGTCCCAGCAGCGGTGGCAGAAGGCGCTCGGTGGACTCCGGGTGCTCTGGGTCGGAGTCCGGTGCGACAGCGCCGTCGCCGCTGCCCGTGAGGCCGCGCGGGGCGACCGCGTACCCGGCATGGCGGCCTTGCAGGCGGACGTGGTCCACCAGGGCGTGACCTACGACCTGGAGGTGGACACCACGCGGAGCGGAGCGATGGAGAGCGCGCGAATCATCGCAGCTCACACCAAGTGACGGGCCCCGGCCCACCACCCCCACTGATCGTTTCCGGCCACAGCCCCACGCGTCACAGCGCCGCCCGTCACAGCGCCGCCCGTCACGATGGGCACTGCTGCGTGGCGGGCACTACGCGTCGCCGAGCTCCAGCTCACCGACGACCTCGTCCTCGGCCTTCTCCCCGGTCAGCCGGAACCCGAGCCTGAAGTAGAACTGCTCGGGGCCGTGTTCACCGGGAACCCAGGTCACGGTCGCACGCCTCTGCCCGCGCCGCCGGATCTCCTCGCACACCGCTTCCACGGCGAAACGTCCGTACCCACGGCCCTGTTGACCGGCGGCGATGTTCAGCCGCCAGAGTCCGGAGCGCAGCCTGGTGTCGTTCGGATCGTCCGGGTAGAACCGGACGTCGAAGAAGGCCATGACGAAGCCGACGAGCTGCTCGCCGTCGAAGATCAACCGGGGCCAGGCGAGGTCGGGGGTGGTGTAGGCCTGAGCCAGCGACCAGGCGACCGGCTTCACGAGCCCGTCCTGGTCCGGACGTACTTTCAGTTGGCAGGCCGCCTCGACGTTGTCCGCCGTGACCCTTTCGAGCCGCAGTGATGAAGACATGCGGGCAACTTATAGACCGATGTTCAGCCGCATCGAACGAATAACCGCCCCGATGCCTTCGCCGCGTTCCCGCCACCTCGCGATTCACAACGTCGGGATGCCCGGTGCCGCCGAGGTGGCGGTACCGGGCATCCAGCGAACTCCCCTGAGGGCAGGGTCAGTTCGCGGGGGCCTGGTAGAGGCCCCGGCCGGCGCGGTGGGCCCGGGAGGTGGCGACGAGCCGGTCCAGGGTGCTGCGAACGGTGTTGATGCCGTTGGGGGTGAGCTCACGCCCCAGGGCCTTCGTCACGTCACGGGCGCGGACGGGGGTGTCGCCGGACTCGGCGAGCACCTTCATGGTCAGCTCGGTGAGGCTGCCGCTGTCGTCGGCGGCCGGTGCTGCGGTCGCGGCGGTCGCGGCGGTCGCGGCCCTCTTCGGTGCGACGGCCTTCGCGGGCTTGGCGGCCTTGGCCGCCTTCGTTTCCTTGGCCGGTGCGGCGGGCTTGGTGGCCTTGACCGGCCTGGCGGTCTTGGTCGCCTTGGCGGGTGCGGCGGACTCCGCGTCCTCGGCGGGCTTGCTGCTCTTGGCGTCCTTGACCTCCTCGACGGGCTTGGCGGCGGCCTTCTTGGTCTGGCCGCGCTGAGCCCTCGGCTTGGTGGCCGCCTGCTTGCGGCCCTTGGGCGCGGCGGGCGCCTTGCGGGCGGTGCGGCGCGCGGGGGTGGTCGCCGCCTGCTCCTGCGGGGCTTCCGCCTGGACGACGGAGTCCACGGAATCCTGCGCCTGCTGCGGAATCCGGGCAGCGGGAACGCTCACAACCCCGGCGTCGGCGGCCTCGGTGGTGCCGGCGGTCGCGGCGTCAGCGGCCTTGACGTCCTCGGACGCGTCGGCACCCGCGGTGGGCGCAGGGGTGGTGACGGGGGTGCCCGACAGGGCGCGCAGTGCGGTCAGCGCGGTACGCACCGACTCCAGGCGTTCGGTGACGGTCGCGAGTTCCTTCTCCAGACTCTGCTGGTGCTGCTCCAGGCGCGGAAGTTCCGCCTCCAGCAAGGTAGTTGTGGCATCGATGGTGACCAGTGTGCTGGTCTCGGAGGTCATGGTGTCGCCCTTCTGTCCCGGCCGACCGTTGGTGACCGATGTATCGCAGGGTAAGGGGTGTTGTGTTGTGGCCGGAAATCGCCTCTCGATATGAACTGTTCAAGAGGCACCACCGCACTGACTCTCAGTCTCCCGAAAGTCCTGGCCCCGCGCCCAGGAGATGGTGCGGGAGGCACTCGTTTGGCGGCACCCACTGCAGGGTCCACAAGCGCCCTCGTCCCCCGCTCCCAGTGGGGGCGGGGGACGAGGTGCGGCGGAACGAGGGGGCGAGGGCTGAGGAGTGGGAGGCGGGCCGGTCAGCCGTTCTGGCTCACCGGTGCGGAGCCGGTGGGGAAACTCGTTCCGGTCTCCCGGGTGTTGGGGATTTCGCGGCCGAGCCTCAACCGCAAGGCCATGACGACCAGCGCGGCGACAGCGAACCCGGCACCTGCCCAGGGGAGTTGCCGCGCACCGTGGTCGGCCAGCACCCAGCCGCCGACCGCCGTCCCGACGGTGATGCCGAGGTTGGAGAACGAGATGAAGAGGCTGTTGCCGAACTCGGGCGCATCGCTCGCGTCCCGCCCGAGCCAGCTCTGGCTCACGATGAGCCCGCCCGAATGCACGGCACCCCAGATCAGGACCGCCGGAACCATCGCGGCGAACAGCGGCCCGGCGGCGTACAGAAGGATATAGACCAGCAGGCACAGCACCGGGTATGCGACGACGGTGCGGACGGGACCGCGACGCAGCAGGCTGCCGAAGGCGAAGTTCCCGAGGATCATCACGATGCCGAACGCCATCAGCATGGCGCTGACCCACGTACCGTCCATGTGCGTGACCTGACCCAGGTACTCGGCGAAGTAGCCGTACACCGAGAACATCGCAGCGAAGACGAGGACGACCGACGCGATGGTCAGCCACATCCGGGGCCGCTTGAGGACGCTCAGCTGGGCACCGTAGGAGACCCGCTGTCCTCGCCCGACCGGCATCGGCGGAACGAATCGCAGGATGCCCAGGAAGGCGATCAGGTTGACGAGCGCCCCGAACCAGAAGGCCGATGCCAGGGACAGGTGCTCGGCGAGGTACGACGTCAGCGGCACGCCGAACGCGAAGCCGACGGTGACACCGGCGAACACGGTCGTCGTGGCCCGGGTCGCGTCCTTCGCCGGTACCAGCCGAGCGGCGGTGGCGAGTGCGACCGCGAAGAACACGGGATGGAACAGGGCGGGGACGATCCGGAAGGCGAGCATCACCTCGTACTGAGTGGTGAGCGCGTAGACGGCGTTGGAGACGGCGAACACCGCGATCGCGGCGGCGAGCACCTTCTTGCGGTCGATGCCGGAGGCGAGCAGCGTGGTGAACGGCCCGGACACCGCGATGACCAGGGCGAACACCCCGACGAGCCAGCCGGCGGTGGACGGTGTGACGCCGAGCTCGGCCGACACCTGGGGGAGTACACCGACCATGCCCATCTCGGTGGTGATGATCCCGAACACGCCGAGGGCGAGTACGAGGACGGTGAGGGAGGTCTTTCTCATCGGAAGGATCCGAACCTTTCATTAAATCTAGAAAAGTAGATGCATTGCATCATGGGGGAGGGAAGGGAGTGGTTGCCCGCACGGCAACACCTCGGACGGTCCGAGGCGGACGGTCCGGCTCAGGCGGTTTGGCTCAGACGGTCCGCCCCTGTTCCCACCTCGGGAACACCGAGGTCAGGAATGCCTCGCCGCGGGACACGCTTCCCGTGGAGTCGTTGCAGGAGAACGAGTTCGGCCAGCTCGGGTTGAACTTGAGCAGCATGACCGTGGCGTTGCTCTTCGCGGTGTCGGTATCGACGCCCAGTTTCTCGGTCATCCAGGTGAAGACCGCATCGCGGCGCAGTTGCTCGCGGACGAACGCGTCGCCGCCGCGCTTCACCCGGCCCTCGGCGTTGATGATGCCCTTGCGTTGCATGTCCTCTTTGAAGGAGGTGCCCATCAGCCGCCAGTTCTCCTCCCACATGGCGCGATTGGCCGCGGCCTGCTGCTTCAGCTCGTCGGCCTCCTCGGCCGTGAGGGGTGCGGCATTGTCGTTGGCCAGCCGCATGCCGGCGGTGACGGTGGGGTCGAGGGACAGGTAGACGGACTCGCCGAACTGCGGGAACAGGGCGCCCCAGCTGGTCTTGTTCAGGACGTGGCCCTCGCTGGCGGTGGCGGTGATGTCCACGGCCCCGATGGGTCGCCCCTGCGAGTACAGGACGTAGTCGGGCCGGGTGGTACCGAACGTCACCTGCGTTGAGTAGCGCGTCCCCGGGGGGAGCGAAGGCCGTCCTTCGCCCTTCAGGCGGGCCTCGGTGACGGATTCGACCGCGTACCCGAATTCCTTGGAGATTCCCCCGCTCCTGCCGTTGGCGTTGAACTCCTGCCAGACCTCGACCCAACGTTTCGTGTAGCCGTCGTAGTCGCTGAGCGGGCCCAGGCGCGGGGCGGTGGTGACGTAGTCGTAGGCCCACTGCACCGCACTGTCCACGGCGGCGAAGAAGCCCTCGAACAGGACCGTTTCAGCGGTCCCCGGGGCGCCGTTCTTGATCCTCACGATGCGACGCTGCAGCGCGGCGTCATCATCGGCGTGCGCCTTTCCGGCCTCCTGTTCCGAGGCGTGCCGGGCGGACGGTACCGGGCCCGCGAGCGCGCGGGTGGCGTTGGCCTCAGCCTCGCGTTCGAAGCGGTCACCGGGGTCGGAGACCCGGAGCCCGGCCCCGTTGTCGGTACCCGAGACCGGCCCCTGGCGCTGCTGAATCACGTGCGTCAACTCGTGCGCCAGGGTGTGCCGGTCGCCGCCGCCGTCCCCGAGCACGATGTGGCTGCCCGAGGTGTACGCGTGGGCGCCCACCTCCGCGGCGGATGCGCGGGCGGCGCTGTCCGTGTGCACACGTACGTCGCCGAAGTCGGCGCCGAGCCGGCTCTCCATCTCCTGCCGCACCGACCCGTCCAGGGGCCTGCCGGGCCTCCGCAGGACGTCGTGGACCGAGGAACGCTGAACGGACGCCTCGCTTGCCCGCCCCTGTTCCTTGTCCTGCTGAAGCATGCGCAGGACGACCGAGTTGCCGACGGTGCGCTGCAGCGGCGAGAGCTCGGGGACTCCGGCGCCGTCGACATGCGCCGACGCCGCAGCCTCGGACTTCCGGCTCTCGCTCTTCTGGCTCTTCCGGCTCTCAAGGTCCGAGGCCGAGACACGGGATCGCAAGCTCGCTCCTTCCGGCGTTACTCGTCGACAGCGTTACGGGTCAGGGGCGGAAGCGGGAACGGAGGCAGAAGCAGAGACATCGGCACGGACACGACACAACACCGCCCCGCCCAGAATGTCAGCCCGCGCGGTCACGGCGAGAGACCCGGGAGGGAAGACCCCGGGGCACTCTTCGTGCCCTCTCGCTGCACGCGCGGCGGGGCGACCTACAACTCGTCACGCACGTACTCGGCGAACTCGGCGATCACCGGCTCGTTGCGCCGGTAGTACGTCCATTTGCCGATGCGCTCCGAGACGAGCAGCCCCGCGTCCTTCAGGGTCTGGAGGTAGCCGGAGACCACCGACTGCGCCAGCCCGGCCCGCTTCTGGATGTCACCGACGCACACCCCGATGTGGAAGCCGAGCCCCTGCTGCCGGTAGGAGTCCTCGTCGAAGTACTTCTCCGGCTCCCTCAGCCACTGCATGAACTGCAGGCGCGCGGGATTGGCGAGCGCCTTGTGTACGGCCAGCGGGTCCATCGCTCCACGTCTCGACATGCATCTAGTTTTCTAGATACGTAGCGTCAAGTCAAATCGCGCAATCGACCGGGCGTCCCGCCCCCCTCGCCCTCAATCGTTATGTGAGAGCAGTGGGGCGAATGATGCGTTAGCCGACATAGGTGCATCGATGTGCCTTGACGGACTCATTGAGGTCGCAGGAGGCTGAGGAGCCCCCCACGGAAGCCCATCTCTCTCACCGTTGGATAACTATGCGCACACTTGCTTCCGCAGGCACGCTCACAGCTGCCGTTGCAGCGGCGATAATGCTCGCCCCTGCCGCCCATGCCACTGCCCCCGGGGACAACGGCACCGTGAAGATTCACGATGCCAAGACCGGCGAAGAGCTCCGCAAGAACGAGCCGCACGTGTGCACCTTCTACCTCGACGCCTTCGGGTTCGACGGAACCCAGAAGGTCGACTGGCGCATCGAGGCATGGGCCCCGACCGCCCACGTCAAGGGCGAAACCGTGAAGTCCGGTTCGCTGACGCTCGACGCCGAGGGTCATGGCCGTACGCCGGACCAGTCCCTGCCCGACGGTCACTACAAGCTGTTCTGGAACTTCGACGGCGAACACGGCCGGGCCAAGCAGAAGGTCTTCTGGACCGACTGCGGCGACGAGAAGCCCGGTGGCGGCAAGCCGACGCCTTCCTCCAAGC
Organism: Streptomyces sp. NPDC102437; assembly: GCF_044765565.1. NCBI lineage: Bacteria > Bacillati > Actinomycetota > Actinomycetes > Kitasatosporales > Streptomycetaceae > Streptomyces > Streptomyces sp. NPDC102437. Next base: position 16,663 of record NZ_JBIWKI010000028.1, on the reverse strand, counting down.
CGACGCCCTCCACCTCCGAGTCGACCCCGACCACCCCCGAGTCGACTCCCGCCACTCCGTCCGGCCCGGGGCAGCCGCCCGTCGAGCCCACGTCCTCCGCCCCCGCAGGCACCGTCCCCACCCCGCAGGCTTCGGCCTCCTCGCCCGCCGCGTCGTCGTCGCCGTCCGCGCACAGTGAAGGCGACCTCGCCGAGACCGGCACCGGCGCACCGGTCGGCCTGCTGTCCGCAGCCGCCGCCGCACTCGTCGCGGCAGGCGCCTTCCTGGCGATCCGCCGCCGCAAGACACAGCAGCACTGATCCGCATCGGAGCACCCGTGCTCCGTGATCGGTGAGCCCGTTGTTCTACCTCTGCCCGTGGTCAGCCCCTTGCTGACCACGGGTTTTGAGGTTCTTGGGGCGGCCGGGCGCCGCAGAAGTGATCAGCGGCCACGTGCGGGCCGGGTGCGGCGTCCCAGGGTGCGTCGGTAGTCCTGGAAGCGGGCCTTGGCGATCACAGAACGGTCGCTGTTACGGAGCACGATGCCCTCGGGGTGGCCGCCCGCGCCCTCGTCCAGGGTCACGCGGCTCGTCGGCAGGTGACCGGCGAGGAAAGTCTGCATTTCGGCGATGCCGTTCGGCAGGTCGCCTGCGCGCACCGTGGCCAGCCGCGGGACCAGCTCGATGCCTTCCGCCGTGGCGGACCGGGTCAGTTCGCCCTCGTCGAGGAACTGCTGCCCGCCGTCCTCGCGCCAGCTGGAGATCCGGGCGCGCGGCTGCTCCAGGACATCGAGCGGGATGTCGGCCGCGTCGAACAGCCGGTAGCCGACGGTCCGGCTACCGGTGTATTCGCGGCTGGCCGCGGTGACCTTGCCGCCATACACCTCCAGGTACAGGACCCGGATGCCGCTGGTGGGCGGGGTGACGCGGTCGGCGAGGGGGCGCAGCGCGTCGGCGATGCCGAGGGCGGGGTTCCCGATCAGGTCGCCGCGGGCGTAGAGGAGTTCCTCGCGGCTGCCGAGGACGTAATCACCGCCAGGGAAGCTGACGATCCGGCCGTTGGTGCCGTCGACCTTCTCGGTGAGGTACACGTCACCGTCGAACGCGGCCGCGTCCTCGATGAGGCCGCCGTTCTTCGGGTCGAGCCCGTGGTACGTAGGGATCGACGGGTACTTGGTCGCGGTGTTGAGGGCGGCGAGGTCGATGGCGCGGAGCATGCTGTGCTGTCCTTCCTGGCATCTGAACGGAGGTGTGCTGACGAACCCGCCGTACAACCCGAGGAGTAGGGGGTGTCCGCCTTGCGGCGGGCGCAGGACGGAGCCGGTGACGGCGGCCCGTTGGGCGAGCATGTAGGGCAGCGCGGTGTCCGGGCAACGTGTTTTGTTCCCCGACGTGTTTCTCGACGCCCGCGCGGGCCAGGGCGGCTGCACCACTCAAGCCGAAGCCGATGCGAAGGCCCGTACACGTGGCGGCAGATGAAGAACGTGCTGTACGGTGACCGAGTCATCACGCTCCGTGTGCTAACGCGCACATGGAGCGGCCCCCGGCGGTGCGCCAACACCATTTCCGAGGGCCTACACCACCAGTGGAGCTGAGAGGCCACCGGAAATGCTGCGTCATGCTATCGCGCCCTCCGCGCGCTATACGAAGGCATCGAACGATGTCATCCGCCACCCGCGTCTGAACAGCGACGCCAAGCTCCTGCTCCTGTACGTGCAGAGCCTCCCCGACAACACCACCTTCAGGCCCTTGAGCGAACTGGCCCAGAAGATGGGCATCAAGGGCCGCGCGTACCAGAAGGCGAAGCAACAGCTGGTCGAGAACGGCTACGTACACGAGTGGCGCAGCCAGAGCGACGGTGGCCGCTGGATCACCGAGCAACTGGTAGCGAACAACCCCCTGACGACCGCCCAGGCGTGCCGCTTACGCGAAGGCACCCCACCACTCCCGCTGCCCGCCCCCCGGCCACCGAGTACGCACTATCCGACGGTCGGTGCACCGGCTCCCCGGACGGCCGGTGGCTATGAACCGGTAGAAGACCACAGTGATAAAACCACTCCCCACCCACCCCCCAAAGCCCCCGAACTCCCCGAACCCTCCGAGCGCTCCGAAGCCCCCGAGCCTTCCGCGCCCTCCGCGCCCTCCGAACCGAGGCGTCCGACCTCCACGGCCGACGCCGCCCAACTGGCCCGCGCCGAACGCGTCCTGCTCTCCCTGCGCCACTCCCGCCGCGAACTGCACCTGGGCGTACGCGAGGCCGCGAAGCTGGCCGTCGAGGCGGTCAAGTGGCTGGAGCGCGGCCTGAGCGAATCCGACCTGCGCCACGCCCTGCTCGCCGAACGCCCGGCAGAAGGCGTGCGCTCGGCAGTCGGCTTCCTCCGCTACCGCCTCGTCCAAAAGCTCCCCGAGCCCCGCACGCCCATCGAGTCCTACGAACCCGCCCGCCCCCGCGATCTGATCGAATGCCAGGCCCCGGGCAACAAACACACCTTCCGCCCCCTGCTGGACGAGACGGAATGCACCCCGTGCCGCCTGGCCGCAGCGAACGCCACGTACTCCGAAGCCCCCTCACCGGAGCCCGACCACCTCCCATGGCGAGAACGCTTCGCAAGGATCAACGCAACACCGACGGCCCTGCCGGGCGAAGCCTGACGGCACGCACGTCTGCGATCGGCCTCGGCCTATGCTGAGCAGATGTCCGACAACGGCGCACCACCGAGCGGCTCTGACACTGAAGAGACTGGTGCCGGCGCGGAGCTACCCGCAGTCCTGCATGTCACAGGGCTCGCGCTGAGCCGAGTGGAAAGCCCTCCGTCGCTGGCCTGCTGGACCGGCTACTTCCCTGATCCAGCGCGCACGGACCCAGTCGCGACAAGCCTGCTGATCGAGCCGGCCGCCCCGCCGGACGAGGCCACCCTCCAACTCGCTCACGACGTCGTGAGCAGTTTCGACGTCTTCGTCGACCAGGCCCTGGAGTACTGCCGCACCCGGCTCCGGGAACGACACTTCGAACTCACAACAGAGGAACTGAACTGGCTGGACCTCCCGGAGCTGCCGCTGGGAGCTCCCGAAGCAACGGTGTGGGCCGACCAGACCTGGGCAATCCGCTTCACCGAGAGCCGACTCCGCCTGGCAGACCCCCACGGAATCCTCGTGACCTTCAACGGAACGGAGCCCGCCGACATCCAGGGCCTCGACGACGAGCAATGAACCGCCCGTCAGGTGATGGGCTGTCGACTCACCCTCGTACCAAGGGGGTGTGAAGTGTGTTGCAGGGTGAAGCCGGAGAACTGACGTCTCCCGCACTGACCGAGCAATGTCTGATCTGGGATCCTTACCCGTCATCGCCCAGGCGCCTCGGAGAATCGACGGTCGCTGACGTGCCTGATGGCTACGAGTGCTCCGAGAGCTCTTGGTGCGCAGAACTTCGCAGGCTTCGTACGAACTCGGTCCAGGCGCTTCGTTGCACAGTCAGTCGAACTCCGCGGGGCCGCTTCGAGTCACGCACCCCGATGACCGAGTCCAGGTCGGCGACTTCGACGCACTCCGTGCCACTTCCGCCGCTGTGCGACGACTTGAACCAGTGCGCTTGTTCGCGATCCATCAGAGCTCTCCGCAGACTCGATCCAGGAGCGTGGCAGACAGCTCGATATCCAACGCCTGCGCACGCAGGTACTCGAACGCCAATTTATAGCGCGCAAGTTCCTGCGTCTTCTCCATGAAGAGACCACCGCCAAGGATGTCCACGTACACGACGTCAAGTTCGGGTGAGGGGCCGCCGAGGACGACGAAGCTGCCCACTGCTGCCGCATGGGCGCCTGTTTCGAACGGCAGGATCTGCAGCGTGATGTGCGGCCGAGTGGCCTGTTCACACAGATGCTTCAACTGATCGCGCATGACCTCGCGGCCACCCACGATGCGTCGGATGACTGCTTCATCAATCACTGCCCAGATGTGCGGTGGCTCGGTCCGGTTGAGGAGTTCCTGCCGCTTCATGCGGATGTCCACCATGTGGTGGATCTCCTGGTCATGGCAGCGCCGTTCCGAGGCGCGGTGCACCGCTTCTGCGTACTCGCGCGTCTGGAGTAGGCCAGGCACGTACATGCAGGCGTAGTGATCCTCGCTGATCACCTCGTCTTCGAGGGTCAGCATGAGGTTCATCGACTCGGGAATCGGGTCGGCCAATGAGCGCCACCAGCCCTGAATCTTGGCTCCCTTGGCCAGTTCGACCAGCGATGCCCGCTCCTGGTCCGAAGCGCCGTACTCGCGGCACAGGGCGTCGACGGCCGGCCACTTGACCGCGCCCTCTTTCTTCTCGTAGCGACTCAAGGTTGCTTTGGAGATGCCAACCCGAGCTCCAGCCTCTTCCAGGGTGAGGCCTTTGTTTACGCGGAGGCGGCGCAAGTCTGCGCCGAGTTGGCGTCTGCGGGTGGTTGGTCCGACTGGCATGGCTGAGATCCTCCACGTTGATCCTCAAGAGCGTGCATCGCGTGGAGCACATTGAGCAAGGCAGCGCACTCCGGGGGCGTGCACTGAGTGGCGTGCTCCCAGAGGCGCGTCGTGAGAGTTCCATTTTGAGAGTTTCACTGCCACTGTATGAGACGCATGGGTTACATAGGGTGACCGTCAAGCGATGTAAGGGTGATCGGCTTGGGTGAGTGTCGCTTTGCGATGGACAGGAAGGCGTGGGACCTGGCGTTCCTGGCTGAGGCTGAAGAGCTCGCCGGCTTGCGGCGAGTGATGCGCTTGCACCTGGAGCTCTGGGGTTTGCCAGGGGTTGTCTACGCGGCGCAGATCTGCGTTACGGAACTGGTTGCAAACGTGCTCACGCACGTGGGCCCCGGGACGCCGTGTTGCTTGGCCGTTTCTATGAACGGCGATCGCCTCCGAGTTGAAGTGAGTGATCCTGACCTGCGGGGAATCCCAAGGCTCGTCGCGGCAGCGGATGGAAGCGAGACGGGGAGGGGGATGGCCCTTGTGGACGGCGTGGCGGATCGCTGGGGTGTCATCCTTCGAGGCGACTCCAAGGTCACCTGGTGTGAGCTGTCCACCGGCCTTCGATCATCAAGCGATCACGTCGATAGCCCGCAAGTCGACAAAGCCGAGACCTTGTTGAGCCTTTGTGGGCTCGGCAGTGTCGGGGTGGGAGGCCGCCGTGACCGGCTGGGTCTGGCGTTGGGGAGGGAGCTGGCAATCGACCTGATTGTGGATCTCCTTCATTGGCTCCGTGCCCACGGCTGCGATCCAGACGACGCCCTCGACTGTGCGCAAACGCACTTCGAAGCCGCGGTGGTTGAGTGAGCAGTCAAGGCTGGTCCCCCACCTCTCCCCGGCCGCGCGTGCCTATGGCCTCGATGAAGTGCCGGATCGGGCTTGATCGGTGATTTGTTTTAGGTCAAGTGGCGTCGAAATTAAGCCACTTGTCGCAGCAGGGTGGCAGGAGTGATTGAAAATGTTCGAATGGTCGGAAGCATGTTCGCATGGCTGCGTACAGAGCTTTCTTCGGACATGTGGATGGGTTTCTTCCGGGCGCCCACTTTGATTCTCGGCAGGCTGTCAAGGATGCCAAGCTTCACAAGGAGCGTGAGGCAGGGATTTCGTGGGGCCTTGATGACGAGAGGGAAAGGGCTGCCGACGCGATCGTGCTGAATCAGGGCTATGAAGACGATCTCGATCAGTGGGATGAGGTCGTTTATACAGGTGCTGGGGGCCGGGATCGGAATACTGGTCGGCAGATAGAGGATCAGACTTGGGAGAACCGTGGGAACGCAGGTCTGCGGAGAAGTCGGATATCGATCAACCCTATACGTGTCATACGAGGAAGCGACGGGGAGCGAGACTATTCGCCTGCGAGTGGTTACCGGTACGACGGTCTCTACGAGATTGTCGAGGAGTGGACCGAAGTCGGCAAGGCAGGATTTCAGATCTGTCGGTTTAGGCTGCGTCGCCTCCCAGCTGAGAAACAGGAACTGACGCCCGTTGAGCAGCAGGTCCGAGACATCCTCGACCAGCAAGGACAGGGGACGGTCGATCAGAGCGGCGCTGACACGTCTGAGGCGGCCACGCAGCGACGGACGACCACGGTTGAACGCATCGTCCGAGACACGGCTGTTGTCCGCCGGGTCAAGCAGTGGCATGAGTACACGTGTCAGATTTGCGGCCTAGCTCTGACAGTTGGGGCGGACGGCAAGAGCTACGCCGAGGGCGCGCATATACAGGCACTCGGGGGCTCTGCCGGTGGTCCCGATGTCGAAGGAAACGTGCTGTGCCTATGCCCCAACTGTCATGTGCGACTTGATCGCGGCGCTCTCTACCTGACCGATGATTTTTGCGTTGTGGATCGCTATGCAGCAGGTCTGACTTCGCGGTCGGTTCCGCTGAGGATGGTGGAACAGCATCGTGTCAGGAGGCGATTCCTGCGAGCACACCGCCGCTTCTGGCGCATAGGTGACCTGGACGGCTAACCCGCAGCGATTGCTGAGTAGGTCCACACGTCGGCTGGCATCTCGTGACGGAGGTTCCAGACGATGCCCATAGGCTTGCTGCCCTTGTGCTCGACGTACTCGGCAGGGCCAAGGAGCATCCACGGCTGCGGCCCGCCGATGTCCGTCTTCTTGTAGCGGCGGACGAAGAGGAGGACGTGGGTGCCCTTCTCCTTGTGGGTCTGGTAGCGGATTCCGGTGGGGGACGTCTCCGAGGTCTGGTTTTGAGACTCCCAGTGAAACAGGTGCTCGTTCCGGGCGTAGTCCTTGTAGCGAGTCTCTGGAGAGAAGTCCTTCTCGTCCTTTTCGAGGGTGATGAGCAGTGCGTCGGTCTGGATTTTCTCGCACCACTTCACGCCCTCGCGGAAGTGCCCCGGCATGAAGCCACCTAGGTAGGACTGTCCGAGGGCGGGGAGGATCTCTTCGCGGCTATACGAGGCGTGGACCGACAGCGGCAGGCTCGCATGCTCGCCGAGCAGGGGGACGGGTACGTGGTCAGCCTGGTCCAGGACGTGAGCGAGGACCTGGCGGAGTTCGTCGCGGAAGGCGTGCTGAGGGCGAAGAGTGTCGAAGCCCTCCTGGTAACTGCTGAAGCCGCCGCCCAGTGGCCACAGCGAGAAGAAGAACATGCGAGCGAAAGCCTGCTCCTGTTCGCTGAGCTCGCTGTACGAGCGGGCATCGTCGATGAGCAGCTTGCTGTAGGCGGCGACTCGGAGTGGGTCATCAACATGGAGGAAGGCTGAGATGCGCTTGAGTAGCGGGGACTCGCCGCCTGGCGCGGGCTCGGGGAGAAGCTTCGCCCGACGCAGCAGGCTTGTCCATGAGTTTCCGTTGCGGTACAGCTCCTTGAGCTCTCGACGGCTCTCCCGGAGGTAGCTGGCGAGTTGCGGCTCGGCGTAGTCGGCGACCTCGCGGGCGAGTTGAGTGACGTTGACACTGATCTGGCTGCGGATGTTGTCAATGATCAGATCCTTGGCCTTCGACTCAAGGATGATCTGGCAGCCAGATGGCAGCTGTGGGAAGTCGTGCTCGATGTTGGTGAGCAGACGATTGCGGGTGAGGTTGGTCAGCGCGCGGAACTGCTCCTCGAAGCGGAACTCCTTGCGGTGCTGACCGATGAAGTCCAGGACGGTGAGAACGGCCTTGTCCTCGGTCCGACGCAGGCCACGGCCCAGCTGCTGGAGGAACACTGTGGCGCTGGAAGTGGGGCGCAGGAGAAGCAAGGTGTCGACGTCGGGAATGTCGAGTCCCTCGTTGAACAGGTCGACAGAGAAGATGACTTGGAGCGTTCCGGCTTTGAGCCGATCCAGGGCGTCCTTGCGCTCATGGCGCGGGGTCTCGCCGGACAGCGCGACCGCGTTGAGGCCGGCTCGGCGGAAGAAGTCGGCCATGAAGAGTGCGTGTGCGACTGACACGCAGAAGCCCAAGGCACGCATCGAGCCCGGGTCGGCAACCTTATCCCTCACGGCCTGCACTACGAGCCTGGCGCGTGCGTCATTGCCAGTGAAGAGGTTGCTGAGGTCCCCGGCGTCGTACGATCCACGCTTCCAGGCGATGGCGCTCATGTCGGTGTTGTCGGTGACACCGAAGTAGTGGAAGGGGCTGAGGAGGTCGTTCTCTAGAGCTTCCCAGAGGCGCATCTCAGCGGCGATCCGACCGTCAAAGAACTCGTCTTGGATGTTCAGTCCATCCATGCGTTCCGGGGTTGCAGTGAGCCCGAGGAGCTCCTGCGGCTTGAAGTGATCCAGGATCCGCCGGTACGTCGGAGACGTACCGTGGTGAAACTCGTCGATCACGATGACATCGAAGTGGTCTGGGGCGAGGCGGTCCAGCGCACGTGAGTTGAGCGATTGGACGCTGCCGAAGACGTGCGTCCAATCGTCAGGGATCTCCCCTCCGGCGAAGAGTTCGCCGAAGTTCGCGTCCACCAATACGTTCTGGTAGACGCGCAGCGACTGTTCCAAGATCTCCTTGCGATGAGCGACGAAGAGCAGCCGCGGATGGCGGCCTAGCGTCTGCCGCAGGCGCTTGAAGTCCAAGGCCGCCATCACGGTCTTGCCCGTCCCGGTCGCGGCAACGAGGAGGTTGCGGTGCCTGTCGTGGACGATGCGTTCCACTTCGAGACGTTCGAGCATGTCGCGCTGGTGAGGGTAAGGACGAACCTCAAGTCCGGAGAGTGTGATGGCGGGGCTTCCGTTCCGGCTGGACCCGCCAGCCTGGGCGAGCGCTTCATCGAGTCGTGATGCGTCGCTGTCGGGGTCGTACGGTTCGAAGGAGCGCTCGCTCCAGTAGGCATCGAATGTTGCCTCGAACTTGCGGATGACAGGCGGGGTGGCCACCGACGACAGTCGCACGTTCCATTCGAGCCCATCGAGCAGTGCCGCCTTGGAGAGGTTCGAGCTACCTACGTACGCAGTATCGAAGCCGCTGTCGCGACGGAAGAGCCACGCCTTGGCATGCAGGCGTGTGGAGCGGAGCTCGTAGTTGACCCTCACCTCAGCACCGAATTCGTGGACCAGGCGGTCCAGCGCACGACGCTCGGTGGCTCCGATGTAGGTGGTGGTCAGCACGCGGATGGGGACGCCGCGATCGCGCGCGGAGGAGAGCGACTGCTCAAGGACTCGGAGTCCATGCCACTTCACGAAGGCACAGAGGAGGTCGACGCGGTCTGCCGTAGCCAACTCGGCTCGCAGCTCAAATCCCAGGCTCGGGTCTTCGGGGGAATTGGTGATGAGCGCTGTCTCGGAGAGGGGAGTCGCCGGGCGAACTGCGTAGACGCCGGGCTCCTTTTGCTCTGCGACTGCGAGCAGTTGGCGCGGGCCTTCGAGGACGAGGTCGACCCACTCGGTCGCGCCTTCGATGGTGCTGAGCGAATCCAGGATGTGGTTTGCGGCGACTACCTGCTCCGCAAGCGAGAGGCCCTGGAGGACTCTTCGCACGACGTTCGCAATGTGGCGGGTCAGTACGGCTGGTGCAGATTCAACGCCAACCACTTCGTCGATGGAGCGCCATCCCGCGGAGTCGAACTGCTTCATACGATCTTCGAGGCGCTGGGTGATCAGCGTCTCATACAGCCCAGCGACCGGAGCTGCGTTGCCTGCTACCTCGTTGGGCATGGCGGAATCCCCTCGTCTCGCCAGCTACGTATGCAGTTGTATCAAGTGGCACTGACAAGCCACCGGTTGCCTGCGCCTTTGCGTTGGGACGGCGGCTACTGGGCCCCGTCTTCGGGCCCTCCGCGCGAGCCCCGCACGTAGGCCAAGCCTGGCTGGCCGCCCAGCTGGACCTCTTCTCCCGTGGGGGCGAAGCCCGCGCGGGTCAGGACGGTTCGGGAGGCCGTGTTGTCGAGGGCGGCTGATGCGCGGAGGGTGGTCAGGCCGTATTCCGTGGCCGCCAGGGTGCAGAGGTGGAGGACGGTGGCCGTGGCCAGGCCTCGGCGGGTGGCCTTCTCGGCCATGCGGAAGCCCAGCTCGGCCGAGCCGTCCGCGACGTCGACCAGGTTGAAGCGGCCCAGTACTTCGCCGTCCGGGGCGACCAGGACGTGGAAGTGGCAGAGGCCGGCGTCCTGTTCGGTGAGCAGGGCGGTGAGGCGGGCGGCGAAGTCGGTGAAGTAGGCGTCGCCCCGGTCCGGTACGGATGCGGCGAAGTACGTGCGGTTCTCCTGCTCGAAAGTGAGCAGGGCGGGCGCGTGGTCGGGGCGGAGACGCTGGAGTTCGGGCATGGCAGAACCATATGGATTCCGGACTGCTCGGTGGATTTGTTTTGCTGGCGAGGTTCCGGGAGGGGTGGTGGCCGCGTGGCCTTCGGGGGTGTGCGCTTCCGTGTTCCCGTTCGCGCAGTGAGGGTGCCCGTTGGGGCAAGTCCGGTGGCAGATAACGGAGTTGGTCTTCCGTAGGGCCTTCCGGGCTTCGTATGTTTCTCCTTGGTGTGTTGGCCGAAACGGTGGGGTACGCGGCAGCGACGGGCCGGGAGGGCGGATGAAGGCGGTTCCGGGGAACGGCCCCGCCTCCGAACCCGGCCGCAGGGTTACCCCCCTTCAGGAGAACGTGACACTTAAGCCCGAAGTGTCACGTTCGCAAGCGCCCCCACCCCACCGCCCGTCGGCCGACCGTCCGGCCCCCGATTCCCGCAGCGTGCAGCGCCTGCAACGCGCGGCGGGCAACAGGGCCGTCTCCCGTCTGGTCGCGCAGCGCTATACGGCCCCGGTGAAACCGTCTCCCGCCCAGGCCCCCGGCTTCCGCAAGGTCAAGGCGGACGTGGCGGCCAAGAAGGTCCGCCTGGCCGCGCACGTCCCCGCCGCCGCCGAGTCCAAGTCCGCGCAGGACGCGGCCGTCGCACCCCCCGACGACAAGGAGGCCCAGGGCAAGGCGGCGAACGCCGAGAAGATGAACGCGGCGAAGCCCGGCGAGTTCAACAAGCAGGCGTTCATCGACGCGGTGAACAAGGCGATCGACGCGCAGGCGCCGAAGAACCTCGACGACGCCGACAAGTTCTCCAAGTCCGGCAAGGCCGACCAGATCAAGGGCGAGGTCGACGGGAAGGTCAAGGACGGGAAGGACTCCTCCGCCAAGGACATCGACACCGCTACGAAGGCTCCGCCGGACACGGCTGCGGCGAAGGACAAGCCGGTCACCCCGATGACCCCGGATCAGGCGCCGGGCAACCCCGGCGCTCCGTCCGCGGCGGATGCCGTGCCCGCCCAGCAGCCCGCGCCCGTGACGGACTTCTCCGAGGGGCCGGCCGCCAACGACCAGGCGATGGCGGACGCGGAGGTCACCGAGGACCAGCTCGTCAAGGGCAACGAGCCGGAATTCGATCAGGCTCTCTCGGCCAAGAAGACCGCCGAGACCGATTCCGCGAAGGCTCCCGCAAAGGGCAGGGCTGCCGAGGCTCAGCAGCTGAGTACCGCGAAGGCCGGGGCGGCGGCCTCCGGGGCGCAGGCCATGAACGCGTTGACCGCGACCCGCGCCTCCGCGGGCAAGCAGGTCGACGGCGGCAAGGGTGAGACGAAGTCGAAGGACGAGAAGAAGCGCGCCGAGGTCACGGCGAAGCTCCAGAAGGTCTACGACGGGACGAAGAAGGACGTCGAGACCACTCTGTCCGGCCTCGACAAGAAGGTCGACGAGGCATTCACCTCGGGCGAGAAGGCGGCCCGCGACGCGTTCACCGCCGACCACAAACGCCGGATGAAGGCGTACAAGGACAAGCGGTATTCGGGGTGGACGGGCAAGGCGCGGTGGGTCAAGGACAAGTTCGCGGGCCTGCCCAAGGAGGCCAACAACCTCTACCAGGAGGCCCGCAAGCTCTACGTCGCGAAGATGCAGACGGTCATCTCGTCGGTGGCCGACATCATCGGCGCGGAGCTCGGCAGGGCGAAGGCCCGTATCGCGAAGGGGCGGGCGGAGCTGAAGGCCGAGGTCGACAAGCTCCCCGCAGACCTGAAGCAGTTCGGCGAGGACGCGGCGAAGGACTTCGCGGGGAAGTTCGACGACCTCGAAGCCACCGTCAACGAGAAGTCCGAGCAGCTCGTCCAGGACCTCGCCCAGAAGTACACCGCCGCGCTGAACAAGGTCGACGAGGAGATCAAGAAGCTCCAGGAAGCCAACAAGGGGCTGATCGACAAGGCGAAGGACGCGATCGTCGGCGTCATCAAGACGATCAACGAGCTGAAGAACCTTCTCCTCGGCATCCTGGCCAAGGCCGCCTCCGCGATCATGAAGATCATCAAGGACCCCATCGGTTTCCTGGGCAACCTGGTCAAGGCAGTCGGTGCCGGGCTTCAGCTCTTCGTCACCAACATCGCCACCCACCTCAAGACCGGGGTCGTGTCCTGGCTGCTGGGCACCGCGGTCAAGGCGGGTCTCGAACTCCCGCAGAAGTTCGACCTCAAGGGCATCATCCAGCTCATCGGCTCCCTCCTCGGCCTCACCTGGGCCAACATCCGCGCCCGCATCACGCGCAAGGGCATCCCCGACCAGGCGATGACCGCCGTCGAGTCCTCCGTCCCCGTCGCGAAGAAACTCGCCACCGAGGGCCCCGCGGGCGCCGTCAAGGAGATCGAGTCCGAGGCCGGCGACCTCAAGGCCACCATCCTCGAAAAACTCACCAGCTACCTGATCCCCACCGTCATCATCGCCGGGATCACCTGGATCATCTCCCTCCTCAACCCCGCCTCCGCCTTCGTCCGCGCGGTCAAGGGAATCATCGACATCGTCACGTTCATCGTGAACCAGGGCGCCCAGATCGTGGAGTTCGTCAACGCCGTCCTGGATGCGGTGATCGCCATCGCCAACGGGGGTTCGGCGGGCGTCCCGAAGATGGTCGAGGCCGCCCTCGCGGCCAGTGTGCCGCTACTGATCGGCTTTCTTGCCTCACTCCTCGGCATCGGATCCCTCGCCAACAAAGTCAAATCCGTCTTCCACGCCGTCGCTCGCCCGGTGAACAGGGCCATCGACAAAATCGTGAGCTTCATCGTCAAGAAAGGTAAAGCCCTCTGGAGCAAACTCAAAGAAAGAACTGGGACCAGCAGAGGGTATTCGGGTAAAAAAAGCACCGACGTCAAGAATGAAAATGGTAAATCGAAGACAGTTCGCATTCCCTTTCAAATGCAGGGGCGACGGCACCACCTCATCTTTGTGCCGCCGAAACGAATCCTCATGGCGTCTACGCCAGAGAAGATCCACTCCAAGGCGAGCGACACTATTGCCGCACTGAGAAAGATTGATGATCCATCCGGAAGGACAGCTGGAAAAATAGCCGAGCTTGAGTACATAGTTGCACTCGCCGATAACGCCATGGTCGCACTTGAACTATTCGGCGGAAATGAGAAGGACGAAGACGTCAAGCGCGAGCTGGACGCTCTTCGAGTCGAGTGCGAGGCGTACGCACGCCGCCACGACGTCAAAGACATCGACCCAGATGAAGAATCAAAGGAGAACGCAGAGAAGCGCTGGCGTGAGACGATTGACCGAGCCAGGCACGTCGCCCCCCGCAACTATTCAGACGCAAAGCATTGGAAGGGAAAGAACGCCGACCAGAGGCGCGAAGCGAGCAAGAATGACGGCCCCGGACAATTCCTCTTTTCGCTTACAGAAGCCCAAGTGGTGGAGCTGGAGCGTGATACTTTACTAAACGGCGAACGAGACCCCCAGGGAGGCGGAACTTTCCACGCTTTCAAGAAATTTGATAATCAAATCGGATGGGCCAATGATAAGGAGGCTTATTGGATGCGGGCGGAAATAACCGACCTGGATCCGGAGCACCCTACCGAATCAACGAAACCAGGATCTGTTCATTCACACCCAAGAATGACAAGGAATGGCTAGCCGATCCATGCGTAAACTGATGCCTCTGCGCTTCCCCGCCGGCTGGGCCGTCATCTTTAATATCTTCGTGGAGTTCCCTCCAGAGGAACCACCGACACCCGCCGAAATCGAGGCGTACTTCAGTGAAGACATTCTCTCTGCTCAGCGAATTGCCTATACGGGCGACGGGTGGGCGGTTGACATGTCTGCCGACGTGATCGACTTGGGCTGGTATCCCAGCGGGAACCCCGACGGTACGTACAGGCTGTGCCTCGTCCGAGACGGCTGGGACGATGTCCCCGTACGGTTCGAGCACCGCGACTGCTACATCGTCCAGAAGGCTCTGGACACGCTCATGCGCATGCTGTCCGAAGGGAAAAGGGCAACATTGATTGCACGCGTACTCGCTGATCCACGTTTTCTGAACGCTCCGTCTCGGTCTCCCTTGCCTCCGGCGACCACCTGAAGTCTGCCGCGTGGTCTTCCATTCAATGTGGGCGTGGAGGGCATTCCCCCGAATTGGATTTCAGACCTCACCCACCTGCACCGGAAGCGATTTCACCCCGTTGGTGAAGTTCGACACCAGGCGGCGTGGCAGGCCCGCGAGTTCGAGTCGGCCCGGCGGCAGGGTTCGGCACACCACCTCATGCAGCACCCGCAGCCGCAGCCGCGCGAAGCGCGCGCCCAGGCAGACGTGCGGGCCGTCGCCGAAGGAAGCGTGGGGGTTCGGGTGAATTCGCCTGATGGGGCGGGGGCTCACCGCATGGAGACGGGCACATCCGAGGCGGGCCCTCAGTGCCGGTGAGGAGCGTGGCCGGCCGAGGCATGCCCGGACCCGACCCCGCCCCTCCGCACCGCCGACATTCAGTCCGCCCCGTGGCACTCCCGGTAAGCCCGCCCCGAGCCGCACCAGCAGGCCGCGCTGCGGGCCGGGGGCCAGGGGATCGCGCGGCCGCGGGCGGCGAGGGTGGTGGCGTACTGGGGGAGGAGGCCCGGGTCGGACGGGGACGCGGCCTCCGAGGCGGCGAACGCCTCGTACGAGGGGACCGTGCCGGTCACGATGCCCAGGTTCGGGGTACCGGCCTGGTGGAGGTCGCGGAGGGCGGACTCCAGGCGGGCCAGGTGCTCGGGGTGGGAGGGGTACTCCTCGCGCAGGTCCGGGTAGGCGGCGAGGAGTTCGGTGAGTTCGGTGGCCGGCCAGTGCAGCACCGCGACGGGGAACGGCCGGGACAGCGCGGTGCGGTACGTGCCCAACTCGGCGCGGAGGCGGGTGATCTCGGCCCGGAGCTCGCCCGGGTCCGAGGAGCCCAGCGACCACAGGCGCTTCGGGTCGTGGAGCTCGTCCAGCGGGACGGCGGCGGTGTGCAGGGTGTCGGCCAGCTCGTCCCAGGAGTCGTGGTCGACGCCCATCAGCCTGCGTACCCGGTGGCGGCCGAAAATCAGCGACTGGACGGCGTACGGGACCTCCTCGCCCGGCGTCAGGAGCAGCGTCAGCGCGGTCGAGAAGTAGTCGTGGGCCGCTTCGAGTTCGTCGTGGGCTTCGAGGGTCTCGGCCACGATCTCCCAGGGGCCCGGGTCGAGCGGGCCCGCGGCGCGGATGCCTTCGATGATCGCGCGGGCCTCCGCCTCGTGGCCGTACTCCCACAGGTTGGCCGCGTTGAGGGCCTTGACCAGGTGCGGGTGGTCGAGATCGAGGTCGGGGGAGCCGAGGAGTTCGTCGTAGAGGGTGGTGGCGCGGGCGCGGTCGCCGGCGAGTTCCAGATGGGCCGCGGCCTGGAGGAGCAGCGGCTCACGGTCCTCGGGGTACCGCGCCGCGGCGCGCAGCAGGCGCTCGGCTTCGGTGGTGTGGTCGGCAGGCGTGTCGGGGCGCATGGACCACACCGTACTGCTGTACGGCTCCGGGGCGGAGAGTTGTTCCAGGCCTGGTGAGTTACGGGCCGGGGGCCTATCGTGCGGCCGTGCGGGAGCGGATACCGGTGGTGGTGCAGCGCAACTCGCGAGGGCGCAGGGTCGCCGCGCGCGGGCTCTGGACGGGTGCCGAGCTGGTGGTGACCCTCGGCGTCGTCCTGTTGTTGCTCGTTGTTCATCAGCTGTGGTGGACCAACCGGCAGGCCCGCTCCGGGGCCGAGCACCAGGTGCGGGCTCTTCAGCGGGAGTGGGGGGAGGAGCGCGGGGGAGCCGGGGTGGTGCCCGGCGTTGATCCCGGGGGCGGGGGAGCGGCCGGGGAACCGGGCGGGCCCGGCGGGTCCGGTGGGGCGTCGGGCGGGGGACGTGCCGCCCGTTCCGCGCCCCGGTGGGACCAGGCGTACGCCGTCATCCGCATCCCACGGATCGGGCTCGTCGCGCCCGTCGCCCAGGGCATCAGCAAGAGCGGCGTCCTCGACAAGGGGTACGTCGGGCACTACCCGCGCACCGCGCAGCCCGGCCGGCCCGGGAACTTCGCGCTCGCCGGGCACCGCAACACGCACGGCGAACCCTTCAGGTACATCAACCGGCTGCGGCGCGGGGACCGGATCACCGTCGAGACCCGGGACGCCGTGTACACGTACACCGTCGACCGGACGCTCGCGCGGACGAGCCCGCGCGACGGCGGTGTCATCGCCGCGATCCCGCGCAGCAACGTGAAGCCGTACACCGGGTACACCGAGGCCGGTACCTATGTGACGCTCACTACCTGCACGCCCGAATTCACCTCCCGGTACCGGCTTGTCGTATGGGGAAAACTCGTGGATGTCCGGTCGCGGTAGCGGCGTCGCACTAAGAAGCCGTTGTCTTTCCGGCTGTGATAGCTGGGTTTCCGCTGGTCAGGCGTGAAGGAGCTTCTTCCGCAGTAGAGATGACACGTCGTGTCTTCTCTACGGTGGAGGTGCCGGATGCCGTCTGTGATGGGGCTGATCGA